>NZ_VCKX01000128.1 GCF_005889725.1 Nonomuraea zeae
AGATGTCTTAGGGTCTCGTGGGCTCGGAGATGTGTATAGGAGACAGATGTTCGACTGTACGAATGATTCGTATATTCCGTTGGTACGAGATAGTCGTACAGTCGAACGATGCGTGTCAAGCCGAGCGCCCGCGAGGTCTCCCGGCGGCGCCGCGCGCCTGATCGCCTGTTACAGTGGGCCGCTGACGCGGGGTGCCCGGAGGTCCGGGCTGAGATCACACCCGTCGAACCTGATCTAGTTCGCACTAGCGAAGGGACGTCACACCGGTGAACGACGCACCCGAAGCCCTGTCCGTCGCAGGCCCCCGCCCGTCACGTCCCCGCCGTCCGGTGACCCCTGAAAGAGGCACGATGTTCTGCGATGACATGTGGCTGCGCACGGCCGAGCTGATGAGCGCCATCCACACCCACCCGTTCAACGTCGCCCTCGGCGACGGCACCCTCGAACCCGACCGGTTCGCCTTCTACATCGTCCAGGACGGCCGGTACCTGGAGTCCTTCTCCAAGGCGCTGGCCACCGCGTCGGCCCGCGCCACCGACCCGGCCGACGCGGCCTTCTACGCCCAGAGCGCGCACGCCGCGCTCGCCGCCGAGCGCCTGCTGCACGCCGGCTACATCGAGGAGCTCGGCGCCGACGCCGCGGCCGTCGCCACCTCGCCCACGTGCCTGGCCTACGCGTCGTTCCTCCAGGCCACGGCGCTCACCGCGCCCTACCCGGTGATCGCGGCGGCGGTGCTGCCCTGCTTCTGGATCTACCAGGACGTCGGTACGGCCCTGCTGAGCCGCACCGCGGACGCCCCCGGGCACCCGTACGGCAAGTGGATCACCACCTACTCCGACCCGGGCTTCGCGGCCTCCGTCGAGCAGGCCAAGGGCATCGCCGACCGCCTCGCCGCGGCGGCCGATCCGGACACCCGGGCGGCCATGGCCGAGGCGTACTGCCGGGCGGCGGCGTACGAGTGGATGTTCTGGGACAGCGCCTGGCGGCGCGAGGGCTGGCCGACGGCGCAGTGGCTGGCCCCCTGAGCGTCAGCGCGCCGCCTGGGGCGGCACCGTCACGAGCGCGGCGAGGCGGGCGCGGATGCTTCCGGCGTCGACGCCGCGCTCTTCGGTGCGGTCGGTGCCGAGATCGGCCAGGATGTCCAGGGCGCGGGCCCAGTGGTGCTGGGCCCGGTCATGGCGGCCGAGCGCGGCATAGGCGCAGGCGAGCCCATCGTGGGCGCGGGCCTGGTCGCCCTGCTGGCCCAGGTCCACTGCCAGGTCGAGCGCCCTGCGGTGGCTGTCGAGCGCCTGGTCGGGGCGTTTGACGTCCTGTTGCAGCCGGCCCAGGCCATGGATGGCCTCGAACTGCCAGTTGCGGTTGCCGACCTCGCGCGCGATCTCCAGGACCTCCCGGTAGCAGTCGCGGGCCTGCTCGTGCCGCCCCTGGCTGCGATGCAGGAAGCCGAGCGCGGTCAGGGCGCTGAGCTCGCCCAGCCGGTGCCCGGTGCCGCGGGCCAGGTCGAGGGCTCGGGTCAGGCAATCGGTGGCCGACCGGAGATCGCCCCTGCCGAGATGGATGCGGCCGAGACCGTTGAGCGCGCGCAGCTCACTGATCCGGTGACCGATGGCTCGGGCGATGCCGAGCGCTCGCACCAGGGCGTCGACCGCCTGGTCGGGCTCCCCCATCGCCCGGTGGGCGTTGCCGAAACCGATCAGCGCGTCCAGCTCGCCGTTGCGGTGCCCGATCGACCGGGCGATCTCCAGCGCCCGCGTGTAGTGCTCGACAGCCTGGGCGAACTGGCCCTGGGAGCCGGCGCTCATGCCGAGGCCGTGCAGCGCCCGCAGCTCGCCGGCCTCGTGGCCGAGGGCGCGGGCGATCTTCAGGGCGTTCGTGGCGTCCTCGATCGCCGCTTCGTACCGGCTGGACACGCAACGGATCTCCCCCAGCTCCAGGAGCGCCTCCATCTCGCCCGTACGATCCGCCGTCGCGCGGGCGGCGGACAGCGCCCGCGCGTGGAGCGTCTCGGCCTCGGCATACCGGCCGCGTCCGCGCAGGCAGCGGTGCAGGGTGGCCGACAGGTGCTGGACGTGCCGGGGAAAGTCGTGCTCGGCGGCGTGCTGGGCGAGGGCGAGCAGGTTGGCCAGCTCGGTGTCCAGCCACGCCGTGGCCGTGTTCGCGTCGGGCCTGGCTCCGGCGCCGGCGGGAGGAGGCGGGCGCGTGCCGGCTTCGTAGGGGTAGAGCACGTCCATCGCCGTCGAGGCGGCCCGGCTGTAGTGGTCCAGCAGCCGGGTCATGGCGGCGCGCCGGTCGGCCTCGGGCTCCTCGGCCTGCGCCCGTTCGGCGCCGTGGGCGCGGATCAGGTCGTGGAACCGGCACCGGCCGGGATTGGGCTCCTGGAGGAGGTGAACCTCCAGCAGCCGGTCCAGCAGCGTGGTCGTGCCCGCGACGTCGGCGGCCAGCAGCGCGGCGGCCGCGTCGGAGCCGAAGTCCGTACCGGGATGCAGCGCCAGCAACCGGTAGGCGCGCCGCTCGGCGTCGGTGAGCTCCCGATACGACAGGTCGAGCGCCGCGGCGATGCTGCGCCGGCCCGCGTGCAGCTCGCTGAGCAGGACCTGATGCTCTTCCAGGCGTTCCAGCAGGTGCTGCACGCTCCAGGTGGGGTGGGCTTTGAGCCGGGCCGCGGCCAGGCGGATCGCCAGCGGCAGCAGCCCGCACCGCCGCGCCACCTCGGCCAGCGCCTCCCGCGGCGTGCCCGCGACCCGCTCCTCGCCCGCGGTCCTGCTGAAGAGCGAGATCGCCTCCGCGACCGGCAGGACGTCCATCGAGATCGTACGGACGTCGTCCAGGCCGACCAGCCGCCGCCGGCTCGTGATCAGGACCAGGGAGCTCCCCGCGCCCGGCAGCAGCGGCCGCACCTGGGCCTCGTCGGCGGCGTTGTCCAGCACGATCAGCATCTTCCTGTCGGCCAGCATGGTCCGATACAGGGCGGCCCGGTCATTGACGTCCTGGGGAATCGCCTCTCCCGGAACGCCGAGCACCTCCAGCAGGCGAGCGAGCGTCTCGGCGGGCTCGGCCGCCGAGACGCCCTGCGTGTGGCCGTGCAGATCCATGAACAGATCCCCGTCGGGAAAGCGGGCGGCCACCTGGTGGGCGGCGTGCACGGCGAGCGCAGTCTTGCCGACCCCCGCCATGCCGTCGATGGCGGTGACCATCGCCGTGTCCCCGTCGCCCGCCTCGCCGACGAGGGTCAGCTCCTGTGTCCTGCCGACGAAGGCCGCCACGTCGGCCGGCAGCTGCCGCGGCGCGGCGCGCGTCCAGCGCGGGCCGTGCGGGCTCCCGCTCGCGGCGCGCGTCAGGACCGCCAGCTCCGCGTCGTCCAGGTCCAGCGCCTCGGCCAGCATGCGCACCGACGCGCTGCGCGGGCGGCGCAGCTCGCCCGTCTCCAACCGGCGCACGGTACGGGCGTTGAGCCCCGCGCGCTCCGCCAGCTGCTCCTGGGTCAGCAGCGCCCGCTCACGCCAAGCGCGTAACAGCGAGCCCAGATCCGCTTCTTCTGTGGGACGGCCCGTCTCCGCGCCGTCGCGTGCTCCTGATGGCATGAACACATCCCCCGTGGTCGTGTGCCTGGATCAGGAAGAGCCTTGCCATGCTATCCCCGGCGACCCGCAAGTGCGCTCGAATAATTCGCCCCTTGTCTCCTCCCGAATGCCCGCCAGGTGACCTGTCGCCCAGGGCCGGCGGCTCATCGACAACGGACCTGGCAGCTCCCCGGATTCCCCTGGTGGACCACTATGGTGTACGACTGTATACACTCGCATGCAGTCGCGAACGAACCATGGAGGACAGGATGCAACGGGATGCTCGGGCCATTGACGACGCCTTCGACGTGGTGGTGGTAGGCGGCGGCAACGCCGGGTTCAGCGCGGCGCACGCCGCGGCCGAGCGCGGCCGCCGCGTGCTCCTGCTGGAGAAGGGCCCGGCGGCGGAGGCGGGCGGGAACAGCTTCTACACCGCGGGAGCCTTCCGCGTCGCGCACGACGGCCTCGGCGACCTCGCGGACCTCCTCGACCCCGACCCGCGGCATCCCGTCACCGTGCTCCCCTCCTACTCGGCGGCGGACTTCGCTGGGGACATGGCCAAGGTCACCGATGACCGGAACGACAAGATCCTCACCGAGGTGCTGATCAGCGAGAGCGCCGCGACCCTCCGCTGGCTGCACGGCAAGGGGCTGCGCTTCCGCCTGATGTACGAGCGGCAGGCCTACCCCGACGGCGACGACCGGCAGGTCTTCTGGGGCGGGCTGGCCGTCGGCAGCACCGGCGGCGGGAAAGGGCTGATCGAGCAGCACACCCGGGCGGCGCGGCAGGCCGGGGTGGAGATCCGCTACGGCGTGCGGGCCCGCGAGCTCGTGCTCGACGGAGGCCGCGTGGCCGGGGTGACCTGGCAGGACGCGGAAGGCCGCGACGGCACGGTCCGCGCCGGTTCGGTGGTGCTCGCGGCCGGCGGGTTCGAGGCCGACGCGGAGCTGCGCCGCGAGCATCTCGGCGAGGGCTGGCAGCGGGCGAAGGTCCGCGGCACGCCGCACAACACCGGCGACATGCTCGTCGCGGCGATCGCCGCGGGCGCGGGGACGCATGGCGACTGGGGCTCGTGCCACAGCGTCGCCTGGGACGCCTGGCATGCGGAGAACGAGAGCAACCGCGAGCTCACCAACCAGCTCACCCGCGGCGGCTACCCGCTGGGCATCGTGGTCAACGCCGACGGGCGGCGCTTCCTCGACGAGGGCGCGGACTTCCGCAACCTCACCTACGCCAAGTACGGCGCGCGCATCCTCGCCCAGCCGGGCGGCGTGGCCTTCCAGCTCTTCGACGCCACCACCCGGCCGGAGCTGCGGACCGAGGAGTACGACATGCCCGGCGCGTCGGTCGTGACGGCGGACACGCTCGACGAGCTGGCCGCGGGGATGGGCGTCGACCCGGCGGCGCTACGCGGGACCGTCGCGGAGTTCAACGCCTCGATCGACCGGTCGATCCCCCTCGACCTGTCCGTGCTCGACGGCCGCGCGGCCGCCACGACCCCGCCGAAGTCGAACTGGGCGACCCCGCTGGAGCACCCGCCGTACTACGCGTTCCCGGTGACCTGCGGCATCACCTTCACCTTCGGCGGGCTGCGCGCGGGCACCCACGGGCAGGTCCTCGGCGAGAGCGGCGAGCCTGTCCCCGGCCTGTTCGTCTGTGGCGAGATGCTCGGCGGCCTGTTCAGCGGCAACTACCCGGGCGGCACCGGGCTCACCTCCGGCGCGGTCTTCGGCCGCCGGGCGGGCTCACTGGCCTGAGACTGAGAGCCCCCGGCCTGACCGGCCTGAGCCGGGAAGGTCGCGGGAGGCTTGCGGCGGCCGAGCGCGCCCGTCAGCGGGTCAGATGGGTGGCGATGCCGTCGAGGACATAGCCGAGGCCGGCGTCGAAGGTGGCGTCCGCGTCCGGATGCGTGGCGTGCCGGACGACTTCGACCAGCGTCGGATAGCGGCCGGAGGCCAGCATCCGGCTCATGTACGGGGCGGAGGTGTCCTGCCACTGCCGCTCGTCCAGGCCGGTGGCGCGTTCGGCGCGCGCCTCGGCGATCTCGCTGCGGACCGCGCCGATGACGTAGGCGTTCACCGCGCCGGCCGCCTGCATGGCGGTGTCGATGTGGTCGAAGCCGGGAGCACGGTAGAGGGCGGCCAGGGCCACTTCGAGGTAGGCCAGCGCGTTGGGGCCCATGTGCGGCCGGCCGCCGAACAGGTCCGCGAACCATTCGTGCCGGTGGGCGGCCTGCCTGGTGCGGTGCGCGAGCGCGCGCAGGGTCGCGCGCCAGTCCTCGCCGGCCTGCTCGGGCGGGGTGATCTCGCCGTACACGGCGTCGACCATGAGGTCGAGCAGCTCGTCCTTGGTGGACAGGTAGCCGTACAGGCGCATCGGCCCGGCGTCGAGCGCGGCGGCGACCTTGCGCACGGACACCGACTCCAAACCCTCGGCATCGGCCAACTCGATGGCGGCGCGGACGATGCGCTCCCTGCTCAGCGGGCTGAGCGCCGGCCGCGCCGGCGGCTCGGGCCGCTCCCATACGAGCCGGGCGTCGCCGCCGGGCTCCGATCGTGCCGCCATCGTGCCCCTTGCCGTCCGCCTGCGAATTCCATCAACGATACATCGCATGCCGCGATACAGTGTATTGAGAAATACAGTGTATCGAGAGAAGGGCACGCACATGGAATCTCCATCGGTGCTGATCGTCGGAGGTGGGCTGGCGGGCCTGTCGGCGGCGCTGTTCCTGTCCTGGCGCGGCGTACCGGCCATGGTGGTCGAGCGCCATGCCGCGAGTTCGCCGCATCCCCGCGCGGTCGGCTTCACGCCGAGGACGCTGGAGCTCCTGCGGGCGACCGGGCTGGGCTCGCGCGTCCCGCAGGTGCCGCCCGGCTCCCGGCTGCGCCGGGCCCGCGTCCACAGCCTGGCCGGGGAGTGGTTCGAGGAGTCCTCGTGGACGCCTCCGAGCGCGGACGAGCCCGGGGCCGAGCGCAGGATCGAGCATTCGCCGTGCACCGGCGCGGCGCTCGCCCAGGACCGGCTCGAACCCATTCTTCGCGACAGGGCCGTCGAGCTGGGGGCCGACGTCAGGTTCGGCACCGAGCTGGTGTCCTTTCACCAGGACGGCGACGGGGTGACGGCGGTGCTGCGGAGCGCCGGCGGCGCCGAGCACAGCGTGCGGTCCCGCTACCTGATCGCGGCCGACGGCAACCGCAGCCCCGTACGCGAGGCGCTCGGCATCGGCCGTGACGGCCGCGGGCTGCTCAGCACCTCGCGCAGCGTGTTGTTCAAGGCCCCGCTGGAGGAGTACCTCCAGGCGGGGGTCAGGCAGTTCGAGATCGACCAGCCGGGGCTCCAGGCGTTCCTCACCACGTACGGCGACGGCCGCTGGGTGCTGATGTTCGCCGACGACGAGGACCGCGACCTCGGCACGCTGGAGACCCAGGTGCTCCAGGCGATCGGCCGGACCGACCTGGAGATCGAGCTCGTCACCACCGGCCGGTGGGAGCTCAGCGCCCTGATCGCCGACCGCTTCGCCGACGGCCGGGTCTTCCTCGCGGGGGACGCGGCGCACACCCTGCCCCCGTCCCGGGGCGGCTACGGCGCCAACACCGGCATCGACGACGTCCACAACCTCGCCTGGAAGCTGGCTTCGGTCCTCTCGGGCGAGTCGGCGCCCTCCCTGCTCGACACGTACGATGCCGAGCGACGCCCGATCGCCTGGCTGCGCCACCAGCAGATATTCGCCCGGGCCGACTATCGCCGGCACGCGGGGCCCGCCGCGGCGGACACCCCGATCATCGACGACGACGCCATGGAGTTCGGGCAGCTCTACAGGTCGGACGCCGTGCTCGCGGCCGGTGCCGAGCTGCCGCCCGCCGCGCGGCCCGAGCAGTGGGCCGGCCGGCCAGGGACCCGCGCGCCGCACCTGTGGCTGACCCGGGACGGCGCGCGGCTGTCCACGCTGGACCTGTTCCAGCGCGGGTGGGTCCTGCTCGCCGCCGGCGACCACTGGGCCGCCGCGGCCGGGCAGGCCGCCGAGCGGACCGGCATCGCCGTGGACCACCAGCGGATCGGCGGCCCGCTCCAGCCGGACGAGCCGGCGGAGCTCCTCCGCGCCTTCGGGCTCTCCCAGGACGGCGCGACCCTCGTCCGGCCGGACGGCTACGTCGCCTGGCGCTCTCCGGACCTGCCGCTCCGGCCGGCCGACGAGCTGACGGCGGCGCTGGCCCAGGTGTCGTTCGCCACCCGCCACGCCGCCGCCACCACGTGATCGGGAGCGACCGGCGGGCGGCGCCGCCCGCCGGTCCCCTACCGGCTCACGTCCACGCAGCGGACCGAGACCACCGCGAAGAACACCAGGCTGCCGGGATCCTGGGAGACCACCGACTCGAACACGTCGCACTCCGTGAACCCGTGGAACAACGCGAGGTTCCTGGCGGCCGCCTCGGCGTTGGCGAGCGCGACGGCCTCCTTGATCCCCTTGCCCGTCCCGCTGAACAGCGCGCCGCCCTGCACGGTGGAGGCGGTGCCAGTGGAGGCGGCGGTGGAGGCGGCGGCGGGCAACGCGGTGGCGGCGGCGACACCGGAGGCGGCCAGCGTCGCCGTGGCCAGCGCGGCCAGTAGCTTCTTCGTCAGGTGTCTCATGGGATCTCCCCGTGGTTCGATCGGTGGGCCTACACACCATGGGCGTGCCATCCGGTTCCACCGCCGTTCCACCCGCCCTACCGGCCGGGCGGCGGGTGTGACACCTCGCTTCCATCGGGCGTCACGAGCTTGGCGCCTCCGGTGTCAGCCGCCCGGCAGATCATCTCCCCATGAATATCGGAATCGTCGGCACGGGCGCCTACGCCCCGAGCCGCGTGCGCACCAACGAAGAGGTGGCGGCGGACTGCGGCGTCAGCCCGGACTGGATCGAACAGCGAACAGGCGTGCGGACCAGGCACGTCGCCGATGCCACCGAGGCCACGTCAGACCTCGGCCTCCGGGCCGCGGAACGAGCGCTCGCCGCCGCCGGCCTGCCCGCCGACCGGCTCGGGATGATCGTCGTGGCGACGTCGCTGCCCGACGACTTCGGCCCGTCGACCGCCTGCCGCGTGCAGGCGGAGCTCGGCGCGCACCGGGCGGTGGCCTTCGACCTCGGCGCGGCCTGCACCGGGCAGCTCTTCGCGATGCGCGTCGCGCACGACTGGCTCTCGGCCACGCGCGGCGGCGACGGCGCCGCCCTGGTCATCGGCGCCGAGGTGTACTCGCGGGTACTCAACCCCGCCGACCGCGGCACCAGCGTCCTGTTCGGCGACGGCGCATCCGCCTGCGTGCTGGACCAGGTCGGCCCCGGGTACGGCTTCACCGGCTTCACCTGGGGGTCCGACGGCAGGCACGCCAAGCACATCGTCAAGCCGGGCGGCGGCACCCGGTGGCCCGACGGCCCGCAGTCGATCGTGATGGACGGCCGCGCCGTCGCGTCCTTCATCAAGGAGATCTTCCCCAAGCTGCTGAAGACAGCGGACGAGTTCGACCTGCTCATCTGCCACCAGCCCAACCCCGTCCTGCTCCGGCAGGTCGCCGAGGAGGCGGGGGTGCGGGCCGAGCAGGTGCACATCGTCGGCGACCGGGCCGGGAACCTGGGCGCGGCCTGCATCGGTTACGCGCTGGCCGACGCCGCGGAGCAGGGACTGCTGGCCGACGGCGACCGCGTGCTGATCGCGGGGTTCGGCGCGGGCGTCACCTGGGGCACGGCACAGCTTCGATGGGGAGGACACCGATGAACGTCTGGGTGGTCGGCGAGTGCTTCGGGGCCGCGGCCCAGCTCCCCGGCGTGATGACCGTCGGCGAGCTCTACGACCGGCTCACCTCCGGCACGCCGCAGGCGCTGCATGTTCGCGCCGGTCTGGGCGTCGACGCCACGGCCTGGGACGGCCTGCGGGCCGTGGCGGGCGACGGCGTGGAGTTCGGCGACCCGCCGCCGCGCACGGTCTTCCGCCACCGGGTGGTCAAGCGCGCCCAGGACAACGTCCTGATCTCGGAGCCCACGGTGACCGGCGGCGTCGCCGCGGCCGACCTCGTCGTGCCCAACGACAGCGAGCTCATCCGCGACCACACGGCCGAACGCCAGCACGTGCCCGGCATGATCCTCATCGAGGCGTCCATCCAGCTCCTCACCTGGCTGGTGGACGAGACCATCCCCCCGACGGCCGACGGCACCCGGCGCTACGCGGTCATGCACGCCTGCCGGTTCGACTTCCACCGGTTCGTCTTCCCCTTCCCCGTACGGCTGCGCGCCTGGCTGGAGCCCGCGGGGCCGCAGAGCGACGAGCGCGTCCCGCTCACCGGGCGAGCCGAGGTCGAGCAGGCCGGGCGGGGCTGCGCCGAGTGCGCCTTCGACGTGCACGCCTTCGACCCGCGCCACATCTTCGAGATCGAACACGCCCAGGCGCTCAAGACCAAGGAGTTCTCGTGAACCTCGACGCCCTGCTGGACCACCCCGCCTTCGCCGGCGCGCCGCCCCGCGATCTCGATGCGTACGCCCGCCGGGCCTACGCCCAGCTCGCCGTGGTGAACGAGGCCGTCGGCGGGGCCGGGCCGCTCCTGGACGATCCCCGGACGATGAGCGCCGTGCTGGACTGGGCCGCCGTCGTGGACCCGTCGCTGTTCGCCGCCGCCGCCATCCACTACGCCGTGGTGCTGACCAGCATCAAGGAGCTCGGCCGGCCGGAGGAGTCGCTCGAATCCGCGATCGCGTCCCTGGACCGGCTGGACGCGGTCGGCGCCATCCTGATCACCGAGATCGGTCACGGCAACAACCACATATCGCTGCAAACGCAGGCGGTCTACGAGCCGGAGACCCGTACGTTCCGCCTGCACACCCCCACGCCGGGCGCGCGCAAGCTGATGGCCAGCATCGCGCTCCCCGGCGTCGCCAAGATCGGCACGGTGTACGCCGACCTGGTCGTGGACGGCCGCTCGTGCGGCACCTTCGCCTTCGTGGTGCCGCTCCGCGACGCCGCTGGACTGCGTCCCGGCGTGCTGGTCGAGCCGCTGGAGGGCAGCGTGCCAGTCGCGCTCGACTATTCGGTCACGTCCTTCGACGGCGTGCGCGTGCCGTACGACCACTGGCTCAGGGACACCGCTTCGATCACCTCCGACGGGCGGTTCGAGGATCCGCTCGGCAACAAGGACCGCAGGCTCGTACGCTCGCTCGCGCTGTCGGCGTGGGCCTCGCTCGCCGGCGCGGTCGGGCTGGCGAGCGCGTCCCGGGCCGCCGCCGCGATCGCCCTGCGGTACGCGGCCACCCGGAGCACGATGGGCCGGCTGTCACCCGACCGCCCGGTGCTGGACTACCGCACCCAGCAGCACGCGCTGTACGGCGCGCTGGCCTCGGCCCACGCGGTGACCGCCCTGGTCGACAAGGCCATCGAGGCGTTCCTCGCCAAGCCGTGGGAGGTGCCGCCGGACGAGACGGCGATCACGTTCTCGCCCTGGGTGGCCGCGCATCGCACCCACGCGCTGGCCAAGGCCGCCGCGACGGAGCTGTGCGCCGAGATCACCGCCGAATGCCGCCGCCGCACCGGCGCCCAGGGCGTGCTCTCGATCAACCGGATCATCGCCTATGAGGGCCTGGCGCAGGGCTACAACTCCGCGGGCGGCGACAACCTGCTGATCCTCCTGGACGCCGGGCGTTCGATGGCCGAGACCCTCCAGCCGTGCGCGGTCCCGGACACCGTCACGGGCGACCTCGCCGACCCCGACGTCCGGCTCGGCCTGCTGCGCGTCCAGGAGGCCACGCTGCACGCGGAGCTGGCCGCCTCCGTACGGCAGGCCGGCGACGCCGGGCTGTCGCCGTTCGACGCGTGGAACCCGCACCTGCCCAAGGCCGCGGAGCTGGCCCGGGTGCACCAGCGCCGCATGGTCGCCGAGGCGTTCCGCGCGCTGGTGGCCGAGCGGCAGGACGAGGCGCTGGCCGCGGCCGAACGCCTGTACGGCCTGCGCGACCTGCACCGGGGCCGGGCCTGGCTGCTCGAACGCGGGGTGCTGAGCCCGGCCGAGGCGCTGTCGGTGGCGGACCTGGCCGACAAGGCGGTGGACGACGTGGCCGCGCACGCGCAGGCGCTGCTCGACGGGCTCGGCCTGCCGGAGCGCCGGTTGGGCGCCTGGTTCCTATCGGCCTAGCCGTACCAGCTGGGGAGCTGCCTCCAGCAGCTCCCTGGCCAGCGGCCCGTCCACCCACGCCGCGACGGTCCGCGGGTCGCGGCGGTCGGCGAACAGGAAGCAGAACTCGACGGCGTCCATGGCGATCGCCGAGCGCTGCGACCCGGGGTCGTCGCCGAGGCGGACCTGCCACGTCCCGCCGCCTGGCCCGCTGAGTCGCATCTCGACCGTGCCCGTGCCCGTCCCGCCGCCCACCAGGTACGCGAACGGCAGCGAACGGCAGCCCCTGTCCGTCATCGCGTGCACGTGGTGCGCCACGGGATCCGGCATGGTGATCCCGGCGGCCAGCGCGATGTCGGTGGTGTGGACCCACGTCTCGAACGCCCGGTTGGTGAGATGGTCGCGAACGCGCAGCCTCAGGCCCCCCGCGGTCACCTTGGTATCGGCCAGCCCGGGATCCGCGGCGGCGAGGAACGCGCAGAGCGCCGCCGCCTGGGCCCGCCATTCGGCGAGCACCTCGTCGTGGCCTCCCGCCGCCGCGAGCACCTCGTCCGTGTACGCCTCCGGGTCGTCGCTCGACGGCCCGGCCCCGGGAAGCGGCACGCCCAGCGCCGCCGCGAGCAGCCGGTCGGAGGCCATGAGGTGGCCCACCACCTGATACGGCTTCCAGCCGTGAATCACGGTCGCGGCTCTCGCGGCGCCGGACAGCTCTGGCAGCAGCACCTCAAGGGCCGCCACCCGGGCAGCGTAGGCCGCGGCGAACCCCGGCACCGCGTGCGCCGGCCTGCGCCTGGCCACCGCCGCGCGCAACACCTCGTCCCGAGTCACACCCGTCATTCGTGCGAGGCACCTCCTCTGGACAAGGCGTTCGCCTCGTCTCCGCTTATAGAGACTCATCGCGCACCGCGTCAAGTCGGTATGGCGGGCGGGCCGGTCCACCTGGCCGCCGCCGTCACCACCGTCCCACCCCGCGCCGCCGAGTACTCGTTCCGAGTAAATACGCAGACCACCCATTAAACGACAAATGTCATCCTTCGTTAAGAAAACGTCACATCCGCTGCATCAAGGTTGTTCTTGAAATTTCCCCCGGTTTCCATGATTTTTCATCACATAGTCTGGAGACTATGGAGATACGGCTTCTCGGCCCATTCGTCATCACAGCTGGTGGCCAGGACCATGTCCTGCGACGGGCCTTGCGTACTACTCTTTTCGCCTGCTTGCTCCTGAAAGCCGGACAACATGTCGCGATGGAGGACCTTACGGAGGAGATCTGGGGGGACACCGACCGCGACCGGGGCAGGAACGGACTGCACGCGCACATTATGCGGTTACGCAGGGACCTGCAGAGTTGGGACGACGGCGCAGGTCCGCACATTGAGTCCCGTTACCCCGGTTATACGCTGCACCTCGGCGAGGCGGATTTCGACGTCCAGCGCTTCCGCAGGCTCCACACCGCATTCGAGTCCCAGCGCCACGTCGACAAGTTCGCCGCCATCCGCACCGGCCGCGCCGGCCTCGGCCTCTGGCGGGGCCGCGCCCTGGCCGGGCACGACGGGGGCCCGCTGACGTTGCAGTGCAGGACGCGGCTGGAGGCCGAGCGGCTGGGCCTGCTGCTGGCCACGATCGACCTGACGCTCGAGGTCGGCTGGCACGAGCTCGTCCTGTCCGAGCTCTACGAGCTGATCAGCAAGTATCCGCTGGAGGAGCGGTTCTGCCACCAGCTCATGACCGCCCTCTACCGCGCGGGCCGGCCGGCCGCCGCCATCCAGGCGTACGAGAAGGCCCGCACCGAACTGCGCAACCGGCTCGGGACATCGCCCAGCCCCGCCCTTGAGGCCCGCTTTCTGGCGATCCTGCGGCACGACCCCCTGCTGGCGGCACCGTCGAACACTCCGTCCCGTCTGTAGAGAATATGTAGACGCATTCGAAATCAAAAGGCCGGCGGCGGCGGCCGTTATGCGTTCTCCATGACGCCGGGAAATGCCGCGCAATATCGGCGAACGAGAACGTACGCCCGGCATTTCACCAGTGAGCGCCACTTACCGAGACGCCGGTAATCCAGTGGGACTTGGGCCGGACTCACACCGGCCCGCTCACAAAGGCCGGCCCGGCGCCGACACCGGCGAGTTCATCTCCCGGGTCGAAAGGCCACCACCGAGCCCCGATCACCTGCACGGGCCCCCGGCACGCCCAGACTCGAGCCGGACGCCGGCCCGCACACCCACCCCGGCCGAATCGCCGATCCGGGCGAACGGCCCGCCCGTGTACATCCAGCACACCTGGGCAGGCGACCTGATCAGCCCGGACGGCGCAGAACCCCCTGCGACCAGGGCAATCAGGGCACCCCTCACAACTGGGAAAGGGCTCGACTGAGGGCGCATCGTCCACCAGACTCCAATGCGACAGTCCGACGGTGATCGAGGTCTCCACCATCGCCATGACCGCCGACTCCCGGCGATCTCGAAGGAGTGCCTCGAGGGCCCGCTCGACGTCCCGGAAGGAGATCTCCATGGATGCGAAGCTCCGGCCCGTTCACGAAGCCGACATACCGGTCCTCGAAGCCGGAGCCTCCACGCCCGAGGGCCTGGGCGATCTCCAGTGGTTCGGGTTCCGCACTTTCCACAGGATGCGCGAACGGGTGGCGCAGGATGGCTGTCTCGGACCCGACGACGGCGCTCTCGTCGTCGAGTCGGCCGGGGCGATCGCCGGATGGGTGACCTGGTCCAAACACGCCTGGGGGCCGGAGGCGACCTCCTGGAACTGGACCATCGGCATCATTCTCTTTCCCGAGTTCCGCGGCAGGGGCATCGGGACCGCCGCCCAGAAAGAGCTGATCGAGTATTTGTTCGCCCACACCCGCGTGGAGCGCATTCAAGCCTCGACGGACGTGCGCAACCTGGCCGAGCAGCGTGCGCTGGAAAAGGCCGGATTTCAGCAGGAGGGCACCCTGCGAAGAGCGCAGTGGCGCATGGGGAAATGGCACGACCAGGTTCTCTACGCGGTGCTGCGGGAAGAGACCGGCCTGGACGGCATGCTGTAGGGCCCGCCGCCTTTGTCAGCGGTGACCTCTTCAGCACGCGGACGGGGCAACCCTCACAGTCCGGGTGCCGCGAGCAGCGCACCGATCGCCGCGCTCAGCAGCAGGGTCGCGCCCATGATCGGACCTGCCGCCCGGCTGCTCGATGTGGTCGTGCCGCGCAGGCGCGGTGCCACCACACCCAGCGCGACCAGCTGGACGACGCCTACGACGGCCACGCCGATGTCGTGGAGCAGCAGCGCCAAGGGCAGGAAATGCGCCGCCACGACGACCGCGACCCACCACGCCATCCACTGGTTCTTGCCGCGCCTGGCCAGCAGGAAGCACCCGGCTCCCGCCGCGACCGCCTCCGCCGCGACCAGGACGCCGAACCAGGCGTACTTTCCTTCCAGCGCGCTCGGCTGGTCCCAGTTCGTGGCGGTCAGCACCCCGAAAGCCACCGCTAATCCGGCCCCCAGGACCGACCCCGCGCCGAGCCAGACCCGCCAGCTCTTGGGCGGGTCCTCCTGGGCCCAGCCGAACCACACGAAAGCCATCAGCCCGAACCACGCCGTGGTGAAGCACTGGTCGCGCAAGAACTCTGTCAGCATCGGCGCTCATTTCACGTAGGCCGGTGGTCGGAGTAAGAAGCAGGACGTTCAGCTCTCGGCCGCTCCCACGGGAATGCCGGCCGCTACGCCGCCGCTTTCGGGCCGGCCCTTGCCGCCCAGGCCACCTCCTGGGCGTCGATCTCGGGCACCGTCACACCCTATGGCCCGGACGATTTCCGGCTCAACGCCAGAGTGGTCCTCCATGAGGCCGGTTCCGGGCAACCGTACGCCTTCGCCCACCTCCAGCCTGGCGGCACCTGCTTCATCTTGGAGCTCCCTCCGGGCGATCGAGGTATATCCCCGAGCTCACTCGACGCACCGCCTCCCCCGGACTCCCCGTCCTCGACCCGGCCGGGCACGCCTGGGCCGAGGTGCGCATGCCCTCCAGCGCCGCCCTGCCTGCGCGCGAAGGTACGCGACGCGCCGACCTGAGCACCTGGAGACGCTCGCTCTGCTGGTCGTGCCCACTGCCGGGACGCCCGGCATCCAGCGGCCCGGCCACCACCGCGGCACGGGAAGCCAGTACGCCGCCCACCGGGTGACGACGGCGGCGCGTACGCCTCCATCCTGCCGATGGCCCCCCTCCGCCGGCACCGCCCACCTGGCTGGGCAGCGACCGCCCGGACGGGGACGGAAGCTACCCGATCACCGGCGACGGCTCGCCCCACACCCACCGCCGCGGCGCCCAAGCGCTCACCCCGCGCACCGGCGACTACATGTGGGTGGGCGACCACATGTGGGCGAGCGACCACCCGTGGGCGGGTGTGGGCGAGCCGAGCGCAGCGGCCGCGGTCAGCCCATGTGCTTGGCGATCTCCGCCAGCTCCGCCTGCTGCCCGCTGCGGATCTTGCCGGCCAGCTCCAGCGTGGGGCCGTGCTTGCCGGCCTTGCTGACGGCCTCAGCCATGTGTACGCCGTGCTCCAGATGCCCCGCCAGCGCCTTCAGCCACTGGCGGTCGAAGTCGGGCCCCTTCGGCAGGTCGGCGCCCATCGTCTCGGCAGGCGGCACGGGCACCGGCTCCTGCCAGGACTGCAGCCATGACGACATCATCGTGATGTCGGCCTGCTCCTCGGCGATGAGCTTCTTGCTCAGCTCGCGGACGTAGGAGGTGGTGCCGCGATCTGCGCCCACCTCGGCCAGCTGGATCGTCTGCTCGTGGTGGGTGATCATGTCCTTGCTGAAGGTCACGTCGGCTTCGACATGGCCTGCATTCGTTGCCGCAGCCGCCGAGCAGCCGGCTGACAGCAGCAGGCCGAGCAACACCGTGATCGCCGTTCTCCAACGCATACCTGAGATACGCGGGCTGTCAGGGCGCGGTTCGGCCGTTTACTCTTTCGGTCTTCTCCGATTCATCTGTGCGCCGTACCCCGTGACGGCCCCCGTGCTCTGGCACGATGGCGGGATGCTGGCCGGCCGTCCCGTCATCCGCGCGCTGCGCGCGGGGGCGTTCACGGCTGTCTGCCTGCTGGCCTCCGCCGGCCTGCACCTGCTCGTGGGCGGCGCCGCCGTACGCCCCGGTGATCTCTTCGTGGCGACCGCGGCGATGGGGGTTTCCGCCTACGCTCTGGGCGGGCGCCGGCGCGGCTGGCCCGAGCTGCTGGCCCTGTGCGCCGCGTCCCAGTACGCCCTGCACCAGCTGTTCACGACCCCGAGCCTCATAGACCTCCCCCTGGCGAAAAGCCCTGTGGCGAGCCCGGCGGCGAGCCTTTCAACAAGCCTTTCAACGAATTCTTCAACGAGCCTTTCAGCGAGCCACGAGCACGGTGGCGGACCGGCCATGCTGTTGGTGCACGTCGCCGTGGCCCTGGCCGCCAGCTGGTGGCTGGCCCGCGGCGAGCTCGCTTTGGCGACGCTGCTGCACCTGAACGCCACCTGCCTGACCGGCCTGCGAAGCCTCGTCGCGGCGGCGATCACCGTTCTGGCGCTCTTCGAGGTCTCCGCACCCGCGTCGTCCGCGCCGAGCCGGCACCGGCCCGTCTGCCGCGTTCCGGCCCTGCTGGCCCAGGTCCTGACCCGCCGCGGGCCTCCCGCAACCCCGGCCCGCGGCTGACCAACGCGCGCCACGCCCGGTCCCGGCCCGCAGCCGACCGACACGGGCCTGCCCGGGTCCCGGCCCGCAGCCGACCGACACGGGCCTGCCCTGGTCCCGGCCCACAGCCGACCGACGCCGCCGGGCCCGCCACCTGCCCGATCCGGCGCCTGCTGCCCAGCAGGTGCCGCAGACCTGTCCCGGCCTGCCGCCGGGTCCTTCACCGAACTCCGGAGTCATCCGTGCACGTCTTCGTTCGCCGTGCCGTCACCACGATCGCCGGCACCGCGCTCCTGCTCCTGCACACCGCCCCGGCCGCCCTGGCCCACGACCGGCTCAAAGCCAGCTCACCCGCTGACCACGCCAAGGTGAAGCACGTGGCGACCATCGAGCTCGAATTCACCGCCGACATGCGCCTGCCCACCATCGTGCTCGACGGCCCAGGCGGCAAGCCGGTCCCGCTCGGCAAGCCGCGCGTCCAGGGCAGGAAGGTCTCCGTCCGGCCCGCCGAGGAGCTCCGGCAGGGCCACCACCGCATCGCCTGGCGGGTCGTCTCCTCCGACGGCCATCCCATCCAGGGCGAGATCGCCTTCACCGTCACCGAGCCGCCCGCCACCACCTCCACGCCAACGCCCACATCCACGTCCACATCCTCGCCGAGCCCGGCCACCGTCGAACCGGCGAGCCCCGCCGCCTCGCCGCCTTCTCCGGCAGCGGCGGCGCCCGTCTCCACCGAGCAGGACCCGGGCTCGGGCTCGGGCATGCCCGGCTGGCTGTGGGCCGCGCTAGCGCTGATGGTCGCCGCCGGAGCCGCCGTGCTGGTGCTCGGCCGCCGTAAAGAGTCCACCACCACCGAATGACGTCGAACCACCGTAGGGAGAAAACCATGATCACCAGCACGTACGTCGTCCAGGGCATGAACTGCCAGCACTGCGTGAACTCGATCACCGAGACCGTGGGAGAGCTCTCCGGGGTGACCGGCGTCCTCGTCGACCTGCCCACGGGCACGATGAACGTGACCAGTCCGTCACCGGTGGACGCCGACACGATCCGGCAAGCCGTCGAGGAGGCGGGCTTCCAGGTGGCCTGATCCGCGCACGCCGTCCTCTGCCTGGCCGATGAACGACACTCCAACGCCGCGCCAGGAAACATAGTGGTTGCGGTGGTTCGGCGGCGTAGGCGAGACTCGTCGGCAATCGTCAGGTGGGGCGGAGGGGACCATGAGCACCGCTGGCAAGGGCAACGCCTATCTGGAGCAGGTCGTCGCACAGCAGGCGGTGCTGGAGGACGATCTCCGGGCGCGCCGCGCCGCCCCCGGAGACTCCATGCCGCCGGCGAGTCCGATGGTCAAGCGCGAGCGGGCTCTCGGCGGCCCGGCGCCCGACAGGCGGGGGCCGGGCCCGGTGGACGTGCGGATCACCGGCTTCTGGCGCTGGAAGAACGTGCTGGTCCCGCCGAACGCCTTCGTGGTACACACTCGCCGCGGCCGGGAAAAGCCCCTCCACATCGGCCTGGGCGTGTCGTTCCGCTTCAACCCGTCCACCGACTCGTTCCTGGTGGTCCCCGGGGCCACCCAGACGATCCTGATCAACGCGTACTGCATCTGCCGCGAGCTGCAGGGCGTGCTGGTGCAGGGCTACGTGCAGTGGGGGATCCAGACCTTCCCGGTCGCGTACCGGAAGCTGGACTTCGGCGACCCCGAGGACCCGATGCGGCTCGTCAACCTCCAGCTGCGCGAGCAGGCCGAGGCGGCGATCAAGGACAAGGTCGCCACCATGGGCGTGCGCGACGTGCTCAGCGACAAGCAGCCCATCATCGAGGAGCTGACGGCCCGGCTGCGTGCGGTGGCCGAGGGCGAGGACAACAGCGACCAGGGGCTCGGTCTGCGGATCGTCACCGTCCAGATCAAGGAGGCCGTGGTCAGCTCGTCGCGGCTCTGGGAGAACCTGCAGAAGCCCTACCGGGCCGAGCAGGGGCAGATCGCCCGGCTGGCCGAGCTACAGTCCGAAGAGGCCGTCGCCCAGCGCGAGATGGCGGCCGAGCGGGTCAAGGAGACGCAGCGGCTGGAGTACGAGCGGGAGCTCGCGGAGCTGCGCGCCCGTAACGAGGCCTGGCAGTTCGACACCGAGGTCGCCGAGCGACTGCGGCGCACCCAGCGCAAGCACGACGACAGCAGGGCGGTGGCGGAGCTGGAGACCGAGACCACCCGGCACGCCCTGCGGATGGAGCGCGAACGGCACGCCGAGGAGGCCGAGACCGGCAGGCTCAGGGTCGAGCGGGAGCAGGAGCTCAAGCGCCTGGAGCTGGAGGGCGAGCTGCGGCTGGCGCAGGCCCAGGTGCTGGCCGACCACGAGCGGGCGCTGCTCGACGTGGAGCGTACGCGGCTGCGGGCCGACATCGACAACCAGCAGACGCCGGCCAGCCTGCAGGCCAAGCTGATCAGCCTGCTGCCCGAGATCATGGCGAAGCTCCCCAAGCCGGAAGAGCTTCGCGTGGTCTCGATCAACGGCAACGACCGGACGACCGTCTCGGGCCTGCTGTCCGAGCTCGCCATCGTGGTCGGCGTCCTGCGCTCGGCCATCGACGGCGAAGCACCGCGCCCCTGACCGGCCGGGCAGCCCGTCAGCGGCGGGCCATCGGTACGGGTTCGTGTGGCTGAGCGGTTTTCCGGCCTCGGGGCACTTTGCTGAGCATCAACCAAGTGGACGAAGCGCATCACGGCCCTCCGGCGTCGCGTGCACCTCGTCGCCCCGCCAGATGCCGCCCTCGATCGTCGCCAAGTCAGGGAAGTCCCACACCACCTCCCGACCCGACTTGCCCAACACCCGCACGCCATGCCGACGCGCCCACTGCCGAATCGTCACCGCCTCCCGGCCAAGACGGACAGCAGCAGTCTTCGCCGTCGCAGGAGACACCAACACACCCGAACAGCGGAAAGCCCTCGAACCATGATCGGTCCGAAGGCACACGTCTCTCCGTCGCCCGGAAGTGCGACACAGCCTCACGCTCGGCACAGCCGACAGCGCCACCGCAATCGGCGATGCATTCTCAGGCCCAGTCACCATGTGGACCACGCCGGCCGCGTCCGGCCGAGTCTGTCCGAGTCCGTCCGCAGCTCTGCTGGACACCTTTGCCGCCCGGCTTTGCTGGCGCTTGAAGTCGTGGCACCGGATGCAGCAACCGGTGCATTACGAAGAAGGAGTCATTCATGAACATCCGCCGGCGGCTCATCACCACCACCATCGCCGCAAGCATCCTGTCCTGCACAGCGGCTGCCGCACCCACCGCCCAAGCGTCCGCTTCCGCCGCGCGGGTGTCACCCGTCGAGTGCCATCTCCAGGGCTGGGAAACCGTCAGGTGGGCACGGTATCTGACCGGCTGGCTCTGCCTGCTCAAGCTGCCAGACGGCTCAGACGTCTATTCGGGATGGGTATTCGGAGCTCCCGAAGGCACCGAGGTGTACCTCGAATGGCCTCATTCCGGTGGACGAGGACTACCCAGCTATGTCGAGCCAGGAAGAACCGCCGCTCAAACCCGTTCCGAGACCAGGAGAGGCAGACCCATATGCGCGTGCGCCGAGACCAAGAATCCCCCCGGATACCTATGCACAGACTTGCTTTGAGCTAGGAGCCCATTATCGCAACGCGGGCGGGCACCGCCGCATACGTCATCACACCGCGCGCCCTCCGCAAGATCGGCAGCGATCTTCTCGAACTCGCCCTGCGCCAGCCCGTCCGTCCGTCCGTCAGCATCACCGCGGCGGGGTGCGACGCTGAGCTGGTTTGTCGGCCGCCAGCTCGGCGGCTCAGTTGCCCATGATGAGCGTCGCGACCAGGGCCGGACCGAGGCGCGGCAGCACCGCCGCTCCACCCACCGCCTGGCGTCAGGGGTTGGCGTACATCTGGACGAGGACCCGGTCGAAGCGCAGCTCGGCGAGGTCCTGCCGGGGCATCGTCCAGTACACCGTGGCCATCGGCAAGCCCTCCCACTGCGCGAGGAGCACCCAGTCCTCAGGCCCCGGCGCATCCGGAGCTCCATCCCCGTCCTCCAGCCCGGCGGCGGACCCGCGGACAGGATCTCCCCAGCCCTCGTGATCCGCCGCGTTCCCACCGATCTGCAGCGGCACGTGCCCGGTCGGCCGGATCTCGGCCGCGGCCTCGTCCCACGCGCGGGCCAGGTCCGATCGGAAATGCAGGTCGTGGTACCCGCTGTGGAGAGGGAGGGACACCGCGCACGCCAGCCGCAGCTCACCGCGGCCGCGCAGGTCCTCGTCCAGATCCTCGGGCGAGTCGTACTCGTACGGTTCGTAGTCGAGGTCCTGCCGGCGTTCTTCGACGGGGGTTCCGGCCGGGAGGTGGACCGCGCTGCCGGCGAGCTCCACCTCCAGTGCCAGCTCGGGTACTGCGAACAGCAGCAGGTGACCGTCGGACGGCAGGGGCAGGCCGGTCGCCCCTTCCGGGATCGCGGCCAGATCGATGGTCGCGATGAGCTGATGGGCGACGGGGTCCTCCGGATCCGAGGTTCCGGGCACGGGCATGCCGGGCGGCAGCATCAACGGGCCGCCGAACCGGCCGGCGACCGGGCCGTCCGCCTCCGGGTACAACATCGCGCTGCGGCGGGCGGTGCGCAGCCATCGCTCGACGTTCTCGGACGGCAGACCTCGCTCGGCCGCCGTCGCGCGAAAACGGTCGAGCCTGTCGCGCAGGTCCTCGGGCAGCGTGTCCCGCGCCTCGTCCGCGCCCTGTGTCGTGCGCTCCGGCACATTCTCTCCCTGCCGTCGTTGGACGCTCATGACCTCAGGGAAGTTACCGCAAACATGGCGGGCGAAAGCCGGCTCGGCGGCTCCATGGAGAGCGGCGACGATCTCGGCCTGGGTGCGTCGAAGTCGCGGAGCCGTACGGGGAAGCACACCGCGCCGATGCAACCGTCCAAAGATTCACAGGTGGACAAACCCGAATTTCTCAGTACTGGTTCATCTTGGCGTCCATGGCCAGCCCCGCGTCGATCACTTTCGCGGGCACGCCCTTGAGGCCCAGGTGGTCCTTGGCGATCCGGCCGAGCGTGGGCAGGCTCTTGCGCTCCGGCCAGGTCTCCGGGTTCCACAGGGACGAGCGCAGGAACGCCTTCGCGCAGTGCATGTACAGCTCTTCGACGTCGATGAGGACCGCCAGCCGGGGCCGCTTGCCCTGGACCGTCAGGTCGTCGAAGAACGGCGCGTCCGACACGAGGGTCGCGCGGCCGTTCACCCGCAGGGTCTCGTTCATCCCCGGCACGATGAACAGCAGCCCCGCGCGGGGGTTGTCCAGCAGGTTGCGGAGGCTGTCGAGGCGCTGGTTCCCCGGCCGGTCGGCGAGCACCAGCCGGTGGTCGTCGAGGACCAGCACCGATCCGGCGGGATCGCCCCGGGGAGAGACGTCCAGGACCCCGTCGGAGTTCGCGGTCGCCAGGAGCACGAAGGGCGAGTGCGCGATGATCGTGCGCGCGTGCTCGTCGATCCGCGCGATGTCCTTGTCCCAGATGGTCTGCGGCGGCTCTTTCACGATCTCCCGGAGTTGGGCCTCGGTCGTCACCGTACGGATCTCAGAAGGGTTCACTCGACTAAGGTAAGCCTAACTACCCGGGATCTCCATACAGAGCCCCCCGCCGGAAGGGCCGCTCGGATCCACCGACTGGGAGTGGCGGGAGCAGGCCATCAGCAACCTGCTCGCCGGCCACCACGAGGGCGCGCTGTTCGTGGCCGGCTGCAAATCCGATCAGGGTGGCTTCTACCCCCGAGCCACACCGTGAGCGGTCATGAGCCCCGCCCCGGACCTGGAGGGGCCGGTTAGAGCAGCTGGAGCAGGGCCACGATCACCGAGGTGAGCGCGACCGGCCCCATCACCGCCACCGTCACCACGGTCGCGCTGCGCCCGGGCAGGAGGCGGGCAAGGAGGCCCGAGGCCATCCGCCGCGCCGCGCCCGCGCCGGGCAGCACGAACAGGCCCAGCGTGAACGCGCCCGCGGCCAGGGACTCCGCGTGGCTGGTACTCAAGCGGCCGGCCACGTGCAGGGCGGTCGCGGCGGCGATGCCGAACGCCAGCGACAGCAGCAGGTGCCCCACCGCCACGAGCGCGGCCCTGGACAGCGTCGGCCGGGACTCGGCGAAGTAGTGGTCGGCGGCGCGCAACCCCAGCGAGAGCGCCGCCGCCACCAGTCCCACGATCACCGGCATGAGGACGGTCAGCGCCACCAGCGTCACGAGCATCAGCACTCCGACGAACCCGCTGCCGTGCAGGAACCGGCGGAGGTCGAAGGGCTGAGCGGGGGGCGGCGGCGGGCGGTGCTCCGCCGGCCGGTCGGCGTGCAGGGTCGGCGCGTGCGGCGGCTGGTCCGCGCTCCTCGGCGCGTATTCGACCGGTGGGAGCAGGTCGGAGACGATGTCCATGGTCAGCGTGCGCTCGGAGAGCCGCGTGGCCTTACGGGGGCGGCCCGCCGGGTCGAGCGCCTCGGCCAGCCGCAGCAGCTCCCGCGCGCCGGGCCGGGCCGCCGGATCGACCTGCAGCGCCCCGCTCAGCCAGCCTTGCAGCCACGCCGGCGCCTTGTCGATGTGGGCCCGCCCCTCCAGGGTGTTGAAGCAGACCGCCTCGAACGTCCCCGTCCCGAACGGCGGCATCCCCGTGGCGGCGAAGAACACCGTCGAGGCCAGCGCGTGCACGTCGGCCGCCTGGGTGATCAGCGAGCCCCGGATGATCTCCGGCGCCAGGTAGCCCGGCGTGCCGACGAACATCCCGCTCTGCGTCAGCCGGGACGCGTCCACCAGATGCGCGATGCCGAAGTCGATGACCAGCGGCGCGCCGCCGACCAGCATGACGTTGGACGGCTTGAGGTCGCGATGGATCACGCCGGCCGCGTGCACGTCCACCAGCGCCTGGCACAACCCCCGGGCGAGCTCGATGACCTCGCGCGCCTCCAGCGGGCCCTCGGACAGCACGGTGTCCTCCAGCGTCCGGCCCGCGGCGAACCGGGTCACCACGTAGGGCCTGCCACCGGTCAGCTCGGCGTCGATCACCTCGGCCACGTAGCGGCTGCGCACCCGCCGCATGGTCTCCACCTCGCGCAGCAGCCGGTCGCGCGCCTTCAGGTCGGCGGCCACGTGCGGGTGCAGCACCTTGACCGCGACCTCGCGGCCGGCGCCGTCGAGCCCCAGGTGGACGACCCCCATGCCCCCCTCGCCGATCTTGCCGATCAACCGGTACGGGCCCAGATGCTCCTGCGTCTGAGTGCTCATCCCCGACGTCATCCTCCGAATTCCCCCGTCATGCCATGTCGGCCCGGGACATTCTTCCGCAGTGCTCCCCCGAGTTGCACAGTAAGCGAAGATCGGGGCAAGCGCGGCGCTCCGCACCGGCCTCTTATGGGTCAGCCGGGCGGCTCGGCCGGCTCCGTCGGCAGCGGGGGCTGGATCTGCCGCCCGACGAGCCCGCTGATCCGGAGCCCGTCCCGGTCGATCTGGACGACCGCCGAGAGCAGCGGCATGCCCGGGGAGGCCGCGGAGTCCAGCTTGATGACCGCCTCGGCCGCCGAGGCCCGGCCGTCCCCCACGAAGACGACCTCGCCGGTGAGCGTGGCCACGTGCAGGAGGACCTCGCCGGCGGGGCCGGGCCGGGTCAGCGCGACGTAGTGGGGCACGAACGTGCCGGGCTCGTGGCCCTCGCTCAGCAGGAACGCCGCGAGGAACGGCTGGGCCGCCAGCAGGCCGAGCTGCCCGGGGCCCGTGAGCGCGACGGGCACGGCCACCTCCATGAGCCCGCGCCCGCACTCGATCTCGTGGACGGCGTATTCGTGCGGCAGCACGGACGGGAACACCTCGCGCACGCTGAGCAGCACCCTCTCGCGCACGGGGAAGCCGAGGAGCCGGCTCTTGAACTCCAGCGCGCCCGCGGCGTCGTGCAGCGGCCGGCGCTCCACCGGCGGCGGGCCGAGGTCCACGCCCTGCAGCCGGAAGCGGTGCACGATCAGCGTGCGGGCGAAGGCCGCGCGTACGCGCAGCACCCCGTCGGGGGCCGCCTGCTGGATCTCGGTCACCAGGCCCAGCTGCTCGCTTCCGCCCAGCCGGCCGAGCAGGGTGACGGCTCGGGCGGCGATCATCTCCTCCAGCTGCGGCTGCTGGAGCACCCGCCGGGCCTCGGCGACGGCCGTCTCCGCGCCCAGCTGCGTCAGGGACAGCACGGCGAGGGCGCGGACCTGCGGCGGCAGCTTCCGGTCCGCCAGCGCCTCGCGCAGGATGCCGAGGTGCCGATCCGGGTCGAGGCCGAGGCTCGGCAGCATGGCGAGCGCGGACGAGGGCGGCAGCTCGGGCACGTGCCCGGCGAGGGCCTTGGGGACGACGGCCGCGTTCCTGAGCCGCTCGGGGATCTCCAGGTCTGCCATGGCGCTCCTCAGGGTGATTTCTCGACGACGTGGTGGTGCCGCATCTCGACGGCCTGGGCCTCGCTCAGCTCGAAGCCCTTGGGCACGGTCTCGTACATCACGTTCGTGCTCGGGGACGCCATGTGTTCCAGGCCCAGATAATGGCCGAGCTCGTGGGCGAGGGTTTTGCCGGTGGCCTCCGGCGTCAGCACGACGACCACCCCTATTTGCTGGCCCGGAATTGCCGGAAAGCACCGGCCGCAGACCGGTGAACTGCCCACCGTTCCGCCCGCGTAAGCCTTGACGACGAATACGTCGATGCCCGGCAGGAGGGTGGCGAATTTAACGGTCAGGTCTTTCTCCTCGTCCGTGCCGCCGATGACGTCCATGCCGCCCGCGGCCTTCTCCCCGATGTTCCGGAACTCGCCGAGCACCAGCTCCAGGCCGCTCCCGGCGAATATGGCGGCCGCCTCCTTGACGGCCGCCAGCAATCGCGGCCCATCCTCATCAGTGAATGCCTCAGATCCCACGCGTATGATGTTGAGCCGGACCACCCGCATATCGACCCCTTTACCTTCGGCCGCCAGGCGTATTTTGCACTCGCCCGGACGCCCAGGGAACTGATAATGTCGGATTTCTCCATCCTGCGGGGCTGCCATTTCCGGTTTCCGTGAAGGGCTTGATGGCGATGGGGCCGCTTGTCGCTGGGGATCCACGGCGTCTGGGTGATTACCTGCTGGCCGGACGGCTGGGCGCCGGCGGGCAGGGCGTGGTGTACGACGCGTACGACGACGCCGGCCGCCGCGTCGCGATCAAGGTGGTGCGCGCGGATCTGCTGGAGCATCCGCAGCTGCGGGCGAGGTTCGCCAGGGAGGTCCTCGCGGCGGGCCGGGTGGCGCCGTTCTGCACCGCCCGCGTGATCGCCGCCGAGATGGACGGCGACCAGCCGTACGTCGTGAGCGAGCACATCGCGGGCCCCACGTTGCAGCAGGCCGTGGAGGAGCGCGGTGTCTACGGCCCGGGCGAGCTGCACCGGCTGGCCACCGGCATCGCCACGGCGCTGACCGCGATCCACGAGGCGGGAGTGGTGCACCGCGACCTCAAGCCGCACAACGTCATCCTGGGACCGGACGGGCCGCGGGTGATCGACTTCGGGGTGGCCCGGGTGGAGGGCGCGACCGTGACCGGGGACGGGCGGCCGATCGGGACGCCCGCGTACATGTCGCCCGAGCAGGTCAACGGCGAGGTCGCCGGGCAGGCGGCCGACGTGTGGGCGTGGGGCGGCGTCGTGCTGTTCGCGGCGACCGGGTCGCCTCCGTTCGGCAGCGGCCACGCGACCGCCGTCTACCACCGCGTCCTCACCACGAAGCCGGATCTGTCCCGGCTGGACGAGCCGCTGCGCGAGCTGGTGTCCGCGGCCATGGCGCGCGACCCGCTGCGCCGCCCGGCCGCCAGGGCGCTGCTGCTGCGCCTGGTCGGCGGCGGGGACGAGGCGGAGCCGCTGCTGCGGGCGGGCGTCAAGGCGGCCCGCGACGTCCTGACCCCGCAGGTACGGGCCGATCCGTCGCTGGGCGAGCTGGCCGAGGACGCCTACCGGCGGCTGGGCCCGGGGCTGCGGGCGCACGTGCCGCACATCCTGCTGCGCCTGGTGCTGCCCGGCGACGGCGCCGACGTCGCGCTGCGCCGGGTGCCCGTCGCGGACCTGCGCGGCGGAGAGGTGACCGAGGACGTGCTGGAGTCGGTGCTCGGCGCGTTCCGCGCGGCCGGCCTGGTGCTGCGCGAGGGCGACACGGTCACGCTGGTCAGCGCCGCCCTGATGCGGGCCTGGCCGCGGATGCGCGGGTGGGTGGAGCTGACCCGCGACGGCCTGCGCGTCCACGGCACGCTGCACGAGGCCGCCAGGGCGTGGGCGCTCAACGGCCGCGCGCCGGGCGACCTCTACCGCGGCAGCGCCCTGCGCGCGGCGCTGCACTGGCAGAGCGGAGACCGGTCCAGCCTGCTCACGCTCAACCCGCTGGAGCGGTCGTTCCTGGACGCCTCCGCCACGCAGGAGAGACGCCGGCAGCGGGCCCGCCGGCAGGTCAGGGCAGGAGTCGCGGTGCTGGCCGCCGCGCTGCTGGCCGTGGCGGTGATCGTCGTGCCGCGCTGGCAGGCGGAGGGCCGCCAGCGCGACGTGCTCGCCGCCAAGGAGACCGCCAGGCTGGCCGGGCTGCTGCGGCCGACCGCGCCGAAGGAGGCGATGCTGCTCAGCGTGGCCGCGTACCGGCTGGCCGGACAGGAGCCCGACGCCGTGGCGGCGCTGCGCGGCGCGCTCGCCCAGCGCGAGATCGACGTCGTGGCCCCGCCCGCGCCCGGCGGCGAGGTGCACGTCGGCCTGAGCGCGAACGGCCGGCGGCTCGTGGTGCGCGACGGCGTCGCGTCCGTCTGGGACGTGGCCGCGCGCGGGCCCGCCGGCGAGGTGCGGGGGCTGCCCCGCTCGATCACCGATGCCGCGCTGAGCCCTGACGGCGGGCGTCTCGCCGTCGCCACCCGCCGCTCGATCCGGCTCTGGAACGTCACGACCGGGCGGCCGGACGGGCCCGCCTTCCCCAACGGCGCCCTGGAGGTGGCCTTCAACGGCACGGGGACCGCGCTCGTCGCGCACGCGGCGGAACAGACGTGGCAGGTCTGGAACCTGGGCGGCCCGCTCGCCGCGCCGATGACCGCCACCGGCCTGGACCTGGACGGCATGAGCGTCTCACCGGACGGCCGCACGGCCGTCGCGCTGTACGAGAACGGCCGCTACCGGATCGAGACGCGCGACGGCCCGCCGCCGCAGGCGCTCCCGGCCAAGGGAGGCGCGGCGGCGTTCAGCCCGGACGGGCGCACGCTCGCCGTGAGCGACGGCACGGACGTGCGGTTCTGGGACCTGGCGGCAGGCCGGTGGCGCGCGGCCGTGCTCGGCGGCGCGGGCGCGCTCTCCGTCGCCTACGACCCCCGCGGCGACCACCTGGCCACCTACGACGGGACCGCGGTCAGCCTGTGGACCAAGGGCGGCCGGCGGCTGCTGCGCCACCCCCTCGGGAACGTCGAGGGCGACGTGCGTTTCGGCCCCGGCGGCGAGACCCTGCAGTGCCTGCTCGCCAGCGGCGCGGTGAGCGTGCTCGACGTCGGCGCGCTGACCCGTCCCGAGCCGATCGTGAAGCGCACGAGGGCCGCGGCGCTGAGCCCGGACGGCCGCTACGCCGCGCTCCAGGGCGCGACGACCGAGCTGGTCGAGGTGTCCTCGGGCCGCACGCTGAAACTCCTGCGCCGCACGCCCTCCCTGGACGCCGTGCTGGCCTTCAGCGCCGACGGCCGCCTGCTGGCCGGCGTCACCGGCACGTCCCGCGTGACCGTCTGGGAAGTGCCCGGCGGGAGCCGGGTGAGCACGCTGGACATCGGCGCGGACCAGGTCGCCGCCCTGGCCTTCCGCCCGTCCGACGGCGCCCTGGCCGTCGCGCCGATCACCCGGACCTGGCGGCCCCTGCAGCTGTGGAACCCGCGTACGGGGCAGCGCGTCGGCGAGGTGGACCACGCCGGCGGCCCCCGGCTGGCCTTCGACCCAAGAGGCACCTCGCTCGCCGTCGGCGGAGTGGAGACCAGCGCGCTGCTCGACCTGGCCGGCGGCCACCATCTGGAGCGGCCGTTCGGCGACGGGACGGACGGCGTGCTCGCCGTCGCCTACGGCCCAGGCGGCCGCACCGTCGCCACCGGATGGACCGCGACCGGCGTGGACCTGTGGGACAGCGCGGAAAGGAAGGTGACCAGGCACCTCCTCCCGCCCGCCGGGGCCGACCCCGACCAGTTCGACGTCGCCGCGTTCAGCCCCGACGGCCAGATCCTGGCCGCCGGCGGGTTCCTGGGCAAGGTGTGGATGTGGCGGACCGAGGACGGCCGCCTCCTCGGCGAGCCGGCGCCCGCCCACGCGGGTCCCGTCCTGGCCCTCGCCTTCGACCCCGACGGCCGCATGCTGCACAGCCTGGGCGCCGACGGCGCCCTGCACCACCACCCGGTCGACGCGGGACGCGCCGCGGCCGAGGTGTGCCGGCGCGCCGGCGGCACCCTGTCGCCGGACCGGTGGGCCGAGCGCATCCGCGGCGCGGCGTACCGGCCGGTCTGCTGAGCATCCAGGAAGGAGCGCCATGCCCGTTGAGAGCATCACGATCACTCCGGCCCGGCTCACCCTGCGGCGGGCCGCCAGGGACGCCGTCATCGACGTCCTGACCACGGCAGGCGGGCCCGTCACAGGCACGATCGACCCGCCGGGCCGCCGCCCGGTCCCGCTGACCTTCAAGCTCCAGGCCGACGGCCTGACCTGGCGGGCCACGCCCTCGTTCGACCTGAGCAGCCCGGCCGGGCTGTGGCGCGTGCGGGTCACCGAGGGCCGCGTCGCCACGAGCGCGGGGCTGCACGTCGTCGATCCCCGCCAGCGGGGGCGGGTCAGGTTCCAGGACCTCGCCGTCCAGCCGCAGCAGGTCGTCCAGGGGGACACGACGACGGTCACCGGACGGCTGGAGCTGCAGGACGCCAGGGGCGTGTGGCGGCCCTTCGGCGGCCAGCCGGTGATCATCTCGTTCCGCCGCAGAGGCCGCAGGCTGTGGCGGACGATCGGCTCCGCCGAGACCCGGCGGCGGGACGGCGGCTTCACCACGGAGGTCGGCATCGAGGGCAACGGACGCCTGCGTGCGGAGTTCCGCGGCTCGGGAGCGCCCGTCCTGACCGGCGAGGTCGATGTGATCATCATCGGGCTGGGCGGGAGCTTCCGCGTCCTCCGCCGCCCGCCCACCGCCGCGACCTTCAACGGCAAGGCCTGCCTGCTGCACGTCGTCACGGTGACCCACAAGCCGGACGGACTGCCGGCCGGCGGCGGTCGCGCCACGATCTGGGTGCGCAGCGGCGGGTGGCGGGTGGCCGAGCACCCCGGCGGGGGCACGGCCCGGGCCCCGGTCTCGAACGGCACAGCCAAGGTCCGCAGCACCCCCGGGGGCAGCTCGTGGAAGGCCGAGTACACCCCGCCCCGGTGATCGGGCCGCGGGCCGGCACCTCCGGGAACCCCGGCGGGCCCTTGCGCCGGGCACGTGCCTGAACTAGCGTCTGGACACATGTCCGGTGAATTGGTGACGGAGCCGACCCGCCGCCGGCTGTCCGACCGGCAGGCCGACACGGTGCGCCGCCTCACCGACGCGGCGGTCGAGGAGGTCCGGGCGACCGGCTTCGACAAGCTCACCGTGCGCAACGTGGCCCGCCGCGCCGGGGTGGCGCCGGCCACCGCGTACACGTACTTCACCTCCAAGAACCACCTCATCACCGAGGTGTTCTGGCGGCGGCTGGGCGCGCTCGCGCCGATCCAGCCCTCGCCCGGGCCGCCGCGCGAGCGGGTGATCGCGGTGCTGCGGGAGATCGCGCTGCTGGTCTCCGACGAGCCCGAGCTCGCCGCCGCCTGCACGACCGCGCTGCTCGGCACCGACCCCGACGTCCAGGAGCTGCGGCTGCGCATCGGCACGACCATCCACCACCGTCTGCTGGCCGCGCTGCGGCCCGGCGGCTCCGGGCGCCCGTCACCGGCGGAGACCCGCGTGCTCAACGCGCTGGAGTTCGCCTACGCGGGCGCCCTCGTCCACGCGGGCATGGGCTACAGCTCCTACGCCGAAATGGCCGACCGGCTCGCCGAGGTGGCCGAACTGCTCCTGTGAGGTGATCGCCGTGCCTGTCCCCAGCCCGTACGACATCTCCTACAACCCCTACGACTACGCGATCCACGAGGACCCGTACCCCGCCTACCGGCGGCTGCGCGACCGGGCGCCGCTCTACCGCGACGACGAGCTCGACTTCTGGGCGATCTCCCGGCACGCCGACGTGTCGGCCGCCTTCCGCGACCACGCGCGCTACTCCAGCGTCAACGGGGTCTCCCTCGATCCGAGCGCGTGGGGCCCGGCCGCGCACCGGACCATGTCGTTCCTGGCCATGGACCCGCCCGGGCACACCCGGATGCGCAATCTGGTGTCGAAGGGCTTCACGCCCCGCCGGGTGCGCGAGCTGGAGCACGACATCCTGCGGCTGACCCGCCGCCACCTCGGCCCGGCCGTGGCCGCGGGCGAGTTCGACGTGATCGCCGACTTCGCGGGCAGGCTCCCGATGGACGTCGTCTCCGAGATGATGGGCGTCCCGGAGGCCGACCGCGACGAGGTGCGCAGGCTCGCCGACCTCGTGGTGCACCGCGAGGAGGGCCTCAACGACGTCCCCCCGGCCGGCATGGAGGCCGCGCTCGTGCTGGCCGGCTACTACCAGGACCTGGTCGCCGAACGCCGCCGCCGGCCGGGCCCCGACCTCACCTCCGCGCTGCTGGCCGCCCAGGAGGGCCAGGACCGGATGAGCGACGAGGAGGTCATCGCCTTCCTGTTCCTCATGGTGGTGGCCGGCAACGAGACCACCACCAAGCTGCTCGCCAACGCCCTGTACTGGGGCTGGCGCCACCCGGAGCAGCTCGCCAAGCCGCTGGCCGACCCCGGCCTGGTGCCCGCGTGGGTCGAGGAGACGCTGCGGTACGACACCTCCAGCCAGATGATCGCGCGTACGGTCACCGAGGACACCGAGCTGCACGGCAGGCTCGTCCCTGCCGGGGCGCGGATGCTGCTGCTGATCGGGTCGGCCAACCGCGACGAGCGGGTGTTCGCCGGCCCCGACGTCTACGACCTGGACCGGGACACCACGCAGCTGATCAGCTTCGGCGGCGGCCGGCACTTCTGCCTCGGCGCCAACCTGGCCCGGCTGGAGGCGAGGCTGGCACTGACCGAGTTCGTCCGGCAGGTCCGGGCCTACGACGTCGACCCGGACCGGGCCGTACGCGTGCACTCGGTCAACGCTGTCTCTTATACACCTCTCCGAGCCCACGAGACCCTAAGACATCTCGTATGCCGTCTTCTTCTTGAAAAAAAAAAATCTATTAATATATTGTTTCATGGCATGTTACAGTTCGTAGTTTGTGTTTTGAATATGCTTTGTAACATGGA
>NZ_VCKX01000129.1 GCF_005889725.1 Nonomuraea zeae
AGATGGGTATAAGAGACAGACCGTGCCGGCCCCGACCCCGGCCATGACCACGCCCAGCAGGCCGGGCGCGGCGCCGAGCTCCTTCAGCGCCAGGGGCGACAGCACGTCGTACACGAAGATCAGGAACGTGGTGGCGGTCATCGCGCCGATGGCGGCCATGAGGAGACTGCTGCGCCTGATGTGGACGAAGCCCGCCGTCAGCTCGGTCAGGAAGGAGGTCCGCTCCGGGCGCTCGCCGCCCGCGGACCGGATGGCGGGCAGCCGGGTCAGGACCAGCGCGGAGAGCACGAAGGTCACCGCGTCGCACACGAACACCACTTGCGGGCCGTAGGCGCCGACGAGCACTCCGCCGAGCACCGGCCCGGCGATCTTGGCGGCCTGGCTCACGAACGTGGTCGCGGAGATCGCCTGCAGCAGGTCCTCCTCGGGGACCACGCGCTTGACCGCGGCCTGCTCGGCGGGCGCGAACAGCGCGCTGAGCGTGTTCTTCGCCGCGATGAGCACCAGCAGCACCGCCAGGTCGGGGGCGAGGAGGTAGCCAAGGACGACGGCCGCGCGGCCCAGGTCGCAGCCGATCAGCACCGCTCGCGCGGGCAGCCGGTCGGCCAGCACGCCGGCGACGGGCGCGGCCAGCAGCCACGGCAGCGCCGAGACCACCACGACCGACGCCATCGCCCCGGGGCCCAGGTTCCAGACATAGAGCACGAGGACCACCAGGCCGAGCAGGTCCAGCCAGTCGCCGACGGCGGAGACGGCCTGCCCGGCGAGCAGCAGCCGGAACCGCCGGTGCCGTAGGGGCTGGAGCAGCCCGCGCTTCGTCATGCCGATCCTCCGCTCACGCCGCCGCGTCGTCGGTGACCCGGGCCATCAGGTCGTCGATGACGTCCGCGAACAGGACGACCGAGTTCAGCGCGCAGGTGCTCATGGCCGCCCGATGGTGCGGCTGCAGCGGAAGCGCGTCGATGGCGGCGAGCAGGTCCTTGCGGTGGTGCACGTCGAGCCGGGCGTGCTTGAGCAGGTTGCGGAAGCCGGTACGCGGGTATCCGGTGAGCTCGATCATCCCTTCGATGATCGGCAGGGTGGGCGGATAGCCCTCCATGACCGTGATGTGGCCGAGCAGGGTGACCGGGTGGTAGTGGTTGATCCAGTAGTACTGCGACCCGACGACCCTGGCCACCGACGGCGGCGGCATCCGCCGCCACGGCTCGTCGGGATCGCCGCCGATGGCGGCTAGGTCCTCGCGGACCCACTCGTCGTGGCCGAGCTCCTCGGGGATGTGCTCGCGCAGGTAGTCGCCGAGCCCGGCGGCCACCTCGTCGTGCGGGGCGAGCTCGGCGCAGCGCTCCAGCGCGCGCCGCATGACCGGTACGGAGGCCCGCACGAGCATGTGGGAGGTGCACAGGTACTCGGGGTAGACGGCACGGAAGTCCGGCGCGGTGATCATCCGGCGCGTGGCGGCCGCGTAGATCGGCATGACCATCTCGATCTTGCGGCAGAGCTCCTCACTGTGAGTCGTCATGGGCGGCTTCCTTTCCGATCAGTGACAAGGTGCGGTAGAACGGGTCGTCCACGGCGCCCTCTCCCAGCCGCGCGGTCACGGCCCAGCACAGGTGGCAGATGCTCGCGAAACGCTGCTCGGCCAGGTCGGCGAACTCGGGCAGCATCATGAGCGCGCCGAATCCGGGCGCGCGCAGGGAGTGGAAGAAGGCGTGCCTGGTGTAGCCGTCGAGCGCGGCGCTCACCTCCTCGCCCGTACGGCAGCGGCGCCGGATGGCACCCGGTCCACGGCCCATGACCACGCCTTCGTTGCAGCAGGCCGAGACCACGCCGTCGTAGCGGACGACCGGCACCGCGGCCGCCTGGCAGGTGCCGTAGTCCTTGCCCCGGCGGTGCGGCCCCTCGACGAACAGCGTCTCCGCGCGCCCCTGCCGGACCGGCTGGGTGAGCGCCAGCTCGGCGTGGTCGTGCCAGTTCGCCCCCAGCGCCCGCTCCAGCAGCTCCGCGGCCTGGTCCGGCATGCCGTCCAGGTCCATGACCTGGACCACGATGTGGGTGCCCGCCTCGGCGATGGCCCGCGCCGCGGCGACGTACCGCTCGGCGGCGATCTGCGTGGCGTGGAAGGCGTCGGTGCTGAGGACGACCGTGGCACACAGGCGGAGCACCCGCCTGGCCCAGTCGGGCGGCGGAGCGCCGGCCCGTCCCCAGAACCCGCTGGTGTACACGACGATCTCCTTGCCGGCGGCGGCCAGCCGCTCGGCGGCCAGCGGCAGCCCGCGCCGTTCGACGAACGGCTCACCGCCGGAGATGCCGATGAGCGGCAGGCTGGAGGCAGCGAGCGCGTCGACGATCTGCTCGAACAGCGCGAAGTCGGTGATCTTGGGGCTGTCCGGACGGGAGTCGACCGAGCAGTGGCCGCAACCGACAGGGCAGCGGTCGGTGATGAACAGCAGCGCCGTCGCCCCCGACTCGCCGCGGACCCGCGTCAGCCGGGCCGCGCTGACCTTGGTCATGAGCGCGCCCCCTCGCGGTAACCCAGCGTGACGAGGTCGGCGTAGCGGCGCGAGCCGTACCTGCGGGCGAAGGCCGTGGGCCCGGCCTGCAGGTGCAGCCGCTCCACCATCTCCTCCATCGCCCCGAACGTCTCGCCCGCGGTCAGCTCCGACGCCTGCCGCGCGACCTCGGGCTGGTCGGAGAAGCGCAGGCAGGTGCCGCAGAGCCCGCCGTCGACCGGCTCGCCCGCCCGCTGGGCCAGCGGCTGCGGCCCCAGCGTGCGGATGACGCGCAGCAGCGGCGCGCCGGTCAGCCGGCGCCTGATCTCCGGCCAGCCGTCCTCGCCGATGTGGCCCAGGCGCAGGTGCTCGGGCCCGCGCCGGTCGATGACGTCCTGGTTGCAGCAGGCCAGGACGGTCCCGTCGTAGGCGATGGTGGGCCAGCCGGCCATGTCGCAGGGCAGCGCGGCGGGCAGGGCCAGGGTGTGCACGCCGGCCGCGGCCGTCGTCAGCCACTCGGCCGCCCGGCCGGCGGAGCCGACGTGCGCGACCAGCATCGGCACCCGGCCGCCGAAGGTCTCCCGCACGTCGCGGGTGAGGTCCTCCAGGTACGGGTCCTCGTCGTCCAGCCCCACGGCCTGCACGCTCACGTCCATGCCGGCCTCGACCAGCCGGCCGAGCACCGCGAACACCGCGCCGCGCGAGACCTGCTCCTCGTGGAAGACGTCGAGGCTGGCCACGAAGTGGTCCACCGACGCGATCGCCCGGGCGATCCGGTCCGGGACGCGGTCCTCGCGGGCGAAGAACATGCCGGAGATGAGCGCGGTGCGCGCGCCGGCCCGCCGGGCCCGCTCGGCGATCGCCGTCACCAGGCCGGGACGCAGCAGCGGCTCGCCGCCCGTCATGAGCACCAGCTCCGGGTGCTCGTCGGCGGTGAAGGTGTCGGCGAAGCGGGTGAACAGCCCGGCATCGTGCTGCTCGCTGTTCATGAGCGAGTCGGTCGAGCAGTGCCGGCACAGCAGCGGGCAGCGCCGGGTGAGCCCGAGGAAGACCGCCGCTCCCGGCCGTGGCCGTAGGTTGATGATCTCGACCAGATGCATGTGCCCGCCTTCCGACGACGCTCGCCTTCCCGATGTCCGGGCCGTACGAGGCCATACGCTGGCACGCGGCGTTTGCAGCCGGTGAACCGTTCGATGACGGCCGCGCCCGTGGCTGTAATCGAGCTGAAATCCCGCTCCCCGCGCGATCCGGAGGGGCCGGCGCATCGAAGTGTGTTCAGACGACGCCCGCTCCCGCGTGAAGCCGGGGAGTGGCCCGCGCAGGTTCGACTGGTCTGTGGCTCTCTGGCGGAGGTTCAGCGTGACCGACGGCAATGCGAGGACGATCGCCGACTTCCGGGTCCTCGGCCCGCTGGAGGTGCGCGCCGGCGGGCTGCGCCTGGAGCCCCCGGGCCGGCAGGTCAGCTCGCTGCTGGCCGCGCTGCTCATCGACGCCCCGGAACCGGTCACCGAAGGCCGGCTCCTGACCCGCGTCTGGGGCCCTGAGGGCGGCAGCACGGCCGCGTTGCGCACCGCCGCCTCCAGGCTCAGGTCCTGGCTGCACCACCACGCGGGGCTGGGGAGCGCGGTGCGGTTCGCCCTCGGCGGCTACCGGCTCGATGTCCCGCCGGAACACGTCGACGCGCGCCGCTTCCGCATCCGCGCCGCCGCCGCCCTCGAACAGGACGACCCCGTCTCCGCGCTGGCCGGCTGCATGGCACTGTGGCGCGGCAACGTGCTGGCCGACGCCTCGGAGTGGCTGCGCGGCGACCCGGCGGCGCTCCGGCTCGACCAGGAACGGCTCGCCTGCGCGAGCACCCTCGCCGACCTGGCCCTGGCCGCCGGCCGCGCGCACGAGGCGCTGGGCGCGGTGGAGGCCGTGGCGCTCCGGCTTCCCTACCATGAGGCGATCCAGGCCAGGCTGCTGCGCCTGCTGGGAGCGTGCGGACGCCGGGCCGAGGCGCTGTGGCTGTTCGAGTCCGTCCGCCGCCGGCTGGCCGCCGACCTCGGCGTCGATCCCTCCCCACCGCTCCAGGAGGCGCATCTGGAGCTGCTGCGGGATCCGCCGCCGCCCGTCCCCGAGCGCGATCCGCCGCCGCGCCCCGGCGAGCCGGCCCGCGCCCCCTGCCTGCTCCCGCCGGACATCGCCGACTTCACCGGCAGGCAGCGTGAGACCGCCGAGCTGAGCCGGATCCTGCTCGACGCGGACAGCACCGCGCTGCCGGTCGCCGCGGTGTCCGGGCGGGCCGGCATGGGCAAGTCCGCGCTGGTCGTGCACGTCGCCCACCGGCTGCGCGACCGCTTCCCCGACGGCCAGCTGTACGTGGACATGCGCGGCAGCCGGCACACGCCGACCGATCCCTCCGACGCCCTGGCCAGATTCCTGCGCGCGCTGGGCGCCGCCACCGACGACATCCCGGCGAGCATGGAGGAGCGGGCCGAGCGGTTCCGGTGCCTGCTGAGCCACCGGCGGCTGCTGGTCCTCCTGGACGACGCGGCCGACACCGCCCAGATCGAGCCGCTCCTGCCCGGCGTGGCCGCCTGCGGCGTGCTGGTGACCAGCAGGAAACGCCTCACCCCGCTGGCCGGCGCCCAGGAGGTCCGGCTCGGCGTGCTCGACCCGGAGCCCGCCGTCGAGCTGCTGGCCAGGATCGCCGGCGGCGGGCGCGTGGCGGCCGAGGCGGGCACCGCGTACGAGCTGGCCGCCCTCACCGGGCACCTGCCGCTCGCGCTGCGCGTGGCCGGCGCCCGGCTGGCGGCCAGGGCGCACTGGAGCGTACGCCGGCTCACCACCCGGCTGGCCGACGAGCGCCACCGCCTGGACGAGCTCGCCTTCGGCGAACTGGACGTCCGGGCCGGCCTGACCCGTACCTACTGCGGCCTGGAGCCGTGCGCCAGGCACCTCCTCCACACGCTGGGCCTGCTGGACGTCCGGGACTTCGCGGCCTGGGTCGCCGCGGCCCTGCTTGACTGCGCCCAATCCCGCGCCGAGGACATCCTGGAACAGCTCGTCGACGCCCAGCTCCTGGAGGTCGACGGCGGCGCGGGGTGCGGGCCGCCGCGCTACCGCTTCCCCGACCTGGTCCGCATCTACGCGAGGGAACGCGCCAAGGACGGCGATCCGCGCGAGAACGCCGAGGCCGTGGGCCGGGCCCATGGCGCCTGGCTGGCCCTCGCCGAGCACGCCCACCGCGGCGTCCACGGCGGTGACCACCAAGCGGTGCACGGACCGGCGGCCCGGCCGCGGCCCGCGCCCGAGATCCTGGACGCGGTCGCCAAGGATCCCCTGGCCTGGCTGGAGTCCGAGCGCGAGGCGGTCGTGACCGTCGTCCGGCAGGCGGCCGAGGCCGGGCAGGCGAGCCTGGCCTGGGAGCTGGCCTGTACGTGCGCGCCGCTGTTCAGGATCAGGGACCACGTCCAGGAGTGGTCGCTGTCCCTGGACATCGCGCTGACCGCCGCCCGCGAGCACGGCGACGTCCGCGGCCAGGCCGCCGTGCTGTTCCAGCTCGGGCCGCTGCGTACCGGCCAGGAGCGCTACGACGAAGCGGCGGCCTGTTTCGAGGAGTCGCTGGCCCTGTTCTCCGGGCTCGGCCACCGGCACGGGCGCGCCCTGGCCCTGTCGCACGCCGCCGCGCTGGACGCCCGGCTCGGGCACGCCGATCGGGCGGAGCGCCGCCAGCGGGAGGCGCTGGCCGGGCTGCGGGCGGCCGGCGACCGCGGCGGCGAGGCGTACTGCCTGCGCAACCTCGGCCGGCTCCTCCTCGGCGCCGGCGACCTGGACGGCGCGCGCCGGCACCTGGAGCGGGCGCTGGCCGTCAGCGAGTCGAGCGGCGCGCGCCGGAACGCCGCCCAGGCGCGCTACTGGCTCGGCACCCTCCACCTGCGCCAGGACCGGCTCGCGGCGGCGGAGGCCGCCTTCGAGCAGGTGCTGGCCGCGGCCGGCGACCTGTCCGACGCCGCCGGCCAGGCGATGGGGCTGCTGGGCCTGGGCGAGGTACGCCTGCGCCGCGGCGCGCGCGACGAGGCCGTCGAGGGGCTGCGCGAAGCCCTCGACATCGCCCTGGCCATCTCGTCGCGGCGGATCCAGGTCCGGGTCGCGCACGCGCTGGCCCGCGCGACCGGCGGCCCCCACCAGGTGGTGCGGTGGCTGGAGGAGACCGAGCCGCGGGCCGGGCGGGACTGAGGCGGGACGGGCCCGGCGCGGTCAGCGGCGCCAGAGCACCGCTGAGGGCGTGGCCGGATCGACGGTGACGTCACCGTTCCAGGAGAGGAAGGACGGCTGGGGAAGGTAGTCCTGCCCCAGGAAGAAGCCGCGCTTGATGCCGGTGACGTGCACGACGGCGCCGTTGTCCGTGCCGACCACGACCCGGTTGGCGGTGATCTCCTCGATGTCGTCGGCCGTCGTGCCGGGCGGCAGCTCCACCGTGGTCGCGGCCGTGTCGTCCCGCTGGATCGACCAGGTGGGGTCGACGTGGTTCGACACGTAGACGGTGGCGCCGCTCTTGAGCCGTACGCCGAGCGCGACGCCCACCCAGGACGACCCGGTGTTGGGCCGGTCGGTCGTCTTCTTGACCACCGCGTACAGATAGTTGCGCTGGTCGCTCACCTCAGGCGTGGCGGGTGTCGTGTCCGAGGCGGCCTCGATCTTGCCTTCCCTGATCATCTCCTTCGACATGATCTGGTAGGTCCAGGGGTTGGTGTCCATCATGTGCTCGCGGGCCTGGTCGGCCGGCCGCGTCGCCAGCGCCGACAGGAAGAACCGCATCGGGTCGGTGACCTGGTCGCACATGTTGTTGTTGCTGGTGCAGGTCTCCAGGAGGGCGTGGTCGCCCTCGTACTTCCCGGAGAAGTGCAGCGTCTGGTGGTTGGCGGCCTGATAGGTGTCGCTGCCCGCGACCCGGTTGCCGTGCTCGTCCACCTCCACGTCGTAGATCCACTCGATGTCGGTGGTGCGGCCCCAGCGGGCCATCAGCGCCGGCGTGTTCGTCCCGCCGTCCTCGTTGCTCCACACCACGGAGTAGGTGAGCTTCGTGCGGCCGGGCGCCGTCCCCGGCCCGGACTCGTGCCAGGCGATGAGCGGCGTGTCGGTCGTCGCGTTCTGGTCGGGGGTGCCGAGCTCGGGGTTGGCGCGGCCGTGGACGATCGGGGCGTAGCGCAGCGCCAGGTAGTCCGCGCTGCCCGGCGCGTACGTCGTCACCTTCACCCCGTCGAGCCGGACGGAGGTGCTCCCCGCCGCGGACCGCTCGCCGGCGAAGTGCAGGCGCAGCTGGTGCGGCCCCGCGCTGACCCTGCCGAGAGCGAGCTGCCGGTGCAGCGGCTGGTCTCCGGAGACGACGAGGTCGGTGGCGTAGCGGTTGTCGACGTAGATCGATACGACGGCCGACTCGCCGCCCTTGACCGCCCAGTCCGTGCCGGGGGCGGCGGCATTCAGGTCGATGAGCGCTTCGCCGGACCTCTTGACCACGAACGGCACCCGTACGTCGGAGTGGTCGCGGCGGACCTGGATCTGCCGGCCGTGAGCAGCCTGCGCCTGGTCGACCCCCGCCATGGCAGGGGCGGCGAGCATGGCCACAGTGGTGGCGACCGCGGCCGAGGCGGTCAGCAATCGGACAACTCGCATCTGAGTCTTCTCCGTCGAGGGGATGGGCCGTGAAGCCGCGATATGAGCAAGTATCAGACCTAATGATCAAACATGACAGATCGGCCAACCCGGAGAAAGCAATCGTTGAAAATCGGGGCAACGCGGCCGTCACGGTCTCGAACCGCCGCGCTCGTCTCCGCGGTCCGCACCGCGTTAGCATCGGGTCCCGTGATCGTATGGCTCAACGGCACCCACGGGGCAGGCAAGACGACGACCAGCCCGCTCGTGCAGCAGCTGATCCCGGACTCACGGGTGTTGGACGCCTAGAAGGTCGGCCTGGCCCGGCATAACATCCCGGTCAGGCACTTCGTCCTCCACGCTGACCAGGACACCCTGCGCGGGCGCATCGAGGGGGACACCGTTCTCGGCCCGTCCTCGTTCCGCCTCAAATATCTCGAGCCCTACGCCGAGGCGGCCCGCACGTGGCTGCACGGCGAGGCCGAGGTCATCGACACCACGCACCTCACGCCCGCCCAGGCCGCCCGGCAGATCGCGGAGGCCGTCAAGAGCTGAGGCCCGCCGGCTGCGTGCCTGATGCTCCGGCGCGCAACAGCGCGAGCGCCTGGCGGAAGATGATGGCCACGATCTCGTCCAGCGACAGCCGCCCGTCCGGGCGGTACCACAGCGACACGCCGTTGCAGATCTGGATGATGGAGAATCGGGCGATGGCCGGGTCGTCGGGGGCGAAGCTGCCGGCGGCGATGCCGTCCTCGATGAGCTGCCGCCACGTCTGCTCGAACTCGTCGCGCAGCACCACCAGCTCCGCGCGCGCCTCGGCACTGATGACCTCCAGCTCCGAGCGGTTCAGCCGCCACACGCTGGGTTCGCTCACCTCGCTCAGGACATGCATCCGGACGAGGCTCGCCAGGCGCTCCACCGGGGTCGAACCGCTCGCGGCCGCTTCCCTGGCGCGTGCGTTGGCCCGGGCGTAGCTGCGCCGCATCAGCTGGAGGAACAGGTCCTCCTTGCTGGCGGCGTAGTGGTAGAGGGAGCCGATCGTCAGACCGGCCTCGCGGGCGATCTCCCGGATGCCCACCGCGGAGTAGCCCTTGGTCGCGAACAGGGCCTGGGCCGCCTCCATGAGCCGCCGTTCGGTCGGCGCCAGCTCGACATCGGGGCTCTTCGCGGCTCTTTCGCTGCTGTTCATCGTCGCTCTCCGGGATCGCAGAGTGAGCAGGCGTCTATCGTATATCGATCGATCGATATGCATCAGGCGCAACAATGGGCGATTCTGTGGTCGTGGGTGGCGGTGGCCGGGAGTTCGAACCATACGGCCTTGCCGGCCGGGGTGACGTCGCTGCCCCAGCAGCAGGCGAGCGCATCGAGCAGGCGCAGCCCGTAGCCGCCTTCGTCGCGTTCGGGGGCGTCCGGCAGCAGCGGGACGGCGGGATGCCGATCCTCGACCTCGCAGCGCAGGAACCCGTCGACCAGCCACACGGTGAGCCGCACCGGGCCGGGCGCGTGGCGCACGGCGTTGGTGATCAGCTCGCTGACCAGGAGCTCGGCATCGTCGGTGGCGTCGTCCATGCTCCAGCCGGCCAGGTGCGACCGCAGGAGCGCGCGGGCCACGGGCACGGAGCCGAAGTCGTGGGCCAGCGTCCAGGACGCCGCCCCCAGGGGGCGAGCTGGCGGGTCTCGATGGGAGCGTATGCACATGATCGCGTCCTTTCTTGGCCGGATTCCTGAATACCCCATCAACATAGCGATCGTTCGATATGTCATCCAACAAAGGGAATTAAGATCTTTTTTGGGCGCGAACCCCGACGGGACTTAGGCGGCCGCCGCGTAGATGAACGCGCCCGCGCGTTCGAAGGGAACGGGCCGGCCGTTGAGCAACACTCCGGCGGTGTCCGGCGCCGCGATCATGATGGCCGTGGCCGGATCGGTGCTCGCGGTCAGCCCGCTGCCGTCGATACGGACGACGCCTTCCCCGCCGAAGGTCACGGCGAGGTCCTTGACCGCGGCCGGCGCCTTGACCAGGGTCGTGCCGGCACGTACGACCGACGAGCCGTCGACCAGCACGATCGATCCGGCGTCGGCGTAGAGCAGCTTGCCGTCGAAGGTGTAGGACCCGAACGCGCGCGGCGCCTTGGCGGTCCAGGACTTGTAGTAGACCCCCGCGCCGCCGTTCAGGCTCAGGGCGGTCGCCTCGTGGGACGGGGTGGTGCCGACGGGAAGCCGTTCCACCGTCACCGACGTGTCGGCCGCGCCCTCGGACGGCAGCAGGAGGGTGTCGAAGGTCGTCTTGCCGCCGTCGGTCTCGCCGTCGTTCGTCTTGACGTAGGAGGCGTACTTCGCGTTCTCCACCGAGTAGAAGCGCGGCGCGTAGTAGCCGTCGCGCAGGCCGGAGCCGACCTGGGCCGGGTCGGCGGGGACGATCGTGAGGTTCGCGCCCGTCGCGAAGGCGGTGGTCGTGGCCTCGGTCCCGGAGCGGATCGAGGGATTGGCGTCCGGCGCGAGGTGCCAGTTCTGCTCGTAGCGGTGCTCGGCGGTGTCCGCCGGCTTGAGCCGGTCGGAGACCACCCACAGGCCCGAGTGCAGCGACAGGACGGACCGCTCGTGGCGGACGCCGGTGGAGCTCTCGGTGTTCGCGCCGATCAGGTCGAAGGCGGGGTTGCTGATCAGGTGCGAGATCCCGCCGGCCGCGGTCGAGGTCTGCGCCGTGTCGTCGATCTCGATCGTGTTGTGCGCCTCCGTGGTGCGCCGCAGCCACTCCGCGCGGCTGTCCGTGCTGTAGGTGAAGGTGCCCATGTCGGGCAGGAGCGGCCGGCCGTGCGCGTAGGCGGTGATCGCCAGCTCGTCCGGGTGGCTGTGGTTGCCGCGGTCGGCGTTGATCCGCAGGTAGAAGTCACTGGCGCTCCAGCCGGACCGGGAGATCGCGACCCGGGTGTCCGGGTAGAGAGCGGAGGTGTGCGCCGGCTTCTCACCCGACTTGCCGGACGTGCCGACGTAGCTGAGCTCGGGATCCTTGAGCAGCTCGCCCAGCCTGGCGAGGGTGCTGCGCAGGTCCTGGGAGTCGCTGTCGCCGTAGGCCGGGCCGTACCCGCTGGGGTAGCTCTGGTCCATGAGGAAGCGGCCCAGCCGCCGCAGCTCGGCGGTGGCGGTGAACGCGATGCCGTTGCGCTGCATGTAGCCGACGACGTCCACGTACTGGGCGAGGTAGCCCCGCAGGTAGGCGTCCGTGGACTCCTTGTAGCCGCCGTCGGCGTAGGTCGAGTCGCTGAGCTGGGCCGAGAGGAAACCGGCGGCGTCGGTCCGCCACGCGGGCGCGACGCGGAACTCCGGGAAGTAGACGGAGGCGTGCAGCAACGTGATCTTCTGTGACTGCATCTTGTTCGGCGTGCCGTTGACGTTCACCTGGAGGTACAGGCCGGCCCGGTTCATCGTCTTGAGAATCGCGGTGTTGGCCTCGGCGGTCAGCGACGGGCTCTTGCGCAGGATCTCGTAGGCCGCGATCCAGTTGTGCAGGCGGCGCGCGGCGTGCAGGTTGCCCGGGTATGAACCGGCGCCCTGGTCGGCGTCGTAGACGTCGGCGTCCTTGATGAAGTCGGTCATCAGGCCGATGAGCGTGCGGGCGTACTCCTCGTTGCCGGTCTTCTGGTACTCCAGGGCCAGCGGGCCGGCGAAATAGAAGCGCGGAAGCTGGTAGAGATACTCGTTGTCGGCGCCGGCGGGCAGCTTCCAGTCGAAGCCGCCGGGGTCACCCTCCCAGGAGAACGTGTTCTGTACGGTGTTGGACCAGGTTCGGGTGGCCTCGTCGAAGGTCTCGGCGTTGCCGTACAGCATGAGGTCCTTGGCGGTGTCGGCCGTGCCGGTCAGCGTCAGCTCCGCCTTCTTCACGCCCGCGACGCCGCCGAGGTCGAAGCGCAGGTACGCCTTGCGCGTCTCGCCGGTGAACGGCCCCGCGCCCTGGTCGCTGACCTGCATGTAGTACTTGGCGCCGTACACGTTGTTCGGCTTGTCCGCCCAGATGTAGGTGTCGTGCACAGGGGTGAGGGTCTTCACCGAGCCGTCGGCCAGGGTCAGGCGGAGGGCAGGCTTGCCCGACCCCTTGCTCCTGCTGTTGACGAGCGCGATGACCGCGTCCTTGCGGCGGCTCATCAGGAAGAATCCGTGCTTGCCGCTGTTGATGCTGCTGGTGACGTCGGCCGTGACGGTCTTCTCCCCGGGGCCGAAGGTCAGCGTCTTGACGTAGACCTCGCCCGACCCCAGCGTCCAGATGTGGCTGGGGGTCAGCTCGAGCGCGCCCGGCCAGGCCGTGTGCGAGAAGCCGCCGGCCTCGATGGCCGGGCGGGCGCGGTAGTAGTCCAGCAGCCGCTGCTTGGCCAGAGCGTAGCTGCCCGCCTTCACCGCGGTCTCCACGGGTTTCAGGCCCGCGTGCGCGTAGTTCAGCCGCGGTCCCACCGTCCAGGCGCCGGCGCTCCACCTGCCGAAGAAGCCCGCGTCGGACAACGCGGCCGCGGCGGCCGGCGGGCCCGGCACGAGGAACGGGGCGATCAGGAGCAGGACGGCGAGCCGCCGCCACGAGGGAGACATGCTCGCGAAGGTAGAGGCACGCGGTATGCCGGCGGTATGCCGGGCACGGGAACGCCCCCGCCGGTCCGCAGAGTGATTACGTGGTCTTGGGCCGGTTTGCCACAAGATGGCGGGGCCTGCGGAATGATGGCAGGAAGCCGGAGTCTTGTGCGGGAACAACCGGGAGGGAACGCCTGTGTCCGAGCTCCGCCCGTTACGACCGGGCGAGCCCGTGCGGCTGGGCGACTACCAGCTGCTCGGCTGCATCGGTGAAGGCGGGCAGGGCCTCGTCTACCTGGCTCGATCTCCCGCGGGCGTACGCGTCGCCATCAAGGTCCTGCAGGGGCGGCATGCGGAGGACGCCGAAGCGCGGCGGCGCTTCCTGAGGGAGATCGAGGCGGCGAGCAAGGTCGCCCCCTTCTGCACCGCCCGCGTGCTGGACTACGCCATGGCAGACGGCCATCCCTACGTGGTCAGCGAGTTCATCGAGGGGCAGTCGCTCCAGCAAAGGGTGGCGTCCGCGGGCCCGCTCGTCCCCGGTGAATGGGAGAGGCTGGCGATCGGCACGGCGGCGGCGCTGGTGGCGATTCACCGCGCCGGGATCATCCATCGCGACTTCAAGCCCGCCAACGTCCTTCTGGGGCCGGGCGGTCCGCGTGTCGTCGACTTCGGCATCGCGCGGATACTCGATGCGACCACCACGTCCTCGGCGGGCATCATCGGCACGCCGTCCTACATGTCGCCGGAGCAGGCGTCCGACGGGCGCGTCGGGACGGCGTCGGACCTCTTCTCCTGGGCGGGCACGATGGTCTTCGCGGCGACGGGAAACCCGCCGTTCGGGCGGTCCAATCTCGCCGCGACGGTCCACCGGATCGTGAACCATCCGTGTGACGTCTCCGGCCTGCCGAAGCACGTGCGGGCACTGGTCGAACGCTGCCTCGAAAAGACGCCCGAGCGACGGCCGAGCGCCCGAGAGGTGCTGCTCGCGTTGGTGGGGGAGCCCAGTGGCCCACCCGATGCGTCTGTGCATCTCCACAGGGGAGACCACGAAGGGCTCGTGGCCGCGGCCGCGCGCAAGCTCGCCGCGGCGACCTCGCCACCCGCCGTCCCTGAGCGGCACCGGGGTCCGGACTCCGCCCCGTCGGAGCCGCCCCCCGGCGCTCCGGAGCGCGACCCGCCGGGGCCGCCGAGAGGACGGCTCGACGTACCTGGCGATCAGCCTGATTTCCGGCCTCGACCGGCCGGTTCTCTTCCGGCAGGCTCTCTTCCGGCAGGTTCCCGCACGGCCGGTTCCCCTCCGGTGCGGCGGGCGGGAGTCGTCCGGCGGGTCGTCTCGGTCGCGATGTCACTCGTCGTCGTGGGCGCGATCCTGGCCGGGCTGCGGCTCTACCTCTCCGACACGGATCCGCCCTGGCCGCCGGGCACGGCCATGGTGGCGGACCGGATGTTCGCCGGCCCGCCGGGCAGGAGCGGCACGCAGGTGCTGAACGCCGTCGCCGCGTCGGGAGACGTGATCGTCGCGGCCGGCGGCGACACGACCGGCGCGCTACCGCGGCCGCTGTTCCTGACGTCTCGCGACCGCGGGCGTACGTGGCGGTTGGGAGACGTCACCGGGCAGGGAGGACCGGAACCGGGGCCTGCTGAAGTGCAGAGAGTGGCCGGGGGAGACGGCCACTGGCTCGCCATGGGCGACGCCGGCGTGTGGACCAGTACCGACGGTCACGCGTGGAAGGCTCTGGCAGCCGGCGAGCTGACCACGTTCCGCAGCGAGGACCGGATCGCGGACATTGCCAGGACGAGTTCCGGCTTCGTGGTCGTCGGCGCCGCCTTCCAGGACGGTATGGAGCGACCGGCAGTCTGGACGTTCGCCGACGGCGACGGCTGGGTCAGGGTGGACAGCGCGAGCGTCGGCAGGGCGGGCACCGTACGCGGGCTCACCGCCGTGGTCGCCAAGGGCGACACGGTCGTGGCCCTGGGGGCACGGGCCGGGGATGAGTCCGGGATCGCCGTGCTGCGCTCGCTCGACGCCGGTCGTACGTGGCTTCCCGCGGCGTCCTGGCCCGACGTCTCCCACTCCGCCCTGCTGGCCGTGGCTTCCGGCACCTTCGTCCTGGTCCCGGCCCGCACGCGATCGGCGAGCGGGGAGACAGCCGTCCACTGCTCGCCGGACGGGGCCGAATGGTCCCGATGCGGCTCGATCGCGATGCCTCGCGACGGCGTCGGCGTGACACAGCTGTCGTCCTCGCCGAAGCGCGCCGTGGCCCTGGCGGCGTCCGGCTTGGAGCGGTATGCCGTCTACACCAGCGAGAATGGGCGCGAATGGCACAAGAGCACCGAAGCGGTTGCCGGCCCAGGAGCCACCCTCCGCGGATTGGCGGTCTCGGACTCCGGGACGTTCGTGATGGGCGGCGACAAGGCGTCCTCCGAGACGGGCAGCGAGCTCGTACTGATGACGGCTTCGCCGGGCAAGGCCGCCGAGGCGGTGGCGCTGAAGAAGATCGAGGGGCTGGACCGGATCCAGTCCCAGGTCGCCCGGCTGGCCGCCGCCGACGGCCGGTACGTGGTGGTGGGCGCCGCCGCGGAGGATGCCGCGATCTGGACCGGCACCGACGGCCGAACCTGGTCGAGGATCAGGGACCGGAAGCTCGAAGGGCCGTACCGGCAGGAGCTGAGCGACGTGACGCACGGCCGCGCGGGCTGGCTGGCCGCGGGCAGCACCGGGAACAGCCCCTCCTCCACCCGGCCGCTGCTGCTCGCCTCGGCCGACGGCCGGACCTGGCGTCGCATCCAGGCCCCCGGCCCGCCTCCCGACGGCGACTCGCAGCCCGTCCAGGTCGCGTACTCGGTCGCCGCGGGCAGCTCGGGATATGTGATCGCGGGCAGCGAGGCTGGGATCGACGGAGCCGAACCGGTGGTGTGGGTCACCGCAGACCTGCGCACGCTCACCCGCTCGGAGGACCTTCCCGCGAGCGGTTCCGGCGTGCGGATCGGGGACGTGGCGGCGACCGCGAGCGGCTACGTGGCGGTCGGCGGGTCAGGGAGCCCGGCTCGCAGGGACGCGGTGCTGTGGGTGTCGTCCGACGGCGCTCGGTGGACGGCACGTCCCTGGCCGAGACCGTCGGGCGTCGAATCGGCGGAGCTGACTCAGGTCGTCGCCACCGGTGACCGGATCACGGCCGCCGGGGCCGCACTGGTGAGCTCGGGCGAGCAGCGGCCCTTCGCGATCGGGTCCGCCGACAACGGGAGCACCTGGACATTCGCCTGGCTTCCCGCGGAGCGGAAGGCGGCCGTGCGGGATCTCGCGACGACGGCGGACGGCCTGGTCGCGGTCGGCTGGCATGGGGAGAGCCAGGAGAGCGACAGCGCCGTCTGGACGTCCGCGGACGGCCGTTCCTGGCGGCGGCAGGCCCTCGGCCAGGCCGGGCTGGCCGGAGCGGGAGCACAGTGGCTGAACGCGATCACGATCTCCGGTCCTGATGTCGTCGCCGTGGGCCGGTCCACCAGCTACCGCACCGATCACCTGACGCTCTGGCACACGGTGCTCGACCAGAACCGGTGATCAAGATGCGGTACGGCTCACCCCTTGAGGCCGCTGAAGGTCATGGTCGCCACGAACTGCCGCTGCGCCGCGATGAAGGCGATGATGAGCGGCATCGTCGCCACCACGTTGCCCGCCATCAGCAGCGACCACTGCGTGTGCCGGGTGCCCTGGAAGTTGGCCAGGCCGAGCTGGATCGTGTAGCTGTTCTCGTCGCTGATCGCGACCAGCGGCCAGATCAGGTCGTTCCACGAGCCCAGCAGGGTGAACACGGTCAGCGTGGCCAGCGCCGGGCGGGCCAGCGGCAGCACGACGCGCCAGAACACCCCGAAGGTGTTGCAGCCGTCGATGCGGGCCGCGTCCTCCAGCTCGGCGGGCAGCGACAGGAAGAACTGCCGCATGAGGAAGATCCCGAACGCCGAGGCCAGCCAGGGCACGAACGCCGCCGCCAGCGTGTCGATCAGGCCGAGCCGGCTGAACATGATGTACGTCGGGATCATCAGCAGCTGGGTCGGGATCATGATGGTCGCGAGGATCACCATGAACCCGGCGCTCTTGCCGAAGAACTTCAGCCGCGCGAAGCCGTACCCGGCCATGGAGCACAGGACGAGGTGCGAGACGACCGCGACCGCCGCCACGATCACCGTGTTGAGCAGCCAGTGCAGCGCCGGGGACTCGTTGAACAGGCCGGCGAAGCCGTCGAGCTGCAGCCGGCTCGGGATGAAGCGGGGCGGGAAGCGGTTGATGTCGCTGTCCGGCATGAAGGCGGTCAGCACCATCTGCACGAGAGGCAGCGCGAACAGCAGGGCCACCGGCATCAGCAGCAGGTGCCACGGGCTGAAGGGCGGGCGTCGCATCAGAAGGCCTCGATCTTGCTGCGCCGGGAGTACAGGATCATCCCGACGGTGATGAGCATGGTCACGGCGAACAGCCCGTAGGCCACGGCCGAGCCGTAGCCGAACCTGGTGAGCTGGAAGGCCTGGACGTAGACGTAGTAGACGATGGTCTGGGTCGCGCCCAGCGGGCCGCCTCTGGTCGTGGTGAAGACCAGGTCGAAGAGCTGGAGCGCGGTGATCGTCTGCCAGATGGAGGTGAACACCGTGACCGGGCCCAGGGCGGGCAGGGTGACGTGCCGGAAGACCCGCCAGCGGCCGGCGCCGTCCATCCTGGCCGCCTCGACGACATCCTTGGGGATGTCCTGCAGCGCCGCCAGGTACACCACGACGGTGAAGCCGACCTGTCCCCACAACGCGATCAGGCAGATCACCGTGAGCGCCTGCGACTGGCTCTCCAGGAACTGCTGCTGCGGCAGGCCGAGGACGCGCAGCACGCTGTTGGCGGCGCCGTACTGGGGGTTGAAGACGAAGCTGGCCAGGATGCCGGTCGCGGCCGAGGAGGCCACGAACGGGATGAAGATGCACGTGCGGTAGAAGCCGACCAGCCGGATCGGACGGTTGAGCGCGACCGCGATCAGCATCCCGAGGAAGATCGACGACGGCACGAACAGGACCGTGAAGATCAGCGTGTGGCTGACCGCCGAGAACAGGTCCGGGTCCTGCGCCATGACCTCGTAGTTCGTCCAGCCGAGCGGCTTGGCGGGGGCGATGCCGTTCCACTTCTGACGCGAGATGAGGAACGCCCACACCGCCGGGAAGATCGACAGCCCGACCACGAGCAGCATGGCGGGGCCGGCGAACCCCCAGCCGGTCAGGTTGCGGCTGAGCCACCGCGTCCCGCGACCGGGGGCGCCGGCGTGACGGCCGGCGAACAGCAGCGACATCCTCAGCCCCCGGCCAGCGCCGTCGCGGACTTGGCCGCCGCCTGGTCCAGGGCGTCCTTCGGCGTGGCCGCGCCCTGCAACGTCTTGGAGATGGCCTCACCGACGAACCTGGACATCTCGACGTAGCCGCTGACCGTGGGCCTGGCCTGCTTGGCGTTCGCCAGGTTGGCGACCAGCTTCTCCACGCCCGGGTAGGTCTTGATGTAGTCCTGGTAGGCCGGCAGCTCGGTCTCGGAGGCGCGCAGCGGCAGGTTGCCCGTGACCAGGTTCCACTGGGCGTCGCCCTCGGCGGAGGTGAGCCACTTGATCAGCTCGAAGGACCAGTAGGCGCGGTTGGCGTCGCCGTTGTCGAGCAGGGTCCACAGGTCCGGTCCGGAGACGGTCTGGTGGTCGCCGTTGGTGCCCGGCAGGTAGGCCACGCCGTACTTGGTCTTCTTCTGGCCCAGGTTGTACAGCTCCCACGGGCCGGAGATGATCATGCCGATCCGGCCGTCCTCGAACAGCGGGCCGTACCGCTCGTCGGTCTGGTCGAGGTACATGCTCTTGTCGTCGACGGCCATCGCCCGCAGGAACTCCAGCGCGTCCACGCCCTGCTGGGAGTTGAAGGCGGCCTTCTTCTGGTCGGAGGACAGGATCGCGCCGCCGCGCTGCCACAGCAGCGGCCACAGGTGCCAGGTCGTGTCCTCCGAGCCGCTCACCGAGTACGCGGTGCCGTAGATCTTCTCGGCGGGGTCGGTCAGCTTCTTGGCCGTCGCCCTGAAGTCGTCCCAGGTCCAGTCGTCGGTCGGGTACGGCACCTTCTTGGCGTCGAAGACCGACTTGTTGTAGAGCAGCGCGAGGTTGTCCACGAGCGCGGGGAAGCCGATCACCTGGCCGGCCGGCGTGGCCGTGATGCGGGCGGAAGCGGGGAACTCCTCCCACTTGACCGAGGCGTCCTTCACCTTCTCAGTGAGATCCAGGGTCTTGCCGGATTCCTGGAGCTGGGACGCCCAGCTCCCGTAAGAGTACGAAATATCGGGATAGACGCCGCTGGCGAAGCCCGCGGAGAGCTTCTGCAGCAGCTGGTCGGTGGTGGACGCCCCCGAGGTCACCTCGATGGTGACGTTGGGATGGGCCTGGGTGAACTTGGTCGCCAGCCCTTCCAGGATCTTCTGCACGTCGGAGGTCTGACCCGTCCACCAGGTGAGCTTCACCTTCGCCTGCGGGTCCGCCGTCTTCGGGCCTTCCGCCGGTGACCCCCCGCAGCCTGTGGCCGCCAGGATGATCGCCGCGACCAGGGCTGTCACGGTTCTTCTTCGCACTGTGGATGCTCCTCCCGGATGTTGGAGCCAATCATGGTTACTTTCGAAGTCTTGTCAATACCTTCGATAAATCGCAAGGCTTGACAACGTTTCACAACTCCTGGGAGCGTGTCGTGGTGTCCAGAACGACCTTCGATCTTCTTGTCGTCGGCGACGCCAACCCGGACGTGATCGTGTCCGGGGCGCCTCGCCATCCCGAGTTCGGCCAGCGTGAGCAGCTCGTCCCGGCGGCGGGCCTGGTGCTCGGCGGCTCCGGCGCGATCACCGCGTACGGTGCCGCCCGCCTCGGCCTGCGCACCGCCTTCGCCGGGCGCGTGGGGGACGATCCCGCTGGAGCCTTCGTCCTGGACGCCCTGCGCTCCGGCGGTGTGGACGTCTCCGGCTGCGTCGTCGACCCCGCCGTCCCCACGGCCATGACCGTGATCCTGGTGGACGGCGACGACCGGGCGATCCTCACCGCCTCCGGCACCCTCGACCGGCTTACGGCCGCCGACGTCTCGCTCGGCCTGGTCGAGCGGGCCGCGCACGTCCACGTCTCGTCGTTCTTCCTGCAGCCGCAGCTGGCCGCCGGCCTGCCCGGCCTCTTCCGCACCGCCCGCGCCGCGGGCGCGTCCACCTCGCTCGACACCAACGACGACCCGGCGGGCCTATGGGCCGGGCTGGACGAGGTGCTGCCCGTCACCGACGTGCTGCTGCCCAACGAGGCCGAGGCCCGCGCGATCTCCGGCAAGCCCGACATCGAGGACGCCGTGCGCGCGCTGGCGGCCAGAGGCACCCTGCCCGTCGTCAAGCGCGGCGAGCACGGTGCGCTCTCCTTCGCCGACGGCGAGCTGGTCAAGGCGCCCGCGCGCCCCGCGACGGTGGTCGACGCCGTCGGCGCGGGCGACAGCTTCAACGCCGGGCTGCTCGCCGCGCTCCTGCGCGGCCAGCAGCTGCGGCGCGCTCTGGAGGTGGCCGTGGCCTGCGGCACCCTGTCCACCCGCGCCGCCGGGGGCACCGCGGCGCAGCCCACCTGGGAGGAAGTAATCTCATGAAGAAGATCGTGTTCGTCGGGGCGGGAAGCGTCGTCTTCACCCAAGGGCTGCTCGCCGACCTCGTGAAGTTCCCCGAGCTGCACGGCCTGCACCTGGCCCTGCACGACATCGACCCCGAGCGCCTGGAGGTCGCCGAGGCCGTCTGCCGGCGCATCGCCGGCGACGCGGCCACCGTCACCGCCCACCTCGACCGGCGCGCGGCCCTCGACGGCGCCGACTTCGTGATCAACATGATCCAGGTCGGCGGTCACGACGCCACCGTCACCGACTTCGAGATCCCCGCCCGGTACGGGCTGCGCCAGACCATCGCCGACACCATCGGCGTCGGCGGGATCTTCCGCGCGCTGCGCACGTTCCCCGTGCTCGACGCGCTGGCCGCCGACATCGCCGCCGTCTGCCCCGACGCGCTGCTGCTCAACTACACCAACCCCATGGCGATGAACGTCTGGTACCTGTCCGGCAAGGTCAGGAACGTGGTCGGGCTCTGCCACTCGGTGTACTGGACGATGCGCGGGCTGGCGGAGCTGGTGTCGGTGCCGTACGAGGAGATCACCTACCTGGCCGCCGGCGTCAACCACCAGGCGTGGGTGCTGCGCTTCGAACGCGACGGGGAGGACCTCTACCCCCGCCTGGACGTGGACGACCCCGAGCTGCGCCGCCGCGTGCGGGTGGACATGTTCCGCCGCCTCGGTTACTACCCGACGGAGACCAGCGAGCACTCCGCCGAGTACGTGCCCTGGCTCATGCACCATGACAGCGAGATCGAGCGCCTGCGCATCCCGGTGGGGGAGTACGTGCGCATCAGCGAGGAGAACCTGCGCGAGTACAAGCACACCCGCGACACCGTGCGCGGCGGCGGCGAGCTCGACATCGCCGGCACCGACGAGTACGCCCCGCAGATCATCCACAGCGTGGTCACCGGCACGCCGCGCATCGTCTACGGCAACGTCGTCAACGACGGGCTGATCTCGAACCTGCCCCAGGGCGGCGTCGTCGAGGTGCCCTGCGTGGTGGACGCCACCGGCGTGCGGCCCACCGCCGTCGGCGCGCTGCCCCCGCAGTGCGCGGCGCTCAACCGGACGTACATGAGCATGAACGAGCTGACCGTGCGGGCCGCGCTCGAAGGGCGGCCCGAGTACGTGCGGCACGCCATGATGATCGACCCCAACACGGCGGCCACGCTCACGCTCGACGACATCTGGCGCCTGGCCGACGACCTCACCCGCGCGCACGGCGACCTGCTGCCGGAGGCCCTGCGCGGCTGACCGCCCGAGCGGGGGGCCGCTCAGCGGGCTGAGTGGGCTGAGTGGGCTGAGTGGGCTCAGCGGGCTCAGCGGGCTATCTCCACCTCCAGCCCCTTGCCGCGCAGGGAGTCCACGCACTCGGGGTCGGCCGACTCGCCCGTGATCAACAGGTCGATCTCGCCGATGGCGCAGATCGGCGCCATCTCCACCACGCCCAGCTTCGACGCGTCCGCGACCAGGATCTTCCTGGTCGCGGCGCGCAGCATGCGTTGTTTCATCTCCGCGTCGGGCAGGCTCACGTTCGTCACCCCGCCCAGCGCGTCGACGCCGCCGCAGCCCAGGATGACGGTGTGGGCGCGGATGCCTTCCAGCAGCTTGCCGCCGAGCGGATCGACCAGCGAGTGCTGCTGCCGGCGCAGGCTGCCGCCGGTCACCACGACCGAGAGCCGGGGCAGGGCGGGCTCCAGCTCCAGCGCCGTGCGCAGCCCGTTGGTGAACACCGTCACGTCGATCAGCTCGGGGCGCGCCACCAGCTCCCTGGCCACGTACGTGGTCGTGGTGCCCGCGCCCATCAGCACGCTCTCGCCCGAGGCGATCAGCCGCGCGGCGACCTTCGCGATCAGCGACTTCTCCACCGCCGCCGTGCCGAGCGACAGCTCGAACGACGGCTCGACGTGCTGCGCGGGGGCGGCCGACACCGCGCCGCCGCGCACCCGGCGTACTTTGCCCTGCTCCTCCAGCGCGTCGAGGTCGGCGCGGACCGTCACGCTGGACACGCCGAACGCCTCGGCCAGCTCCGCGACCCGCGCGAACTCCTGCTCGGTCAGCAGCGCGAGCATGCGCTCACGCCGGACCTCCGTCGGCATCGACTCGATCATGCCCGGACCGCCGCCGGCAGCAGGTCGCCGTGCGCCTCGATCAGATCGTCGCACAGCGCCTCGATCTGCGGCAGCGTCAGCGTGGCGGCCGTGTTCGGATCGAGCATCGCCGCGTGGTAGACGTGCCCGCGGTCGCCGTCGAGCACCGCGCGCACGGTCAGCTCGACCACGTTGAGGAACGTGCGGTTGAGCGCGGCGAGCTGGACGGGCAGGTCGCCGACGGCGCGGGGGCGCAGCCCGCCCGCGCCGGCCAGCGCGGGGACCTCCACGCAGCATCCCTCGGGCAGGTTGCCGATCAGGCCGCGGTTGGCCACGTTGACGTAGATCTCCTTCTCCTCGCCGGTCAGCAGGGCGAGGATCATCGCCGCCGCCGGCTCCTGGTGCTGCCAGCGGATGAGCAGCGAGTGCCCGGCCGACAGGGCGCGGCGGGTCTCTTCGTACAGGTGCAGGCTCTTGCCGACGCGCCGCAGGTATTCCTCGACCGGGACGCCCAGCCTGGCGGTCTCCTCCGCGTGCCGCATGATCCAGGGGACGTATTCGGCGGCGTGCTCGCTCGACATCGTCGGGAAGTGGCCGAACTTCCGGTAGAGCTCCACCCGGACGTGCCGGCGCAGCTGCGCGTCGGACTCGAGCACCGTGTCGAGCTCGGGGTAGAGCGAGCGGCCGCCGGCCTCGAAGCGCAGCACGAACGACTGGTGGTTGAGCCCGGCGCTGAGGAACGTCACCTCGTCCTGACCGCGCCCGACGAGGTCGGCCAGGTAGGCGTGCGTGTCGCAGACCGCGTGGCACAGCCCGGCGAAGCGCTCCAGGCCCGTGGCCTCCTGCACCGCCCAGCCCGTCATCGCCATCGGGTCGCTGCAGCTCAGCAGCCAGGCGTCGGGGCATTCGGCGGCCATCTCCTCCGCCAGGCGCACCAGCACGGGGATCGTGCGCAGGCCGCGGAACACCCCGCCGATGCCGATGGTGTCGCCGAGCGTCTGGCGCAGGCCGTAGCGGTGGGGGATCTCGAAGTCGCGCAGCGTCGCCTCGAACCCGCCGACGTCGAGATCGCTGACGACGAAGTCGGCGCCGCGCAGCGCGTGCCGCCGCTCGAAGGTGCTGCGGATCTTCGCCGCGGACCTGGCCTCGGCGTCGATCGCGCGCACGAGCGTCTCGGCGGTCGCCAGCCGGCCGGGATCGTCGTCGTACAGCACGATCTCCAGCTCGCCGCGGAGCTCGGGGACGAGCACCAGGGCGGACAGGACGCGCCGCGTCAGCTCTACGTCACCGACCCCGATGAAGACGATCCGCGCCATCAACGAAGTATCGCACGCTGCGAAGACCTGCCGGTCCGGGCTGCTGCGGCCGGTTTTTGCCCCGTTTCCCGGCGATCGGCGAGAGCCGGCCCGGTGCCGCCGTTATTCCCGCATGTGGGACTATATGCTCATATATGGGATATTGAGGGGAGTGAGATGAACATCGTGGTGGACGACCTGTCCGGCCCGGAGATCGCCGAGTTTCTCAACGAGCACCTCCAGGAGATGCGGTCCATCACGCCGCCGGAGAGCGTGCACGCGCTCGACCTCGACGGGCTCCGCAGACCCGAGGTCACGTTCTGGTCGGCGAGGGACGGCGGGTCGGTGGTCGGCTGCGGCGCGATCAAGAGGCTGGACGCGGCTCACGCCGAGCTGAAGTCGATGCGCACCGCCTCGGCCCGCAAGCGCAGCGGGATCGCGTCCCTCCTGCTGGAGCACATCATCGCCGAGGCCAAGGGCATCGGATTCACCCGGCTGAGCCTCGAGACCGGCGCGGACGAATTCTTCCTTCCCGCCAGGAAGCTGTACGAGAGGTTCGGGTTCGGCTACTGCGAGCCCTTCGCGGACTACCGGCATGACGTGAACAGCGTGTTCATGACCCGGCTTCTCTGAGGGCGGCTCCCAGGCTCATCGGCCTGTTGCCAGGGCTCGCTGCATGAGCAGCGTGTCGACCGAGCGGCCGTGCTTGTAGCCGACGCCGGTCAGCCGCCCGACATGGGTGAAGCCGAATCGCTCATGCAGCGCGACCGAGGCATGGCTGCCGCTGTCCGCGATGACGGCGATCATCCGGCGGAAGTCCGCCGTCGCGCACCGGTCTATCAGGGCGCCGAGCAGGGCACTTCCCAGCCCCTTGCCGGTGAGGCCGGGAGCCAGGTAGATCGAGTTCTCCACCGTGTGGCGGTAGGCCGGCTTGGGACGCCACGGCCCGGCGTAGGCGTATCCGGCCACGCCACCGGATCGTTCGGCGACCAGGAACGGCGCCCCCAGGGCGGTGAGGTCGTCGAGTCGCCGCTGCCAGTCGGCGACCGGTGGCGGGGTTTCCTCGAAGGTGATCACGGTGTGGGCGACGTAGTGCGCGAAGATCTCGGCCACGTCCTTGAGATCCGCGGGGAGCGCGGGGCGGATGATCGTCTCGGGGGCTGTCACGACGACCTCATTTCTCTATAGTGAAATCAATCGTTATTATAGAGGAATGCTGGATCTCGTGGCCTTGGGCAGGCACATTCAGCTCCTGCGGCACGACCGGAGCCTGACCCTTCAGCAGCTGGCGGACGCGGCCGAGGTGAGCGTGAGCATGCTGTCCTCGGTCGAGCGCGGGCGGAAGGTGCCCACGATCGCGGTTCTCGCGCGCATCGCCGACGGTCTCAGCGTCGCTCTCGTCGATCTCATCGCCCAGCCCGAGGATAATCGGGTCATCGTGCGCCGCGCCGCCGACCAGGACAGCGTCGATGAGCCCGGTGGGTGGCGGCGGACGATCGTCTCCCCGGTCGTGCCGGGGGTGAATTTCGAATGGATCCGTACGAGCCTGCCGCCGGGTTGCGACGCCGGCCAGTTCCCGGCGTACGCGCCAGGCTCCCACGAGTACATCGTCGTCGAGTCCGGCACCCTCCGGCTGACGATCGGCGACAGGGCTGTTGAGCTGAACGCGGGCGACTCGGCCTACTTCGCCGCGGATGTCACCCATGCCTATGCCAACGCGGGCCCTGAGCCGTGCAGCTATTACGTCGCCGCGCTCATCATGCGGCCCCGCGCGGCCCAGCCACGCACCCGGTAACCCGCTTCACGACGCGGGCGGTCGGGTGAACGGCGCGAGGTCGCCCTTCACGGCAGGATGATCATGATGGTGTAGCGGACCGGATCGGGTCCGGGGTTGCGGAACCGCGTAGGCCCGTACAACCGGAACCGCAGGCAGTCTCCTGCCTGGAGCTCGTGCGCGTCGCCGTCCACGGTGACCTGCAACGTGCCGTCGAGTATCCAGATGTGCTGCTCCAGGCCCGGCACGGGCGGCCTGTCGTAGGGGATGTCCGCGCCCGGCCGCAGGAAGCCTTCGAGGATCTCGCCCTTCAGCCCGGGGTGGGGCGGGGACACCGACCGCCGGGTGAAACCCGCTTCCTCGTCCCGCCACACCAGCTGCCGGTTGGATCGCACCAGTTGCGGGGGCTCCGACTCCACCTCGGCCAGCAGCTGCGACATCGTCCGCCCGTACGCTCCGCACAGCTTGCCCAGCACCGCCGCCGTGGGGCTGATCTGCGCGTGCTCCAGCCGCGACAGGGTCGAACGGCTCACGCCCGTCTGCTGCGCCACCTCGTCCAGCGACCAGCCGCGCTCCACCCGCAGCTCGGCGAGGCGGCCGGCCAGGCGGGCCTCCACGTGGTCGGGGCTCTGCGGCCCCTTCTCCTCAGCGGCTCTCACATCAGGGACTCTATCCCTGATCTGAGACGGCGTTCCAGGTCATGCTGAGTCGAGCATGCGAACCATGTGCAGCTTGGCGATGGCCTGTCCGCCGATGATGACCGCCCGAGGCTCGCGCCCCCACACCTCGAAGCCGCATGAGCGGTAGAGACGCTCGGCGGGCAGGTTGCCCTCGGACACGGTGAGGCCGACCTGGGCCAGCCCGTCCGTGGCCGCGGCGATCCGCAGGATCCGCTGGACCAGGGCCTTGCCGATGCCGCGGCCGGCGGCGTGCGGCGCGACCGCCATGCCGAACAATGTGGCTTTGTGGCGCTCCTGCTGACGGCGGGGGACCGACAGCCCGGCGATGCCGACGAGCCGGCCCGCATCGAACGCGCCGATCACCGCGTCGTCCGGCCGCCCGGCGGCGGCCAGCCGTTCGATCGTCACCGACAGCGGCTTGGCGCTCTCCTCCTCGTAATGGGAGGTGAACGCCGTGGGGGCGGTTCGCAACGCCTCCAGGCGAAACATCCGGTATTGCGCCGCGTCCTCGACTCCGAGCCGGCGTACGGTCACGCTCTCGTGCCCGACGCCCGGCATCCTCCCGTGAGTCCCGGGGCGATCAGCCGAGGCGGACATGAGCGCTCTCGTATGCGGGCACGCATCGCGCGACCGAGATGCGCGGCACCTTCCGCGCCGTGCCCGGGACACCCGGATGGTTGTTCACGTGATCTCCAGGATCATCAGGGTCCCCAGCACTTGGGGGAGCGCTGACGTGCAGGATCGGTCCGCCGGACCGGGGCGAGCGTAGCACGGGCGATGCGGGACACTCCTGGCGGAATCCGGTCTTCCTGGTGGTCAGGTCACCGGCGTGCGTCGGTCCACCAGCGTCTGCCCCCGGCTGTGCCCGGGCGCGAGCTCCACGCGCACCGGCAACCGCTCGGTGCTCAGCCCGTCCCGTCGGCGCCGTGGATGTGGCCGGCGTCGCGGGCCCGCTCGATGAGGGGGCGGGTGGCCCCCGCGCCCACCGGTACGTCCGGCGCCCCGGCGGCGTCCAGCACCTTCAGCGTGTTGCGCACGACCTGATCGAGCCCGGCGTTGCCGGCCACGCAGCTCACCGCGCGCAGCCGCAGGTCCGGATGGCGTACGGCGAAGAGCAGGGCCAGGGCGTCGTCCACGCCGGTGTCCACGTCGAGAATCAGGTCCGTCATCGCGGTTCTTTCGTGCTGATCAGTACTTGGCTCAGGGTTTCCGCCCCCCGGAAGCGCACGGCGGTCCAGCCTGCGGCGCGTGCGGCGTCGACGTTGGCGGGGCTGTCGTCGATGAACAGGATGTCGCCGGGAGCGGCACCGAGTCGTTGCGAGGCGGCCTCGAAGGCGGCCGGGGCCGGCTTGCGGTGTCCGAGACGATGGCTGAACAGCAGGTGATCGAAGCCGTCGAACATGGTGGGGTGGAGCCGGGGCAGCGCCTCTTCCTCCAGCGGGCCGTTGTTCGTGAACAGTGCCACCGGCCGTGCGCCGCGGTGCTGGTCCAGCGCCTCACGGACGGCGTGGTCCGGTTGGAAGGCGCTGCACCAGGCGGCGTCGAGGTGATCGTCGCTGCCGGTGAAGCCGGTGACGGCCCGGATGTGCCGCCGGATCTCTGCCGGGTGCGGGTGCTTGCCCGCGTCGCAGTCGGCGCTGAACCCGGACCGCCACAGCAGCTCGTCGATCCGGTCCGCGGGGAGCGCGAAGACGCCGGCCATGTGCTGCAAACGACGGGCGTGGTCGAAGTGGAACAGCACGCCGCCCAGGTCGAGGACCAGGTGCCGGCGACTCACGCGGCGACCTCGCCCGCCGCGGCTCGGATCTGAGATGCTGCTCTCTTCAAGGATCTCATATTTGGGACAATATCCCTTGTTTTGGGATACCGCGCTAATCTGCGCGCCGCCCCGGCGATCTTCGTCTCGCTGCTCCGGGGGAACGCGACGCCTCAGACCGGGCGGACCGAGGCCGGGACATCGGCGAAGTCGGCGCTGCGGGATGTCTCGGCCCACTGCTCGACCTCCTCCAGGCCGCGCCGGTAGGCGCCCGCGATGCGCTGGACCGCCTCGCGCCCGAGCGCCAGCCGCAGCGGGACCACGTCACCGTGCGCCAGCGAGCCGATGATCTCCGCCGCCCGCGCCGGGTCGCCTTCCTGGCGGCCGTCCACCCCGGCCATGTCCGCGCGGACGGCGGCGAGCACGTCCTCGTAGTCCGGCGAGGCCGCGGTGAACTCGAGCACGTCGGTGGCGTGGAAGCCGGTCCTGAACCGGCTGGGCTCGACGATGACCACGCGGATCCCGAACGGCGCGACCTCCCCGGCCAGGGCTTCGGACCAGCCCTCAAGGGCGAACTTCGAGGCGGAGTAGGCCGACACGCCGGGGAACGACGTCCGCCCGCCCTGGCTGCTCATCTGCACAATGGTCCCGGCGCCCTGGGCGCGCATCGCGGGCAGGGCGGCGCGGACGAGCGCGGCGGGGCCGAACAGGTGCAGATCCATCAGCTCGCGCAGCTGCGTGTCGCTGACCTCCTCGACCGCGCCGACCAGGGCCCGACCGGCGTTGTTGACGAGAACGTCGAGCCGGCCGAAGCGATCGATCGTGTCCCGCACGAGGCCCTCCGCCGCCGCGGTGTCCCGGACGTCGAACGTCGCGACCAGGCAGGTGTCCGGGTAGCCGGCCGCGAGGTCGGCCATGCTCTCGGGCCGGCGCACCGCCGCCACCACGTTGTCGCCCGCCGAAAGCGCCCACTCCGCCATGGCGCGCCCGAATCCACGAGACGCGCCGGTGATGATCCATGTCTGCTTCGTCATGGCGGCAACGCTAGGCGTTCGAGCGCGCTCGAACGCAAGTCCACGTGACGGCTCTGGCCGGCCCGACACAGCGGCGATGCCGCCTCCGGGCCCACGACGTCACCGCGATCCCGTCCGGCCTTCGACGGGAGGGATGTTGTGGTTCGATCGGAAGATGTTTTCCGGGTCGTAGATGGCTTTGATACCGGTCAGCCGCCGGTAGGCCGCGGCGTCGTACGCGGACGGCACCCGCGCGGCGCCGTTCGCGCCGTTCATGAAGTTGAGGAACCGGCCGCCGGTGCTCCAGGGCGCGACCGCCTCGATCACGCGCGCGTGCGCCGGCCGGATCTCGGCGAGATCGGCGCGTTCCAGGCGGGAGACGACGTTGAACAGGTAGCGCGCGTCGCGGTTGCCGACGGCGTTGTCCACGGCGGGCGGATGGGCGAGCCGTCCGCCCAGGTGGCGCAGCTCGACGATGTGCGGCACCGGCTCGTGCGGGCCGGCCAGGTCGAGGACGGCCCGTACGGCGGCGGCGTCGAGCTCGCCCAGCATCGCGGTGTCCGCCTCGAACGCCCCCGGGACGACGGGGTCGTTGTAGATCGACCCGGCTTCGGCGTAGGCCAGCTCGCCGACGGTGTCGCTGATGGCGCCGATGGCCCGCAGCGGCGCCACCAGGCGCTCACCGGTCTCCGGGTCGCCGGTCGCGCAGGCGATGCGGACATGGACGGTGTGCCGGCCGCGTAACGGCTCGGGGATCGCCGGGACGTCCGGCAGGGAGATCAGCGCCACCGAGGAGTTCATCGTCTCGGGCATGGTGGCGGCCCATCGCAGGTAGGCGCCGAACACCTCGGCGGCCTTGCCGGCGGGGAAGACCAGCGCCCCGCCGTAGAGCGTGGTGACCGGAAACAGCTCGATCTCCATCGCGGTCACCACGCCGAAGTTGTCCCGGCCGCCGCGCAGGGCCCAGAACAGGTCCGGTTCGGAGTCGTGGGCGACGTGCCGCAGCCGGCCGTCCGCCGTGACGACCTCAAGGCGGCGTACGTGGTCAGCGGCGTAGCCGTACCCGCGGGACAGCAGGGCCAGGCCGCCGCCGAGAGTGTAGGAGACGGCGCCCAGGTGCGGGGCCGAGCCGGACAGGGGCGCCAGCCCGGCCGGCTGCGCCTCGCGGATCACCTGATCCCACCGCGTCCCCGCGGCCACCCAGGCGGTGCGGGTCTCGGCGTCCATCCGGACGGCGCTCATCCGGGAGGTGGTGATCAGCACGCCGCCCTCGGCGGCGACGGCGGCCGAGGCGTGCCCGGTGGCCTGCACCGCCACCGCAAGCCCGCGGCTGCCCGCGTACGTCACCGCCGCCCGCACGTCGGCGGGTCCGGTGGCGCCCACCACCAGGTCGGGGCGGTGCCGGCGGGCGGTCTGGAATCCGGCGCGCTCGGCGTCGTACCGGTCGTCCCCGGGCGCCAGGACCGGGCCGGTGATCTGCCTGGTCAACGCCTCGATCTCCGCGGCGCTGACGGTGGAGGTGTTGAAACGGGTCATCGTCCGTCCTTGTCGGTGTCGGAGCCGGCCTGAGGTGACCTGGCCGGTGCTTCGCCATCGGGGAGCCAGGAGGCCAGGAACCGGCCGGCCCGATCCAGTGCCGCCGCCGCTTCGGCCGATTCGGTGAGCTGGAACACGTGCGGCCGGCCCGGAGCCACCTCCAAGGTCACCGCCACCTCGTCGGCCCCGGCCCGCCCGGCCAGCCGTACGGCGTCATCCAGCAGTACCTCGCTCGAACCGACCTGGATCAGCAGGGGCGGCAGCCCGGTGAGGTCGGCGAAGAGCGGGCTCGCTCCGGGCGCCGACCTGTCGCCGTCCGGGACGTACTGGGCGAAGTACCACTCGAGCTCGGCCCGGGTGAAGATCGGGTCGATCCCGTCCTTGGACTGCAGGCTCGCGCCGCTGAGGGTCAGATCGGTGACCGGCGAGAACAGCACCGCCGCCGCAGGCAGCGGCAGGCCCGCCTCGCGGGCGCGCGTCATGGTGACGACGGCCAGGGCGGCACCGGCCGAGTCGCCCGCGATCACCAGGCGCCGGGGGTCGGCGCCGGAGTCCAGCAGCTCGCGGTAGGCCGCCAGGCAGTCATCGGGTGCGGCCGGGAACGGATGTTCCGGGGCGAGCCGGTAGTCGAGCGAGAGCGCCCGGCCGTCGAGGTGGCGCAGCAGCGCGACGGTGAGGTGGGCGGGGACGCGGGCCGCCCCGACCACGAAGCCGCCGCCGTGGAAATAGAGCAGCACGTCCTGTCCTGCCGTGCCGGGCGTCTCGACCCGCAGTTCCAGTGCGGGCCGCCCGCCGAGCGTGGTGGCCGAGGAGCGGACGTCCGGAGGCAGGGGTCTGGTGAGCAGGGTTGCGAACTGCTCGCGCTGTTCGGCGAGGCTGGGCATCTCGTCCTCCCGCAATTAGTCAAGCTACCTGACAGTCAGGTGACCTTAACATGCCTGCTGATATAGTCAAGCCGCCTGACGACATGGCTTGGGAGAAGGGCTGCGGGATGACGACGCGATCCGGGGCGCACGGGCGGCAGGACGAGCCCGACGTGCCGCTCCCCACCCTGCTCACGCAGGCCAAGGACATCGCGATCGGGCGACTCCACGAACGGCTGGCCGACGAGGGGTTCGAGGGGATCCGGTACGTGCACGGCGCCGTCTTCCGGTTCGTCGACGCCGAAGGCTCGCGCCTGACCACGCTCGCCGAACGCGCCGGGCTCACCAAGCAGGCGATCGGCGAACTGGTCAGCGAGCTGGAGGAGCACGGTTACGTCGAGCGGGTGCCCGACGCGGGCGACCGCCGGGCGAAGATCATCCGGCTCACCGACCAGGGCGCGGCGGCCCAGCTCGCCGCCGGCCGGATCCTCGCGGACATCGAGCGGCGCTGGTCACGGCATCTCGGCGGGGACCAGGTCGCCCTGCTGCGGCGCGCCCTGGAAGAGGTCATCGCCCTCGAGAACGGTTAGCGCCTCGAAGACCCGAGCCGCCGGCCAGGTGGGGTGCGCCCACTACGCCACGGGCTGCGAGCGCGCGATTCGGGATGTCGCCGCCGCGAGGAGGCGTGGGGCGAGAGCCGCCGCCTGGGCGCGGATCTCCGGCACGGCGGTCGTCTCGTACAGGGTGCCGCGCAGCAGGGGGCCGAGAGCGAACAGGCGTTCGCTCGGCCGCCCGGCCGCGTCCAGCACCGCGCCGTCCGGGCCGGCGTCGAGGCCGAGCCGGAAGGGGTCGGGCCGGGCCGTCCCCGCGGTGATGAGGCTCGCGAGGAAGGGGTCGGTGGTGACGTCGCCGCCGGGCCCGGTGGCGTTGACCAGCCAGCCGACGTCGAGGTCGGTCATGGTGCCGTCCAGGTCGGCGCGGACGCGCAGGCCGCCGCCGGTGGGCTCGGCCTCGGCCAGGGTGCCGCGCAGCAGCCGCAGCCGCCCGCCGGCTCGCAGGTCGTCGATGGCGGCCGCGGAGGCGGGCGGGATGCGATGGCGGTGGATCTCCCAGTAGCGCGCCACCCGCCGCAGGAACAGCCGCCGCTCGTCCGGGCCGAGCCGCCGCCACAGCGCCTGGGCGTGCGGGCGCAGGCCCTCGACGACGCCCTGCCAGTCGCCGTCGCTGTCGCGTACGGCCCGCCGCGCGGCGGCCAGCAGGTCCGCGACCCGCAGCGTCCCGCCGGGAAGGGCCACGGGGATGGGCGAGGCGGGGCTGGGC
>NZ_VCKX01000012.1 GCF_005889725.1 Nonomuraea zeae
GCATCCCCCGGCTCGGGCCGGGACGTCCCCGCACCCGGCCCGACAGCCTGACCGCGGACAAGGCCTACTCCTCCCGCGCCAACCGCGCCTACCTGCGCCGCCGTAAGATCCGCCACACCATCCCCGAGCCGCGCGACCAACGCGCCCACCGGCGTCGGCGCGGCTCGGCCGGAGGACGGCCCACCGGCTTTGACGCCGAACGCTACAAGGGCAGGAACGTCGTCGAACGGGCGATCAACCGGCTGAAGAACTTCCGGGCCGTGGCCACGCGTTACGACAAACGCGCCTACATCTTTCGCGGCACCGTCACCCTGGCAGCTCTGGTCATCTGGCTCCGCACCTGATCTAAGAAACAGCTCTTAGCCGAACGTTATGCAGTCCGGGTTCGGGACGGGCATGGACGTCCCGGTGTCCGCCAGCCGCCCGGACCGCGGATCGACGCCGAACAGGTTGACGGTGCTGCTCACCTGGTTCGCCACCAGCATCCACCGGCCGCCGCGGTGGATCGTGAAGCTCCACGGCGACAGCCCGCCGCAGGGGATGCGCTGGACGAGCGTGAGCCGGCCGGTCGCCCGGTCGGCCGCGAACACGACGATGGTGTTCTCCCCGCGACTCGAGGCGTAGACGAAGCGGCCGTCGCGGCTCATTCCCAGCTCGGCCGCACTCTTGGTGCCGGTGTACTCGGGTGAGTCGGTGGACACGCTCTGGCCGGGCGTGAGCTCTCCCGTCCTGGGGCTCCAGCCGAGGACCTGGAGGTCCGCCGTCAGCTCGTTCAGCAGGTAGAGGGTGCGGCCGTTGGGGTGGAACAGCAGGCGGCGCGGACCCGAGCCCGGGCTCGCCGCGTAGAAGCGCGGGCCGGCCGGCCCGCCGGCGGACAGAACGCGCGTCCTGCGGTCGAAGCGGTAGGCGAACACGCGGTCCGCGCCGAAGTCCGCGACCAGCGCGAACCGGCCGCTCGGGTCCACGGTCACGTGGTGCGGGTGCGGACCCGCCTGGCGGGGGTGCGGGCCCGAGCCGGTGTCCACCACGACGGACACCGGGGAGCCGAGCCCGCCGTCAGGCCGGATCGGCAGGGCCGCGACCAGGCCCGCCGCGAAGTTCGCCGCCAGCACGGTGCCCGAGGGTCGGTCCACCCCGATATAAGACAGGCCACCGGGCGTGCCGGCGCTGTCCGTGGTCGCCCGGCCGATCAGGTCGAGGGCGCCGCTCCCCCGGTCGATCCGGAACGCGGAGACGGTGCCGCCGCTGTCCCCGCTGCCCACGTAGAGAACCGGCTTCGACGGGTGTCTCGCCTGCCAGCTCGAATTCACCTGCGCCACGACTCCGGACGGGGTCAGCGTCGCGCCGTCCGGGTCGAACCGGGCGCCGTTCACCTGGGTGCCCCGCCAGGTGCCGATGTAGAGCCGCTCCGCCGTCGTGCCGGCCGCCGCCTCGGCGCCGCGCGCGCCGGCGAGCGCCCCCACGGCCGCCGCGGCGGTGGACAGCACCGTTCGCAGAGCCGTTCTCCGGGACGGCCGCCAGGCGGATCCGGACGGCGAAGCCTCGGTTTCGATGTGTTCTGAGTCCCACATTGGCGGCTGACCTCTCTGTTCGCGAAGAACACCTGTCGAGGACCAGCCGTGCGAACGCCAGACGCCAACCACGTAGTGCCACAGTCTGGGCCAGCCGCGGCCGATCGTCCAGAGCTGCCGCCGATCTCATGGTTGCATCCGGCGCAACGTAAGGTTTCGCGATCGTCGCCCGGCGCGGAAGAGCAGGCCGTGCACTGATTGTTGGACAATCAGCCAAGTCCATGTTGCAGACTCTTGTAGTTATGAGTCGGCACTGTTACGTTTCGTTCATCGCTTGTCGGACAATCCATGAACAGAGCGGCAGGCGATCGGACCGGCGTGCGAACGCCGGACACACCAGCCACGCATCAGCGCATCAGCGACTGCGTGTCCGAGGGACGCCACCCGGACACGCGCACACAACTTCCCTACCCGCCGTTCCCGGCGGTCAAGGAGGCACACGTTGTCGAACAACCCTCTCGCCCCCCATCCGGACGCACTCCGCTTCGAGCACGTCACCCTAGAGTTCCCCGGTGCCCACCGGCCGGCCATCGAGGACGTATCGTTCCAGGTCGGGCGCGGCAAGTTCGTCGCCGTGATCGGGCCCAGCGGGTGCGGCAAGAGCACCCTGCTCAACCTGGCCGCGGGGCTGCTCTTCCCGGCACAGGGCGAGGTGCACTTCAACGGCGCGCCGGTCACGGGGGTCAACTCCGAGGCCGCGTACGTCACCCAGCAGGCCAACCTGCTCCCCTGGCTGAGCGTGCGGGCCAACATCGGCCTGGCGCTGAAGTTCCGCAAGGTCCCGAAGGAGGAGCGGAACGCGCGGATCCAGCACTGGATCAAGATGGTCGGTCTCACCGGGTTCGAGGACCACTTCCCCCGGGAGCTGTCCGGCGGCATGCAGAAACGCGTCTCGATCGCGCGAGCGCTGATCTACGAGCCGTCGATCGTGCTGATGGACGAGCCCTTCGGCCCGCTGGACGCCATCACCCGGCTCAGGCTCCAGCAGGACCTGCTCAACCTCTGGCAGGAGGAGCGCGGCACGCTCGTTTTCGTCACGCACGACCTGAACGAGGCGATCTACCTGGCCGACGAGGTCATCGTGATGTCCGACGGGCCGGGCACGATCCGCCGCGTCCTGCCGGTCCCGTTCGAGCGCCCGCGCCAGATCAGCTCTCTCGTCGAGTCGCCGGAGTTCGCCGAGCTCTACAACGACCTCTGGAGCCTGTTCAGCTCCGAGACGCAGACCGCGGACACCACGGCGTGAGGGCCGGCCGAGCCGCCGAGCGAGGGCGGCGGCATTGATATCGATCACGGAAGAGATCGCCGTCCCGAGTCCCCCGGCCCGCGTGTGGGAGGTCATCTCGAACCCGGCCGACGTCGTGTCCTGCATCAGCGGCGCCGTGCTCGGGGCAGCCCACGACGACGGCTCGTTCGACGGGACGCTGGTCGTCAAGTTCGGCGCCGTACGCGTCAGGTTCGCCGCCCGGGTCACCCTCGACCTGGCCGCGGACGAACGCGAAGGCCGCCTGTCGGCGCGCGGCCGGGACGGCCAGCGGGCCACCCGCTTCACCGCGGACGCCACGTTCCGGGTGGCGCAGGCCGGGCCGGGCCAGGCGCGGGTGAGTGTGAGCGGCGAGATCACCATCAACGGCAAGCTCGCCTCGCTGGTCGAGTCGGGCGCCGGAGCCGTCGTCACGCGGATGACGAAGGAGTTCTCCGACCAGCTGGTCCAGCGCTGCGCCGGTCCGGCGGCCGAAGCGACCGGCAGGACCGAAGCGACCGCGGCGACCGCGGCGACCGCGGCGACCGCGGCGACCGGCCCGACCGGCACGGCCGAAGCGAGCACCGGTCTGTTCGGCCGGTTGCGGGCCTGGTGGGCGCGGCTTCTGGAGCGACGCCGGCCCGCCGGCAGCGGAGGCCGGCGTTGATCCCCACCCAGGCAATCACGAGAGCAGTCGAAGGAGGCGGGAAGTGGCAATGCCCAGGCTGAACAGGGTGATCGGCGGCTTGGCGGCGGGAGAGCACGTCTTCGCGTCCTTCTGCGCGCCGGATCCGGCGGCCGCGGTCGAATTCAGCACCACCGACTATGACGGCCTGGTCCTGGAGACCGAGCACAAGCCGTGGGACGTCATCGCGCTCCGGGACAGCCTGCAGTACCTGCTGAACCGGCGCCAGATCTTCACCGCCGGCAGCCTCGCGGCCCCGGTCACCCCCTTGGTGCGGATCCCCGCCAACGGCGGCGAGAAATCCCAGTGGCACGCCAAGCAGGCCCTGGACCTGGGCGCGTACGGCATCGTGTGGCCGCACGTCACCTCGGTGGCGGAGGCGTACAACGCGGTCGCGGCCTGCCGCTACCCGCGGCTGCCCGGCACCCCGCGCCACGAGCCCGCCGGTCTGCGCGGCGACAGCCCGGCCGCGGCGGCGCGCTACTGGGGCGTGTCGAACCAGGAGTACTACGCCAGGAGCGACGTGTGGCCGCTCGACCCGGACGGCGAGATTCTCGTCGCCGTCATGATCGAGGACCAGCGCGGCATCGAGAACCTGCCGGACATCCTCGACCAGGTCCCGGGCATCGGCCTGGTCCTGCCCGGCGAGGGCGACCTGAGCCAGGAGCTGGGGGTGCCCCGCCAGTACGACCACCCGCGCGTCATGGAGTCCAAGCGCCGCATCCTCGACGTCTGCGCCGAACGCGGGGTCGCCGTCGGCCATCCCCACGTCACGGCCGACAACGTCAAGCAGGTGATCGAGGACGGCTACCGGTTCCTGATGACGGCCCCCGTGCGCTCGTACCCGGGTCTCGACCTGGGCCGCGCCCTGACCGGCCGAGCCTGACGAGGAGACCTTTCATGATCATCGACTGTCACGGCCACTTCACCACCGCCCCTCCCGCGCTCGGCGAGTGGCGGGAACGGCAGATCCGGGCGTTCGAGGAGTCGGGCGAGCGGGTGTCGCCCGGCGAGCTGCGCATCACCGACGACGAGATCAGGACCGCCATCGAGCAGGGCCAGCTCAAGCTGCAGCAAGAGCGCGGCACGGACCTCACGCTCTTCTCCCCCGGAGCCGGGAAGATGGCCCACCACTACGGCGACGAGCGGACCAGCCTGGACTGGTCCCGGGTCAGCAACGACCTGATCGCCCGCGTGTGCGCGCTCTTCCCCGGCAAGTTCGTCGGCGTGTGCCAGCTGCCCCAGTCGCCGGGCGCCGCCCTCGCCGCCTCGGTCCGCAACAGCGTGGCCGAGCTGGAACGCTGCGTCGAAGAGCTGGGATTCGTCGGCTGCCTGCTCAACCCGGACCCCTCCGACGGCTTCTGGCAGGCGCCCCCGCTGACCGACCGGGTGTACTACCCGCTCTACGAGAAGCTGACCGAGCTCGATGTGCCGGCCATGATCCACGTCGCGATGTCGCGGAACCCGGCTCTGCAGGGCACCTGCGCCCACTATCTCAACGGCGACACCGCGGCGTTCATGCAGCTGTGCCAGTCGGAGCTGTTCCAGGACTTCCCCACCCTGAAGCTCATCCTGCCGCACGGCGGCGGCGCCGTCCCCTACCACTGGGGCCGGTACCGGGGCTTCCTGCTGGACCAGGGCCGCCCACCGCTGGAGGAGGCGGTGCTGCGCAACGTCTTCTTCGACACCTGCGTGTACCACCGGCGGGGGCTGGAACTCCTGGTGGACGTCATCCCCACGGCCAACGTGCTGTTCGCCTCGGAGATGATCGGCGCCGTCCGCGCCGTGGACCCCGAGACCGGGCGGCGCTTCGACGACACCAAGTACCTCCTCGACTCCATCCCGGCCCTGGACGGCACCGCCCGTCAGGCGGTGTACGGCGGCAACGCGCTGCGCGTGTTCGGGCGGCTGGAGGGCGTGCTGAAAGGGACCATGAAGTGAAGGTTTACGAGCTACTCGCCCAGGCGTTCGTCGCGGAGGGCACGAGCGACGTCTTCGGCATGATGGGCGATGCCAACATGCACTGGATGAACGCCCTCGCCCGGCGCGGCGTGCGGCTGTACGAGGTGCGGCACGAGGGCTCCGGCCTGGGCATGGCCGACGGGTGGGCGCGGACGGCCGGGCGGCCGGGCGTCGTGACGACCACCAGCGGGCCGGGCGTCGCCCAGCTCGCCACCTCGATGATCGTGGCGAGCCGGGCGCGCACCCCGCTGGTCGCCTTCTGCGGTGAGACGGCCTGGGGCGACCAGGGCGCCGTGCAGTACCTGGACCAGCGGCGCTTCGCCGCCGCGATCGAGTGCGGCTTCGTGCACGTGTCCCGGGCCGACCTGGCGGAGGAGGCCGTGCAGCGGGCCTTCTACCTCGCGCGCACCGACTCCCGGCCGATCATGCTCAGCGCGCCGATCGACGTCCAGAAGCAGGAGTGCGAGGACGGCGACCACTACGTCCCCTCCACCGACCTCATCCCGCACGTGCGCTCGCTGCCCGACCCGGCGGCGATCGAGGCGGCCCGCGACATCATCCGCACGAGCAAGCGCGTGGTCATCATCGCCGGTCGTGGGGCGCGCCGCGCGGAGGCCGGCGAGCAGATCCTGCGGCTGCAGGCGCAGACCGGCGCCCTGCTGGCCACCACCCTGCAGGCGAAGAACTGGCTGTGCGGCGACACCGACTACCACGTGGGCATCGCCGGCCTGTACGGCAACAAGACCGCGATGGAGCTGCTGCAGGAGGCCGACTGCGTGATCGCGGTGGGCGCCAGCCTGAACCACTACACGATCGAGCACGGCTACCTGTTCCCGGACGCCCGGTACATCCAGATCGACACGGCTCCGCACATCGTCATGGGCAACGGCGCGGTGGCGGACTCCTACATCAGGGCCGACGCGGTCACCGCCCTCACCGAGCTGAGCCAGGCGCTGGAAGGCCGGGCCGAGGGCTACCACACCGCCGAGGTGTTGCACCGGCTGACCGCCCCGCTGGTGGCCCCCGCGGAGTTCCGCGACGAGCCTGGCCGGATGGACCCGCGCGAGGTGATCCACGTCCTGGACGAGGAGATCCCCGGCGACATCGGCCTGGTCCTGGGCAGCGGCCACCAGACCGACTTCGGCACCATGCTCTTCCAGCGCTCGCGCGAGGTCCTGTCGAACTACGGCATGTTCGGCGCCATCGGCCAGGCTCCGCTGCTGACCATCGGGTCCATCGTGGCCGACGGCAACCGGCCCGCCTTCGTGGTCGAGGGCGACGCCAGCTTCCTGATGCACCTGCCGGAGTTCGAGACCGCCTGCCGCTACGGCATCCCGATCCTGGTCGTCGTCATGAACGACGAGGGCCTGGGCGCCGAGTACCACAAGGCGGCGGCCGCCGGCCTGGACCCGCAGCTCGCGGTGATCCCGACGCCGGAGCTGGGCCCGGTCGCGGTGGCGCTCGGCGGCGGCGGGGCCACCGTCCGGACCGCCGACCAGTTGCGCGCCGCCCTCGCGGAGTACGTACGCGCCCCCCGCCCCACCGTGATCGACGTCCGGATCACCCGGAACGTGGTCAGCGTTCCCTACCGCCGGCTCCTGCACGGCGAGGACGTGTGAGATGGCGGCGCTGACGGTCCTGCTGGGCGACTACCCGCACACGCGCCCGCTCAAGGACGGGACGCTCGCCGTGGCGGGCGTGGACTGCCGGTTCGCCAGCTCGTCCCCGCTGTACCCCGCCTTCGCCCGCATGGTGCGCGACCTGGAGTTCGACGTGTGCGAGCTGGCGCTGGCGACCTACCTCCAGGCGCGGGAGGCGGGCGTACCGATCACCCTGCTGCCCGTGGTGCTGATCGGCGGCACCCACCACCGCTCGCTCACCCGCCTGCCCGGCGGCCCCGCGCTCGCCCCCGGCGAGCTCGCGGGGCAGCGGGTCGGGGTGCGCTCCTACAGCCAGACCACGGGCCTGTGGGTCCGCGGCATCCTGCGCGAGCAGTACGGCGTCGAAGCCTCCGACGTCACCTGGGTCACCACGGAAGAGCCCCACGTACGGCACTACCGGGAGCCCGCGTACGTGACGCGGTCATCGGCCGGGCAGGTCGCCGACCTGCTGCGCGACGGCGAGGTGGCGGCCGCCGTGCTCGGCCCGCGCGCGATCGGCGGCCAGGGCGCGGGCCTGGTCCCGGTCATCCCGGACGCCCACGACGCGGAGCGCGCGTGGCTGGACCACCACGGTTTCGTCCCGGCCAACCACCTGGTCGTGGTCCGCGACGACGTGTTGCGCGCGGACCCGGACGCGGTACGCGCGCTGTACCACGCCCTGGCGGACGCGATCGGCGCCACCGCGGACCGTCGCGACGATTCACCGGCGGGCCGCGCGGTCGCGGCCGGCTGGAGCGAGCAGCTGGCCGGCTGCCTGGACCTGGCCGCCCGGTACGCCCTCGAACAGGAGCTCGTGCGCGCGCCGATCGACCTCGCCGCCATCGAGAAGGAAGCGGCCTTCCTCACATGAGGGCTCAGGACATGCCCGCGGCGGCGAGCGCGGGCGGGCCGCAGGACGAGACAGCAGCACGAAGGGAGGCGGCGATGACGGGATTGCGCAGGCGGGGCCATGCCCCCACCCGGCGCCCCGACGTGATCACGCCGGAACTGCACGCGAAGATCGACTGGCGGCGGCGCGCGGCCGCGGAGCCCTTCCGCGGGGTGGCCACACCGGACGGCCCGCGGCCGGGACTGTTCCCGCTGCACGCCACCGGACTGGACGTCAGCGGCGTCCGGCGGGCGGCCGAGGACTACCTGTCCGCGCTGACGCCCCAGGAAGTGGCGCAGGGCCGGTTCGCCATGGACGACGAGACCTGGCGGCACTGGGCGAACGGCGCCCGGTACTTCCTGCGGCACGGCCTGTGCCTGGAGGACCTCGACGACGGCAAGCGGGACAAGGCGCTCGCCCTGGTCCGCGCCAGCCTCAGCGCGTACGGATACACGCAGGTCGTCGACCTGATGCACCTCAACCTGACCATCGGCGAGCTGCGCGGCGAACAGGACCTGCTCAACGAGTGGATCTACTGGTTCAGCGTTTACGGATCGCCCGAGCAGGGCGCGTGGGGCTGGCAGCTCGACGGCCACCACGTCAACGTCAACTGTGTCTTCGCCGGGGACCAGATGACGCTCACCCCGACCTTCCTCGGCGCGGAGCCGGTGATCGCCGAGTCCGGCAGGTACGCCGGAACCAGCGCCTTCCGCCGCGAGGAGGCCGTCGGCCACCGGCTGTTCACCAGCCTGACCGGCGAGCAGCGCAAGCTCGCGGTGATCGCGGAGGAGCTGCCGCCCGACCTGTTCACCGGCGCCTTCCGCGACAATTTCGAGCTGAACTACGCGGGCCTGCCGCTGGGCGAGCTCACCGGGCCGCAGCGCGAGACCGCCTCCGACCTGATCGGCCTGTACGTGAACCGGGCCCGCGAGGAGCACGCCCGGATCCGGATGGACGAGGTCCGCGCCCACGAGGCGGAGACCTACTTCGCCTGGATCGGCGACCCGGGCCCCGAAGGGGTCTTCTACTACCGCGTCCACAGCCCGGTGATCCTCATCGAGTTCGAGCACCAGGCCGGTGTGATGTTCGACAACGACACGCCGACGCGCCGGCACATCCACACCGTGGTCCGCACGCCCAACGGAAACGACTACGGCATCGACCTGCTGCGCCAGCACCATGAGCGGTTCCACCGGTGACCGGCGGCGGACCCCGTGCGGCGCAGCGGCCCACGCCCATCAAGGAGGAGCGCAAGTGAAGGTGGTTCTGGGCCGCGACGATCTCGCGGCCGCAGCCGAGTCGGCCGTCCGCGGGACCGGCACGGAGGTGGAGCGGCTCGATGTCCGCCCGGTGAACAGGGCCGCGCGCGGCATGATCGCCGAGTCGTCGGCCGACATCTGCGAGCTGCCGATCGTGACGCTGCTGCAGGCCGTCGCCCACGACCGGCCGGTGGTCCTGCTCCCCGTCACCGCGCTCGGCCGCTTCCAGCACCAGACCCTGGTGACCTGCGGCGACCTGACCGTCGCGGACGTCGAGGGCCATAGCGTGGGCATCCGCTCGTGGAGCCAGACCACCGGCGTCTGGGTGCGCGGCTTCCTCACCGAGCAGTACGGGGTCGATCTACGCAAGGTCGACTGGGTGGTGTACGAGGGCGGGCACGTGGACGGGCAGCACGACCCGGCGTACGTGCGCCGCGCGCCGGAAGGGGCCAGCCTGCCGGCGGACTTCCTCGAAGGCCGCCTCGACTTCGGGATCATGGGCAACGAGCTGCCGGCGGACGACCGCGTCCGCACCGCCATCGCCGGCCCCGCCCAGGTGGCCGCCGCCTGGTCGGCGGACAAGGGATTCGTCCCGGTCAACCATGTCGTGGGCGTCGGCGAGAAGGCCGCGCGGGAGCACCCGGCCGCCGTCTGCGCGGCCTACGACGCGATGCGCGACCTGCTCGCGGACAGCGGGACGGACCTGAACCCGGTGGGCTTCGAGGCGCTGCGCGGCCCGGTGACGCAGGTGGCGGCGTACGCGCTGGAGCAGGACGCGCTGCCGCGGCCGGTGGACTTCGACGAGCTGGTCGCGCGTTCCTGCGCGGCCCTCGGGGTCCCCTCGTCGCGCCTGGGCGGCTGAGGCCGGGTGACCGGCATTCGGGGGCCGATCCCAGGCGGACCCCATGACATTCACGACGTGCGGATCGGAAGGCAGGGTATGGAGAAGCTCTCGGTGGCCCTCGGGGATTACCCGCACGGGCGGGCACTGCTGGACGGCGGTGCCGAGGTGGACGGCTACCGGGTCGAGCCGGTGGAGGTCAGGCCGATCATCGCCGCGTACCGGCGGATGATCCGGGACCTCGAGTACGACGTGTGCGAGCTGGCGCCCGTGTCCTACCTGATGGCCCTCCAAAAGGGGGTGCCGATCATCGGGATCCCGGTGTTCCTCAACCGGCGCTTCCACCACGAGGACATCCAGTGCGCCGCGCTGTCGGGCATCCGGGTGCCGCGGGACCTGGAGGGACGGCGGGCCGGGGTGCGCGCGTACTCGGTGAGCACCGGCGTGTGGGTGCGCGGCGTCCTGTCCGAGGAGTACGGCGTCGCCCACGAGAAGATCACGTGGGTGGTGGACGACGACGACCACATCGAGGGCCGCGCCCCCGCGAACGTCGAGCGGGTCACCGACGGGCGCTCCCTGGGCGAGCTGCTGCGCACCGGTGAGCTGGACGCCGCGCTCACCGGCAACGCCGGGACCGGACGCGCCGGCCCGCCCCGGGCGAACTGGACCGCGACCGCTACTGCCTCTGGGACCGTCTCCGGGATCGGCAGTGGCGCCCTGGGCGAGGACGGCGGCGCCGACGGCCCGTATCCGCTCTTCGCCGAGCCCGGGGTGCTCAGCGCCGACTGGTACCTGCGTACCGGGATCTACCCGCTCCACTCGGTGATCGCGATCCGCTCCGAGCTGGTCGAACGTGACCCCGGCCTGCCGACGGCGCTGTACGCGGCGCTGGCGGAGAGCAAGCGCCGCCACCTCGCCGCCGACCCCGGCTGGTCCGGGCTCGCGCGGTTCGCCCGCCAGGCGCGGCAGATCGGCGGCGACCCCGTCCCCTACGGCATCGGGGCCAACGAGCCGAGCCTGAACGCCCTCGTGCGGTACTCCCGGGACCAGGGCCTGCTCGGCCCGGACTTCCCCACCGACCTCCGCGCGCTGTTCGCGCAGGGCGACTACCCGGACGCCTGACCGCAGGAAGGAACGGAACGTGTACGTGATCGACACCCACTGCCATGTCCTCTCGGACGACCTGACCAGGTACCCGCGAGCGCCGATCGGCGGCAAACAGTCGGAATGGGCCGAGTCCCGGCCGGTCACCGCCGCCGAGATGGCGGACCGGATGGACGGGACCGGCATCCGGCAGGCCGTGCTGGTGCAGGCCACCACGGCCTACGGGTACGACAACTCCTACGTCCTCGACAGCGCCCGGGAGCGGCCCGACCGGTTCGTGGCGGTGGGGACCTTCGACCCCCTGCGGCCGGACGCCGCCGCCCGCCTGTCGGAGGCGGTCCGCGGCGGCCTGGCCGGGGTGCGGCTGTTCACCCACGGGAGCACCGTGCCCGTCCAGGGCGAATGGTTCGCCGCGCCCGAGACGTACGAGTTCTGGGAGAAGGCGGGAGAGCTCGACGTTCCCGTCTGCCTCCAGATGCGTCTTGGGCCGGCCACCAAGCAGTTGCGCGAGGTGCTGGAGCGGTTCCCCGGCGTGCGGGTGCTCCTGGACCACATCGGCTACCCCGGCATCGCCGCCTCACCCGCCGACGCCGGCGGCGAGGTGGCCGAGCTCGCCCGGCACCCCGGCCTGCATCTCAAGCTCACCCACCGCAACCTGGAGCGGCTGCGGGACGCCGGCGAGGAGGCCGCCGGCTTCCTGGAGCCGGTGGTCGAGGCGTTCGGCGCCGGCCGGATCGCCTGGGGGTCGAACTGCCCGGCCGCCGAGCAGTCGCTGCCGGAGCTGCTGCGGCTCGCCGAGGAGGTGCTCGCGCGGCTGTCCGAGAAGGACCGGGAGGAGATCTTCGCCGGTACGGCGCGACGGCTGTATCCGAGCCTGGCGCAGGTCGAACCCAGCGGGATGGGTTGAGCTCGGACATACTCCCGGATCAGTCGTCATCTCTCTTCTGGGACACAGGTGATCATGGTGGAAGTCAGCGACCACGTCGTGGAACCGGACAAGACCTCGCAGACTCGGCACAACCAGGCGTACGAAGGGCTGCGCTCGCTGCTGATGTCGGGCAACCTCGCGCCCGGCACCCGGCTCACCGAGGCGGAACTGACCACGATGTTCAACGTCTCGCGCAGCACCATGCGGTCGGTGCTGGTCCGGCTGACCCAGGAGGGTTACGTCACCAGCGAGGTCAACCGCGGGGTGCGCACACGCAGCTTCTCGGCCGAGGAGGCGCTGGACATCCTGGAGGCCCGCGAGGTGCTGGAGTCCGCGCTGGCGGGCAAGGCCGCGGAGCGGGCCACCGAGCAGGAGATCCGCGAGCTGCGCGACACGCTGGAGGCGATGGAGGACTGCAAGCGGCGCGGCGACCAGGCCGGCTACTCGCAGGGCAACCGCAAGTTCCACCAGCAGGTGAAGGAGGCCGCCCACCAGCAGACCCTGGCCCGGGCGTACGACACCCTGCTCTACCCGCTGGTCATGCGCCAGTACCGCAACCTGTCCGCACAGCACCCGAGGAGCGGGTCGCTGGAGGAGCACCAGGCGATCCTGCTGGCCATCGTCACCCGCAACCCGGACGCGGCGGTGGCCGCGATGCGCCACCACGTCGCCTCCGCCCGGCGGGCGCTGCTGCTGCAGACGGCCGCCGACGCCGGACCGGCCGCCCGGACCGGCCAGGACGCGCGGCCCGATGAAGGCGCGCGGCCCGATGAAGGCGCGGAGCGCGGCGAGCAGCCGGCGCCGTCCGAGAACGGCCGGCAGCCGGCCGCGCCCGGGCGCGCATCCGATTGACCGGCCGTGCGGCGCACGGCTCGCCGCACGGCCAGGAAGGACCTACCCCCCATGCGTCACCCAGTGGAAACCGAATCGGGGCTGGTGGAGGGTGTACCGGGGCGAGACCCCTCGGTCACCGTCTTCCGGGGCGTGCCCTACGCCGCTCCCCCCGTCGGGGAGTCGCGGTGGAGACCGCCGCGACCGGCGCCGCCCTGGCCCGGGGTACGCCGGGCCGCGACCTTCGGCCCGATGTGCCCGCAGGCGCCGGACGGCGGGGCGGGCGGCGCCGGACTGCCGATGAGCGAGGACTGCCTGTACCTCAACGTCTGGACCCGCGCGGCCGGTGCCGGGGAGCGGCGGCCGGTGCTGGTCTGGATCCACGGCGGCGGCTTCCGCACGGGAACCGGCGCGAGCCCCCGCTACGACGGCGAGAGCCTGGCCCGCGCGGGCCTGGTCGTGATCACCTTCAACTACCGGCTAGGAGCACTCGGGTTCCTGGCCACCCCCGAGCTGAGCGAGGAGTCCGGGCACCGCGCCTCGGGCAACTACGGGCTGCTCGACTGCCTCGCGGTCCTGCGGTGGGTCCGGCGCAACGTCTCCGGCTTCGGCGGCGATCCCGGCCGGGTGACGATCGCCGGGCAGTCCGCCGGCGCCGGGACCGTGAACTTCCTGGCCATGTCGCCGCTGGCGGCCGGGCTCTTCCACCGGGCGGTCGCGCAGAGCCACGCCCGCCACTGCCGTGACCCCGAGCTGCGCTACCTGGCCACGTCGTACCGGACCCTGGCCGAAGCCGAGCTCGCGGGCGCCCGGTACGCCCGGGAGCGCGGCGCGCCGACGCCGGCCCTGCTGCGGTCGCTGCCCTGGCAGCGGCTGGTGGACGGGGACGACGCCGTGGACGCCGCGGTCGAGACCTGCGGCCCGGCCAAGCCGCCGCTGTTCCGGCCGGTCGTGGACGGCCGGGTGATCCCCGCGGGCTACGAGGAGACGTACGCCGAGGGGCGGCAGAACGCGGTCTGCTACCTCGCGGGCAACAACCTCGACGAGAGCGGCGCGGTCCCCGAGAGCATGTTCACGGCCTACCGCGCGGCCGGGACGAAGACCTGGCGGCCGGGCATGCCTCCGGTCCACGTGACCCTGGACGGCTATCTGGCCGCGGCGCGGCGCAGGTTCGGCGCGCTGGCCGGGGAGTTCCTGCGGCTCTATCCGGCGGGCACGGACGACGAGGCGGCCCGGGCGCACTGCGCGTCGGTGCGCGACAACGCCCGCGTGTCCACCTTCCTCTGGGCGGCGGACTGGAGCAGGCGGGCCCGCCGCCCCGTCTACACCTACTTCTGGACCCACGCCGCGCCGGCGCGGGGCCAGGATCCCCGGCGTGCCGCACACGGCTCGGAGATCGAGTTCGTCTTCGGCAACGTCGGCGGCGCCCCCGAAGGCGGCGGCCCGGGAGACGGCGGCCCGGGAGACGGCGGCCCGGGAGACGGCGGCGCCGGGTGGACCGGCGGCGACCGCCGGATCGCGGAGATCATGTCCGCCTACTGGGCCAACTACTCCGCCACGGGGGACCCCAACGGCCCGGGCCTGCCGCGCTGGCCGGCGTTCTCGCCGGACTCGGCCACGGTGATGGAGCTCGGCGGCGGCTTCGGGCCGATCCCGGTGGCGGATCCCGCCCGGCTCAAGTTCTGGAAGCGCTTCTTCCGTACGGAGGAAGCATGGTGACAGGAGATGACATGGGACACCACATCACGGACGGCGGCGTCGTCGGCAGCCGCGCATCGGTGACCCGCAGGCGATTGCGGGCCCTCGCGCTCGCGACCGCCCTGGCCCTCGGCGGCGGCACGCTGACGGCCGCGTGCGGCGACTCCGGGTCCGCCCAGGGCGGCGGGCCTACCGCGATCATGGTCGGCAGCGGGGAGAGCATCTTCGACCTGCCGATGAGGGTGGCGCAGGCCAAGGGCTACTTCCAGAAGCAGGGGCTCAAGGTCACGTTCGTCTCGACGAACGCCTCGACCGGCCCGGCCGCCCTCGAGTCCGGCTCCGTGCACTTCCTCAACTCCAGCCCGACCGGCTTCCTGTCCGCCCTGGCCAAGGGCATCCCGCAGGTGGCCATCGCCGCGGACGGCCTCGGCAACCCGCTCGGCATCGTCGTCAGCAAGAAGTTCGCCGACGCCAACAAGCTGTCCGGCTCGACGCCGGTGGAGCAGGTGGCCAAGGCGCTGGGCAACTCGATCGGCGGCGCCAGCTCGGCCAACACCAAGGCCCAGGCGAGCATGTTCCTCAAGGCCCGCGGCGTGGACCCCGCCAAGGTGAAGTGGGTGTCGCTGCCCAGCCCGGCCGCGAACAAGGCCGCGCTCACCAGCGGCCAGATCGACTGGTTCATCACCTCCGAGCCGACGCCGCTGTCCATCGAGCACGCCGGGGAGGGCGTCGTGGTGGCGGACCCGCTGCGGGCCCCCGAGTGGTCTCCGGAGCAGTCCGGATACGGCGAGTTCGTGGTGGTGCGCAAGGACTACCTGGAGAAGAACCCCGAGATCGCCAAGAAGTTCGTCGCCGCGGTCCAGGAGGCCACCGCATACATGAACGGCCACCTGCACGACGCCGACCTGCTGAACCTCACGTCGAAGGAGATGTCCGGCATCCCGGTCCCGGTGCTCGAGGCCAGCCTCCAGCACGCCGGCTGGCCGACGAGCGCCGCGATGGACGACGCGACCTGGAAGAAGACCTTGGACTTCGTCAACGGGCTCGGCGTGCTGCCCAAGGTGATGACCGTCACCTCGAACGACTGGACCAACAAGTACGTGCCGTCCGGCGGCGGAGCATGATCCGGCCGAGCGAGGCCGGATCGCGGACGGGAAGGAGCGCACCATGGTGGCTGCCACTGACAGACCGGTGAGGAAGAGGACCGAGGTCGTCGTCGCGACCAGGCGGAAGAGCGGCCGGTGGCAGGGCCAGGCCACCCTGGTGGCGCTGCGCGTCGCCGTGATCGCGATCGCCCTGCTCCTCTGGCAGGTCCTGAGCGGCCCCGTCCTGCCCGAGTACGCCGTGAGCAAACCCACCGAGGTGGCGGGGGCCCTGGTGGAGATGCTCGGCTCGGCGTCCGGATGGGCCGACATCAGGGCGACGGTGGTCGAGGTGGTGGCCGGGTTCTCCATGGGCGTCGTGCTCGGCGCCCTGCTGGGCCTGCTGCTGGGCTCCTTCCCGCTGGCGGGGCGGGTGCTGGAGCCGCTCGTCGCCGCCTTCAACGGCATCCCCAAGATCGCGCTCGCGCCGCTGTTCCTGCTGTTCTTCGGCATCGGCGCCTGGTCGAAGATCACGATCGCGATGATCGGGCCGGCCTTCGTGATGTTCTACAACATCTACCTCGGCCTGCGCCTGCGGGAGCGGGAGCTGGTCGAGGTCGTCCAGGTGATGGGCGGCCGCCGGCACCACCTGCTCGCGTACGTGACGATCCCCACGCTGGCGGCGCCGTTCTTCGCCGCTCTCAAGACCGGCGGGCCGCTGGCCATCCTCGGCGTCATCGGCGCCGAGTTCATCGCCTCCACCGAAGGGCTCGGCCACGGCCTGTTCACCTCTGCCATGAATCTGGACGCGGCCACCGAGTTCGCCGGCCTGATCGTCCTGGTCACAATGACGCTCATCCTGAACGGGCTGCTGACCTGGCTCGACAAGCTCGCGCTCAAGCGTCTCGGCCTCACCGCCCGCGACCGCCCGGCGGCCGAGCACGCCTGACGCGCCCTCGGGCCCGCCCGCGGCCGGGCCCGAGGAGCTCGTGCCGGTAAGACCGCTTTCCCGGACTCCGCCCCCCGGCGGAGAACATCGGCCTGCCCGAAAGGCAGCCAATCGGCAATGAATTCCCGGACAGCACAATCACCTTGACGGTGAGTACGCCCCTCAGTAGCGTCCCGCACAAATCCGCACACCTGATTCGGACGCTGAATGGCGAATTGTTTATCTGGTCGCACATGAGCCGACGGCGGTAATCAGCCGTCCATGCGAAAGGGAGCTGGTAAGGCGATGGAATCTGGAATGAAGCGACGGGCCTTTCTGACGGCCGGCGCGGCCACCGTGGGCGCCGCTCTCCTGCCCAAGCCCTTTGCGGTGGCGGCGGCCGGCGAGAGCAAGAAGGGCGTGATGCTGATCAACCGGATCGGGCCCTCCTCGTCGAATCTGTACATCTCCGGCGTCGATGGCTCGAACGAGCGCCTGCTCCTGGGGAGCACGGGGTTCGACTATCACGCCAGCCTGGCCGCCAACGGCCAGTCGGTGCTCTTCACCTCGGAGCGGGCCGGCGACGGCAATTCCTGCCTCTACCGGGCCAAGATCGACGGAACAGGCGTCCAGCCGCTGGTGACCGGCCCGGCGATGGACGACTCCGGCGTCCTGTCGCCGGACGGGACCCGGCTGGCCTTCGTCTCGACCCGCGGTGACCACCGAGCCCACATCTGGGTGCTCGACCTGCGCACCGGCAAGCTCAAGAACCTGACCAGCGGCTCCGCGGTCGCCGGCGACCCCGAGGGCCCCGACTGCCACTTCCGCCCTTCCTGGTCGCCCGACGGCCGCTGGATCGCCTTCTCCAGCGACCGCAACACGCAGTGGCGTGGGCACAACGAAGGCCGTGGCTGGGAGCACACGCAGGAGCTCAGCATCTACGTCATCCGGCCGGACGGCACCGGCTTCCGCCAGGTCGCCTCCAAGGAGGGCTACTGCCTCGGCTCGCCGAAGTGGTCGCCGGACGGCCGCCGGATCGTCTTCTACGAGATCACCACCGAGGGAACCTGGGGCGCCCACCGCCCCGAGTACATCGGGAAGGTCGAATCCCAGATCGTCTCGGTGGATGTCACCACCGGCGAGCGCGTCGAGCACACCTCCGGCCCCAATCTGAAGGTCTCGCCCCAGTTCGTGACCGCCACCGAGATCGGCTATCTCGTCAAGGGCGGGCCCGACGAGGGCCTGGCCTACACCTCGGGCACGCTGCCGGCCGTCAAGCGGGCGCTGCGCTCGCCGGTCTGGTCGCCGGACGGGACCTCGGTGATCTACCAGAAGTTCGGCTACGCGGTGCGCCCGCTGGACAAGCCGCTCTACAGCTGGGACCCCGACTGGGAGTATCGCTTCTGCGACGTGTTCCCCGTCCTGTCCCGGCAGGGCCGCCTGGCGATCACGGAGAAGCAGCTCGGCACGTCCTCGATCGTCACCATGCGCCCGGACGGCTCGGACCGGCGCGTCGTCTTCGACACCGCGGGGAAGGGTCTCGACCCGGTGCTGCTGGCCAAGGGCATGGCCGGCGCGTTCCGCCCCGCGTGGTCGCCGGACGGCGCGTGGATCGCGTTCGGGCTGGGCGGCTGGTTCCAGGAGCGCGCGACGCACACGGCCGTGGTGGCGCGGGTGCGCAGCGACGGCTCGGCCTGGGAGGCGCTCACGGACGGCACGACCAACGCCGGCTTCCCGAGCTACTCGGCCGACGGCAACGAGATCGTCTACCGCGTGTGGGGCGAGGAGAACAAGGGCCTGCGCATCCTCAACCTCACGACCGGGGTGACCCGCGTCCTCACCGGCGAGTACGACAACCTGCCCGACTGGTCCCCGGACGGCAGGCTCATCCTCTTCACCCGCAAGACGAGCGCCACCAATTTCGACGTGTGCACCATCCGCCCCGACGGAAGCAATTTCCGCCGCCTCACGAGCAGCGGCTCGAACGAAGGCCACGCCGTCTGGAACCACGACGGGCGCATCCTCTACAACAGCGGCATGTACGGCTTCCGGCAGGAAGCGGCGTTGTACGACAACACCTTCCAGCCGTACGGCCAGATTTTCAGCATGAACGCGGACGGCTCCGAAAAGAGAATGCTGACCGACAGCCAGTGGGAGGATTCCATGCCCCTCTATCTCTCGCAGAGCGTCCTTTCCCAGTGACCCTTTCCTAGTTCTCCTTCGTGGCGCGGGACGGAGGAGAACTAGGAAAGCTCGGCGCCCAGGAGGCGGTCAGACGCGCACCACCGCGGTGTGGCCGTGCCCGCGGCTGCCGCCGACCTCCACCTTGACCGCGCGCTTGGCCCTGCGCACGCTGCGGCCGCCCTCCTTGACGGACTTCACCGGCCAGGGCAGCGTGATCTTCACCTCGCCGGCGGTCCTGGACGGGTCGGAGACCGCGAGCCGCACTCGCTGGTGATCGCGGCGGAGCAGCAGCGTGCACGGGCCGTCGGCGGCCAGCGGCCCGTCCTCGGTCTCGACGGTCCCCGCGCGCCAGAAGACGGCGGCGAGCAGGTCGTCGTGGGAGATGGCCTGCACCGCTCCGGAGTTGGCGAGGATCTCGATCCGCTGCCCGAATCCCGCGGTCTCCGCGATGGAGGCTTCGGGCAGGACGGCGTAGGCGTAGCGGGCCTTGCGCGGATCGACGCCGTGGTCGATGAGGATCGTGGTGTAGAGCCGGGTGACGGGGGTGTCGTCGCCTCCGGTGGTGGCGCCCTTGTCGATGTCGCGCCAGCGGCCGGTGCGCTGCTCGCGGATCACCTTCGGGTCGGCGCCGTCGAGCAGCGCGTAGCCGGCCACGCCGGACAGGTGGATCCAGCCGTCGCCCCGGGTCAGCGGCGGATGCCGGTCGTGGGTGTTGCGGTTCTCGACGATGGTCTCGACGCGGCGGCCGTCGGAGGCGGCGATGCCGGTGCCGAGGGCGACCACCGCGTCGTCGAGGAGGAACCACGCCTTCTTGGCCCGCAGCGAGGAGCCGCCGGCGATCAGCTTCATGGCCGCGACGCCGTGCTCGCCGAGTGCCACGCCGCCCGCCCACGGAGTGCGCGGCAGGCGGCGGTGTCCGTGCGGGAGATCGGCGCGCCTGCGGGTGTCGACCGTCGTGCCCGGCAGCCGGTACGGGTCGATCGTCGGCCACAGGTCGTCGTTCCAGGCGGTGAGGTCGCCGCCGGTGTAGAGGTAGGTCATGCCGTCGCCGGTGTACCAGCCGCGCAGGTTCTCCCGGTTCATGGCCTCGGCCGCGCCGATCCGCTCCGAGCTCATCGCGATCGCGTAGGCCCAGCCGGGCCGGCGGTGCACGACCCGGTCCATGTCGGCGAAGACGTACGTGCCCGTGGTGCGCGGGCCGACCGGCACCGACGGGTCCGCCAGCAGGGCCTCGGCCCGCGCGATGCCGGCCAGCGGGGCGAGCGTGTCGTAGGGGATGGCCTGGTTGCGGATGAGCCAGCCCTTCACCAGCGGGCGCCAGCGCCGGGCGTGGCGCTCGGGCGCCGCGTCCAGCAACGTGAGGATGGTCTCGATCGTCTTCTGGCCCGAGTGGTAGTCGCGGTGGCCCTGGCGCGAGATGGACCGGCCGCGCACGCAGTCCATCATCAGCCCGTCGAAGACGAACGGCACGAAGGAGCGGTCCACGATGTCGTAGTAGGCGTCCCCGATGCCGGTGATCTCCCACGGCGATTTCGCGAGCATGGCGATCAGCTTGGCCACGCTCTCCAGGTAGTCCACGCCGTAGCTGCCGGTGTAGGGGTACACGTCGTGCTGGATGAACGACCCGTCCCGGTAGAAGCCGTCGCGTGAGCCCGAGGTCCGCCGCAGCAGGCCGGAGACCGCGTCCGCGGCCCGCTTGATCAGGCGGGCGTCGTAGGTGAGCACGCCGCGCATCGCCACCGCCATGGCCTTGCCGGCGCGGTTGGCGCCGGTCTCGACGACGCCGGGGTGGCTGACGCGGCGCTCCGGGTCGGGGCACCAGTGGCGCAACGGGCGCAGCCAGCGTTCGAGGCGGTCCTTGGGCAGGCCGTCGTAGAGCAGGGCGCAGGTGTCGGTCAGCGAGCGGGGGACGCCGATCTCCCACCAGTACCAGTTGCTGCCCCGCCGGTCGAGCCCCTCGTGGTAGGCGTGCTCGTACAGGAAGTCCAGCGCCCTGGCCGCGGTCTCGGCGACCTGCCCGTCCCCGTGCATGGCGGTGCCCGGCGTGGCCCAGCCCAGCGCCAGCGTGCGCATGCGGTTGTAGGAGCGGTTGAAGTTGCCCGTCCCGGGGTCGTCGAGCGGCAGGTCGGGCCAGAGGCTCGGGCGGCCGGGGGTGGGCTGCAGCTTGCGCAGCACCGCGTTGGCCGAGCCCTCGACGGCCTGCGCCCGCTCGGTGAACGCGGAGTCGTACGACCCGCCCGCCAGCAGGCCCACCCACCGCTCACGCGCGGCGTCGAACGCGGCGGTGCCCGCCGCCTCGGCCGGCCTGTCCCACAGGGCGAGGCCGGCCACGGCCGCGGTGCCCAGCAGGGCGGAGCGCCGGCTGAGTGGGTGGGTCATGACAGCCTTCCGACAATAGGGCTGATTCTAGATAAAAGATCATATGTCGAATAGGCGACTGGATCCGGTCGCCCCTGCGACGGCAGCCCTCGGCAAGCTCTGCCGCCTGGACGATTTGGTGATCCACCGGACTCTGCCGGACGATTCACCGAATGGACCGCGCCGGACTCCGGATGCGGACCTGTCACGACAACGGGGAGAGGATCCATGAAGAAGATGCTCGTCGCGCTGCTGACCGGCGGGATGCTGGTCACCGGCACGCCCGCGCTCGCCACGACCGCGAAGCCCGCCCTGGGGCCGTACGGCTACGGTCCGGTCCGGCTCGGCATGAGCGCCACGAAGGCGCGGGCCACCGGGAAGATCGTGCGCAAGCTGCCCGCCGGGGCGGGATCGTGCTCCGGGTGGGATCTCAAGGCGCACCCGTCCGGGAAGGACCGCGTGGGCCTGTACATCTCCAGGAAGGTCGGCGTGGCCGTGATCCTGGCGCAGAAGGGGATGAAGACGCCCCAGGGCATCGGCCTGGGCTCCTCGGCGAGTCAGGTCAGAAAGGCGTACCCGAAGGCGAAGGTCTCGCCCAGCGGCTTCACGTACACCGCGGTGCCGGGCAACGCCAAGGCCTACTACGCCTTCCTCTACTCCAAGGGCAAGGTCAGGGAACTGGCCTTCGGGCTCGACAGGCAGGACTGCGTCAACTGACGGCCGGGCGCGGGCAGGTGCGGTAAGCGCGCGAGAATAGGGAAGTCAAACGGCTCGATGACCTTATGGCGAATCCCGCCCTTGACACCCGGGTCAAGGACCTGCCCGCGCCAATCGAGACGGATTTCTCGCGCGCGAGAATCCATGCGGAGATAAATTTCAGCAGGCCTGGAACGGCTCCCGCCGCACGAACACCCGGTTATTCGGGACGCGTAATCTTCTTATCCCGTTCCAGGAAGTACCGTTCCAAGGTCACTTCCGTCGATCATTGGTCGCGGCAAATCAAGATCCGTGTTCAATCGTACGGTTCCTGTTGGTGAAAACCCCGCACTGCAGGGTGGTCGTATGGATTTCAAGATCCTCGGGCCGATCGAGGTTCGTACCTCTCATGGGAGTCCGATCGCGCTCGGACGCCGAAAACAGCGGGTGCTGCTGGCCGCCCTGCTGCTCAACACGGGCAAGGCGATCCCCAGCCGGCGCATGCTCGACTGGCTGTGGGGCGAGCGCGCCCCCGCCACCGCGGAGTCGAACCTCTACACCTACATCTCCGCGCTGCGCAAGGTGCTCGGCTCCCCCTCCCGCATCGAGGCGGGCTCCAACGGGTACGTGCTGCGCGTCACGCCCGGCGAGCTCGACGTCACGTCGTTCGAGGACCTCGCCGCCCAGGGGCAGCAGGCGCTGGGCGCCGGCCGCTACGACGTCGCGCTCGAACGGCTCACCCGGGCCCTTTGCCTGTGGCGGGGCGAGTCCGTGCTGGAGGAGCTGCCCCTGCCCGCGCCGCTGCGCTGCGAGGCGGCGCGGCTGGAGCGGCTGCGGGCGACCGTCGTGGACGCCTCGCTGGAGGCCCGGCTGGCGCTCGGCCAGCACGGCGAGATGCTCGCCGACCTGGAGGCCCTGACCCGCAGGGACCCGCTGAACGAGCGGCTCAGGGCGCAGCTCATGCTGGCCTTGTACCGTTCCGGCCGCAGGGCCGACGCGCTGACGATCTATCAGGGCGCGCGGACGACGCTGGCCGCCGAGGTCGGCATCGACCCCGGCCCGGACCTGGTCCGCATGCACCGGCGCATTCTCGCCGACGACCCCGCCCTGACGCCGCAGCCCGCGGTCGCCGCCCGCAGGGCCCCGGCCGAGCTGCCCATCGGCTCGGCCGCCTTCACCGGGCGGGCCGCCGAGATCGCCCGGCTGCGCACGATGCTGACCTCGGCCTCCGGCGCGACCGCCGTCTCGGCGATCACGGGCGCCGCGGGGGTCGGCAAGTCGGCGCTGGCCGTGCACGTCGCCCACCAGGTCGCCGACCGGTTCCCGGACGGGCGGCTCTACGTGGACCTGCACGACTCCACACCCGGCGTCGCGCCGCTGGACCCCGCCGACGTGCTGGCCCGCCTGCTGCGCTCGCTCGGCGACGACACGATCGGGCAACCCGGCGGGCAGCCGGGCGGACGCCACGGCGGGCGGCCCGACGTGGACGAGGCCGCGGCCCGCTTCCGCTCGCTGACCGAGGGCCGGCACCTGCTGCTCCTGCTCGACAACGCCCGCGACGCCGCGCAGGTGCGCCCGCTGCTGCCCGCGAGTCCCACGTGCCGCGTGCTGGTCACCGCGCGCAGGACGCTCACCTCGCTGGACGCCGCGTCGCACTTTCGTCTCGGCGTCATGGCCGAGGACGAGACCTCCATGCTGCTCGGCCGCCTGATCGGCGAGGAGCGCGTGGCGGCCGAGCAGCGGGCGGCGCGCGCCATCGTGCGGCTGTGCGCCGGGCTGCCGCTGGCGATCAGGATCGCCGCCGCCCGGCTGATCGCCCGGCCGGGGCTGTCGCTGCGCGCCCTGGCCGACCGGCTGGCGGTCGAGGACCACCGCCTGTCCGAGCTCCAGGCCGACGACCAGGCCGTGCGGGCGTGCTTCATGATGAGCTACCGGAGCCTGGACGCCGAGTCCTCCCGGATGTTCCGGCTGCTGAGCCTGCTCGGCGGCGCCGCCATCAGCGTCGCGGCCGCCGCGGCCCTGGCCGACCGCCCCGAGTCGTGCACCGCCGACCTGCTGGATCACCTCGCGCAGGCCCAGCTGCTGGAGGCGTACGGCCACGACCGGTACCGCATGCACGACCTGCTCCGCCTGTTCGCCCGCGAGCGGGCGAGGGAGGAGGACACCGAGGAGGATCAGGCGCAGGCCGCCTTACGGGCGCGGCGTGACGTCTGGACGCCGTCCGCCCGGCCGGCCACCTACATGACCGCGAGGGGCTGAAGCCGCTTCGCATGCGGGAAATCATCCGTTATCGCCGCGAGATCTGGCTGATTGATACCCGGCGATCCACCCTCGGCCGCTTTTTCTCCTTCCCCTCTCACAACCCGCCGCGGACCTACACACATTTGTATGGCTCGGGGTGTAGCAGGATTCGACATTGTTGACGACATGTCTCACCTTTTCTCGCCGCTGAGAAGAAGGCCGGGCACCAGCGGAATTCGCGTGAACCGGGAAGGGCGGACGTGTCTGAACTGATCGGCGTTGACGAGTGTGAAAATTTCACCGTAAAACAGGTCCAAGATCTGTACAGAAGGTACGTCAGCCGCAGTCAGGTCAACCTCATGACCTCCTTCGGCTTCGGCCGGGAGCTCGTCGAGAGCGCGGAGGGCGCGTGGATCACAACGCGCGACGGCCGCAGGGTCCTTGACGTCACGGGCGGGGTCGGCGTACTGAACCACGGCCACAACCACCCCCGCATCCTCGACGCGCGGCGCCGCTTCGCCGAGCGCCGGCGCATGGAGGTGCACAAGGCGTTCTTCTCGCCGTACGTGGCCGCCCTCAGCCACAACATCGCCGAGCTGCTGCCGGGCGACCTGAACATCTCCTACTTCCCGAACTCCGGCGCCGAGGCGAACGAGGGCGCCGTGAAGATGGCGTACAAGTACCACCAGGGGCGCCGCAACACCATCCTCCGCTCCGACATCAGCTTCCACGGCAAGACCCTGGGCGCCGGGAGCCTGACGGGCTCGTCCGAGAACTCCTTCCGCTTCCCCGGCCTGCCCGGCATCGTCGTCTACCCCTACGCCGACATCGCGGCCGTCCGCACCGCCGTCGAGGCCGCTCGCACCCCCGACGGCACGTGCGACGTCTACGCGATCATGGCCGAGCCGTTCAGCGCGTCGAGCATGCGCTGCTGGTCGGAGAGCGACCTGTACGAGCTGCGGCGGCTCTGCGACGCGAACGACATCATGCTGATCTTCGACGAGGTCTACACGGGCTGGGGCAAGACCGGCAGCCTCTTCTACTTCATGCGCCACCCCGACCTGCTGCCCGACATCCTCGTCTACTCCAAGTCCCTCGGCGGCGGCAAGGCGTCGATCGCCGGCTACACCGCCCGCGAGCCCGTCTTCCGCAAGGCCTACGACCGGCTCTCCGACGTCATCCTGCACAGCACCACCTACTACGGGTTCGGCGAGGAGACGGTCACCGCCATCGAGGCCGTCAACATCGTCGTCGAGGACGACTACCCCGCCAGGGCCCGGCAGATCGAGCGCGTTCTGGGCCCGGGGCTGCAGAACATCCACAAGCGCCACCCCGACGTGGTCGGCCGGGTGAGCGGGGTGGGCGCGCTGTGGGGCGTGTTCCTCAGCGGCGGGCCCAAGGTGCTCGACCTGGCCGCCAAGCTCGCGCCCGGCTTCTCCGGCGACCCGCAGTTCCGCACCAAGCTGATCACGCTCTCGGTCATCGCCCACCTCTACCGCGAGCACGGCATCGTCTCCTACTACAGCCCGAACGCCGACAACCCCCTCGTCGTCGCGCCGACCCTCGCCATCGAGCCGGAAGACGTCGAGTACTTCCTGGACAGCCTCGACAGGACGCTGGCCAGGGGCCTGCCGCGGCTGCTCGCCGGGTTCGTGCGGGAGAAGGTGGGGTCGCGATGGCCCGCCGGGTCGTAGTCACCGGCAGCGCCGGGATGCTCGGCGGCAACCTGGCCCGCCGGCTCGTGCTCGACGGCCACGACGTGCTCGGGCTGGACCTGCGCCCCCAGGCGGACCCGCTGCTGGCGGCGGGGCACCGGATCTGCGACGTGCGCGACCTGCCGCTGATGACCGAGGCCATGACCGGGGCGGACGCGGTCGTCCACTGCGCCGGCGCCCTGCCGAGCTACCCGGCCGAGCAGATCCACGACCTGATCGTCGTGGGCACCGGCACCGTCCTGGAGGCCGGGCGCCGGGCCGGCGTGCCGCGGCTGGTCCACATCTCCTCCACCGCCGTGTACGGGCTGCCGGCGCTCGTGCCCACGCCCGAGGACCATCCGCGCGAACCGGTCGACCCCTACACCAGGGCGAAGGCCGCGGCCGAGGAGCTGGCGGAGAAGTACCGGGCCGACGGCATGTGCGTGCCCATCCTGCGCCCCAAGACCTTCCTCGGCCCCGGCCGGATGGGGCTGTTCGCGATGCTCTTCGAGTGGGCCGAGGAGGGCCGCAACTTCCCGGTGCTCGGCAGCGGGGACAAGCGCATCCAGATGTTCGCGATCGAGGACCTGGTGGACGCGGTGGCCCTCGTGCTCGACGCGCCGGCCGGCGTCGCCGACGACACCTACAACCTGGCCGCCGCCGAGTTCGGCACGCTGCGCGAGGACTTCCAGGCCGTTCTCGACGCGGCCGGCCACGGCAAGCGGGTCGTCTCGCTGCCCGCGGGACCCGCCCTGGCCGGGCTCCGGCTGCTGGAGCGCAGCCGGCTGTCCCCGGTGTACGGGCGGCTGGCGCGCAAGCTGCTCGCCGACTCCTACGTGAGCATCGACAAGGCCCGTGACCGGCTCGGCTTCCGTCCGCGGCTGTCCAACCAGGACGCGATCCTCCGCACGTACGCATGGTGGCGGGAACAGCGCGCGGCCGGCTCACCAGCCGTCTCATCGGGCGGTGCGACGAGCCGTGACGCGTGGCGGCAGGGCGCGCTGTCACTGGCGAAGGTCTTCTTCTGAGCTATCGGGGTAAAGCATGCGCCTTGTCGAATCGCCAGACGTTCCAGAGAGCCCGCAGCGTCAGGAGGCGGCGCAGGACCGGGCCGTGGGCGGCCGCAGGCACCTGGTCGCGGATCTGGCCGCCCTGATCCGCCCCTCCCACGCGGCCAAGGCGATCCTTCTCGTGCCCGTGGCGCTCATCGGCGCGCCCGCGCCCAGCCTGGCCGAGGTGGCCGGGGTCATCTGGGCCACCGTCGCGTTCATGATCGCCTCCGCCGCCGTCTACATCGGCAACGACATCGCCGACCGGCACCGCGACCGCCTGCATCCCGTCAAGCGCGAGCGCCCCATCGCGTCCGACCGCGTGGGGGTGCTGACCGCGGGCGTCTGCTGCGCCGTCCTGCTGGCGATGCTCGCGGCCATCGTCGCCCGGGCGCCGGCGTCCTCCTGGCCGGTGCTGGTCTACCTCGTGCTCAACATCGCCTACAGCCGCCTGCTCAAGCACATCCCGCTGGTCGACGTGGGCACGGTCGCGGCCGGCTTCGTCCTGCGCGTCGTGCAGGGCTACGAGGTGACCGGAGACCGGGTGCCCGCCTGGCTGCTGATCACGGTGTTCTCGATGTCCCTGCTGCTGCTCATCGGCAAGCGCCGCCAGGAGCTGCTGGAGGCCGGGGCCGGCCACCGGCCCGCGCTGCGCGGCTACTCGATGGAGCTGACCAACTGGCTGCTGCAGATCGCCTCCGTGCTGGCGCTCGTCTCCGGCCTGATGTACCTGCGTGACGAGGGACCGTTCGGCCCGCAGCACGGCCAGACCGCGATGATGCTGTCCACTCCCTTCGCGCTCTTCGCCCTCTTCCGGTACCTGCAGATGCAGCTCGTGGAGAAGGAGGGCGGTGACCCGGTGCGGGTGCTGCTGCGCGACCGCGTCATGGTCGCGAACTCCATGTTGTGGGCCGCCGCCCTGGGCGTGATGCTCGTGCTCGTCCACCACCCGTCCCTGGCGGCACTTGTTCACCTATGAGAACGATCGTGAGAGGAAGGCGATGGACGTCCGCTTACTGGGACCGGTCGAGGTGACCGCCGGCGACCGCTGCGTCCCCCTGGGACCACCCCAGCGACGCGCGGTGCTGGCCGCCCTGGCGATCGACGCCGACCGTCCCGTGTCGCTCGGCACGCTGATCGAGCGGGTCTGGGACGATCCGCCGGACCGGGCGACCGACTCGCTGTACGCCCACATCACCCGCCTGCGGCAGGCGCTCACCGCCACCGGGATCGCCATCGAGCGCCGCAACGGCGGCTACGCCCTCGACGTGGACCCCGAACGGGTGGACGCCCACCGGTTCCGGCGGCTGGCCAAGCAGGCACAGCAACGCGCCTGCGACGACTTCGCCCGGGCCAGGCTGCTGGCCGAGGCGATGGACCTGTGGCGCGGCGCGCCGCTCACCGGCCTGCCCGGAGAGTGGGCCGCCCGCGTCCGGTACGGCATCGAGCAGCAGTTCGTCGGCGCCGTCGCCGCCTGGGCCCAGGCGCACCTGAGCCTGGGCCGCCCCGACATCGTGGTCACCGAGCTGACCCCGCTGGTGCCGCGCTACCCGCTCGCGGAGCCCCTGGCGAGCCTGCTGATGCGCGGCCTGTGCGCGCTCGGACGCGGCGCGGAGGCGGTGGCCCTGTACGCCCGCCTGCGCGGCTACCTCGCCGACCACCTGGGCATCGAGCCCGGACCGGAGCTGCGCGCGCTGCATCTGGGGATCCTGCGGGCCGGCACGGACCCGCTGCCCCGGCCGGCCGGGCGCCCCGGCCTGCTGTACGCCGCCCAGGTCGGCGGCCTCACCGGCTGAACGAGATGACCAGCCGCTGCCCGCTGTGGTCGGACAGGCCGTCCGAGCGGACCAGCCGGTACTCGTGGACGGCGACCTCCTGCGTCGTGTACGCCCAGTCGATCCGCCACAGGGCTCCCAGGGTCCACCGGTCGTTCCAGGTGGCGGGGTAAAGCGAGCGCAGCGCCGGAGTGGCGTCGGCCATCCGCTCCGGCACCAGGCGCAGGATGCCCATCGCGGGCGAGGCGTTGAAGTCCCCGGCCAGGACGGCGGGCAGCGGGTTCGCCTGGATGTCGGCCGCGAGCGCGCGGAGGTTGGCCGCGCGGGCCTCGTGCTGCGCGCGGTTGAGCCGGGAAAGGCCGAGGCCGCCGGCGGACCCGCCGACCGGCGAGTTGATGTGCGAGTTGTAGAACGAGACGGTCCGGCTCCCGACCCGCAGGTCCGTGCGCAGCGTCTTCACCGTGTGGAAGCCGGGCCAGTCGGAGCCGGGCGGCACGGGCGCGGCGTGCTCGGGCGCGTGCGGGCGCAGGTCGAGGCCGCGCTCCAGGACGATCGGGAACCGCGACAGCGTCACCAGCTCGCTCGCCGCGGCGATGTGGAACCCGGGGAACTCCCCGCGCAGCCGGTCCAGGTCGTTCACCCGGATCGGCCGGGAGTCCGCGCCGAAGTAGACGTACTCCTGCAGCAGCAGCACGTCGGCGTCCTGGGCGCGGAGGTAGCGGTAGAAGGCGGCGACGTCCCGCGGGGGCGTGCCGGTGGGCGGGGGCAGCTGGCGGCCCACGGGCTGGTCCCAGTACCAGGTGTTCCAGGAGAAGACCTTGATCGCGTCCGCCGGAGCCGGGTCGGCGCGATGCCACAGCGCGGCCGGGTTGAGCCCGCTCGCGCCCCCGCCCAGCGTCAAGGCCGCCAGCGCCACCGCGACGGCCGCCCGGCGGGCGCGGCGCGCCGCCAGGGCCGCGCCGAGCAGCGCCACGGGGACGGCCGCCAGCGCCAGCGGCGGGACGAGCTCGGGGAGCTGCCACCACCACACGCGGCCGGACAGGGCGTGGTGCGCGGCCACGAACACCAGCCAGGCGCTCGCCGCGCACAGCACCAGCGGGACCCTCCGGCGGGCTCCAGGGGCGCGCCGGAGGTCGCGCGGGCGCGTCGCGGGCCCGCGCTCCTGGCGGGCCGGGCCGAACAGCGCCCGGAGCGGAGCCGTCACGTGGCCGCCTCGCCGGCGGCCGGGTGGCGCAGGGTCAGGTCGGTGTCGTAGAGCCGGCGGAACCTGGCCGAGCACAGCCACCGGGCGACCCCGGCGGCCACCCCGGCGGCGATGGTCACGTTCACCAGGAAGTGCACGGCGCCGAAGTAGAGCAGGAACAGCGGGCCGCGCCTGCGCAGCACGAAGCGGTACATGCCGAGGTCGGCCAGCAGCGACCCGGCCAGGGCGAGTGCCGCGAGCGCGGCGCCGGCCGGGCCGAGCACGATCGCCGACAGCGCCGCGGCCACCGCCGCCAGCGCGGCGAGGCTGCCGCCGGCCCGGCTGGAGGTCTCGAACCCGCGGGCGAAGCGGCGCCGGCGCGCGTACAGCGGCACCCGGGCGCGCCCCCGCCGGTACAGCTTGCGCAGCAGCCTGAACAGCTTGTCGTCGTGATCGTGCCGCGAGCGCACCGCGGTGGTGAGCACCATCTCGTAGCGCTGGGTGAGGCGGTGGCCGTAGTCGACCTCCTCGGTCTCGCGCAGGCGCGGGTTGAACGGCCCGACGTCGTCGAACACGCGGCGCGGCATCGCCATCAGCGCCGGGAACAGGAACGAGATGGGCCCTTCGGAGCTGGCCGTCCAGTAGTGGTACTGCAGCGCCCGGTACTCCTCGACGAGGCTGTCACGGATCAGCGGCTCGGGGTCGTGGATGCTGCACACCGCGCCGAGCCCGGGATCGGCGGCGAGCATGCCCACCGCCACCTCGACGGCGTCGGGGTAGGGGGCCACGTCGGAGTCCACGAACATCAGGATCTCACCGCGCGCGTGCGCGACGCCGAGGTTCCGCGCGCCGGCCACGCCCAGGTTGCGTTCCGTACGGATCACCCGCACGCCGAGCTCCCACGCGACCTCGACCGAGTCGTCGGTGCTGCCGTCGTCCACGACGATCAGCTCGATCGGCCGGTAGGTCTGCGCCCGCATCGCGAGCAGGCACAGCTTCAGCGAGGCGGCGTAGTTGTAGTTGGGCACGATCGCCGACACGAGGGGGCCTTGCTCGGTCATCGCTCACACCCCGGCCGACGCGGAAGGGGCGGGCAGGTCGTACGTGCGGCGGAACCGGCTGGACAGCAGGCACTGGGCCGCGCCGGCGAACACCGCCACCGCGACGGTGACGTTCACCAGGAAGTGCACGGCCGTGAAGTACAGGGTGAAGCGCGGGCCGGCGTAGCTCCACACGAAGCGGTACATGCCCAGGTCCGCCGCCACCGAGCCGGCCAGCAGCACGAGCGGCGCGGCCAGCCAGACCGGGCCGAGCACCACGGGCAGGGGCGCGGTGAGCACGGCGAACAGGGCGGCGAGCGAGCCCCAGCCGCGGCTGCTGTTGGTGGGGCCGCCGTTGAAGTCCGGGCGGCGCAGGTACAGCGGGATGTGCAGGCGCGCGCGGTGGAAGAACTTCGACAGCACCACCTTGAGCCGGTCGTCGTGGTCGTGCCGGCCCCTGATCCTGTTGTCCAGCACGATGCGGTAGCGCTGGGTGACGCGGTGGCCGTACTCGGCGTTCTCGCTGTGGCGCAGCGCGGGGTTGAGCGGCCCCACCTCGCGGAAGACCTCGGCCCGCATGGCGAAGAGCGCGGAGTAGATCGTGGTGATCTCGCCCTCGTCGCCGGAGATCCAGTAGTGCAGCTGGAGGCTGCGGTAGCGCTCCACGAGGCTGTCGGGGATGAGCGGCTCCGGGTCGTAGGTGCCGCACACCACCCCCAGGGTGGGATCGGCGGTGAGCAGGTCCACCGCGTGCTCGACCACGTCCTCGGCCAGCGCCAGGTCCGAGTCGAGGAAGAACAGCACCTCTCCGCGCGCGTGCTCGACGCCGAGGTTGCGCGCCGCCGGGGCGCCGATGTTGGTGTCGGTGACCACGACCCGCGCCCCGTGCCGGCGGGCGATCTGCACCGAGTCGTCGGTGCTGCGGTCGTCGACGACGATCACCTCGATCCGCGGGTACGTCTGCCGCTCCAGCGCGCTCAGGCACAGGCCGAGCGTGCGGGCGTAGTTGTAGTTCGGCACGATGACCGAGACCAGAGGCGGTGCCTGCGGCGTCATCGGTGCTCCCCTCTCCTTGTCCGGCGCAGTAACAGTGGCAGGGGCCGGCCCAGGCCGCTCCTGGTGAAGTCCGAGGCCGCGTTCACCCGGGGGAAGGGCTCGGCCGGGACCGGGACCTCGAGGAACTCGCACAGCGGGCCCCAGCCGTCGGCGACGTCGAAGACGAGCAGCCGCTCGGCCGGGACGGCGGCGATCACCCTGGCCGCGTGCTCCTCGAACAGCTGGACGGCCCGTCCGGGCGCCCGGTCGGCGGGTGTGGCGAAGGTCCGCGCGTCGAGGGTCGTGTCGACCATCCTGACGAACGCGGCGAGGTCGGTGCCGAGCAGCGTCGACAGCAGGACGGCGGCCCGGCCCGGCAGCGATTCGATGCGCCGCCGCTGGGCGAACAGGGTCCGCTGCATGCTGGCCAGCCAGCGGTCCGGGTCGCGCGTGGTGAGGATGACCTTGGCCTTCGGGTAGTGCCCGGCGAGCTGCTCCCAGTAGGCGGAGGTCGGCCCGTCCACGCACGACTCGTACCCGACGAGCAGCCGGTCCCAGTTCACCTCGCCGGGCGCGGCGGCGGCCAGCCACGACCTGATCTGCTGGGGGTGGGCGAACACGTCCACCATGTGGTGGCACGGCCCGAGGCCGAGCCGCTCCAGCGCCGTCTTGAGCGAGAGCGTTCCCGTCCGGCCGAAGCCGGTGCCGATGATCTGCATGGCCGGTCAGTCCTGGCCCGCGAGAATCCGGGCGGGCTTCTCCAGCCGGGTGAGCGCGAACCCCTCCAGGACGCCCACCGCTCCGCCGAGCGCGCCGGTGAAGGTGACGGCGAGGTGCACGCCGGAGAAGTACAGGCCGAACGCCAGGCCCCGCTGGGTGCAGGCGAAGCGGTAGGTCCCCGCGTCCAGGGCCATGGCGGCGGCGACGAGCGCGGGCGAGACGAGCGCGCCGGCGCGGCCCGCCGCCGCGGGCAGGACGAGGGGCAGGGCGAGCGCGGGGACGGCGGCGAGCAGCAGGACGCCGCCGATCGCGCGCGGCACGGAGTCGCCGGGCGTCTCCCCCTTGCGCCAGTCCAGCGCGCTCATGCGGGCGCGGCGGAACACCTTGCGCAGGATCGTCCGCACGGTGGCGTCGTGGTCCTTGCGTCCGCGGATCGCGTCGCTCAGCTTCACCTGGTACGACCGCGTCACGCGGACGCGGTAGTCGGAGGAGACGGTCTCGCGCAGCCGGGGGTCGAAGGGGCCGACCTCGGCGAACACCTTGGCGGGGACCGCCAGCACGGCCGCGTGCAACTCGAGCGTCGGCCGGTGGGCGGGCATCCACCAGCGGTGCATCTGCAGGGCGCGGTACTGGGAGGCCAGGCTCTGCGAGACCAGCGACTCGGGCCGCAGGATGCCGCCCAGGGCGCCGATCCGCGGGTGGGCGTCCAGGACGCGGACCGCGTTCTCGACGGCGTCCGGGTCGAGGGCGATGTCGGCGTCGAGGAAGAACAGGATCTCCCCGGTGGCGTGCTCGGCGCCGAGATTGCGCGCGGGGGTCGGGCCGCCGTTGACCTTGGTGCGTACCACCTTGGCGCCCTTGGCCGCGGCCACCTGCGCCACGTCCTCGGTGCCGCAGTCATCCACCACGATGACCTCGATATACGGATAAGTCTGCTCTTCGACCGCAGCCAGGCAGAGTCGTAACACGTCGGACCGGTTGTAGCTGGGGATGATGACCGAGACTAGCGGGTGCTCCCGACTCATGATGTGCTCCATTGGCCGTGCGAGACCTCGTGTCCGGTTCACGCTAGGCACAGCGGCTTGTCCCATTCTTGTCGCGCCGCACGCGCCTGCCCGGCCGCCGCCCGCTGACAAGGATGCGACAAGGACCACTGAGTACGTTCGGCACCGGACCACCCACCGAGGACGGTGTCGATGCGCGACGGGGACGCAGTGACCGAGCGGCGGCTCTCCCCCACGCCGCCCCTGCCGGAAAGGCCGTGGGCGGAACGTGCCCGGCGATTCATCCGCCCACGACGGCGCTGGTGCTGGGGCACCAAGCTGGTCGTGACCGCCTCGGTGGCCTGGCTGCTCTTCGTGCTCTGCCACCTGCTGGCCAGCGGGCGCACCTCGCTGTGGGCCCCGATCGAGCTGATACCGCCGCTGCTGTTCCTGGCGGTCCCCGCGCTGCTGCTGGTCGTCGCGCCGCTGGCCCGGCCGGTGCGCCGGCGGGTCATATCGCTGCTGGTGGCCACCGCGGTGCTGGGCGCCGGGTCGAGCGGGGTCAACTACGCCGCCCTCTGGTACACGCCGCCGCCCGCGGGCCCGGGAGGCATCACCGTGGCCGCCTGGAACACCGAGTTCTGGGACCAGGATTGGCGCACGGCCGAGGGCGACCGGTACTCACCCGAGTTCTACGCCTACCTGCACAAGCTGGATGCCGACGTCTACCTGCTGACGGAATACCTCTACGTGGACACCCGGGCCGGGGACATGCGGGCCCAGCGGTGGACGGCCGACCTGGCGCTGCGCATCGACAAGCTGGCCGAGCTGCGCCGCGAGTTCCCCGGCTACCACGTCGCGGCCTCCGGCGAGCAGATCACGCTCTCGCGGTTCCCGATACTCGGGCACCGCGGCCTGGACCTGCGCCCGTGGCTGCCGCCCGACCAGAAGGAGATCCCCGAGGCGCTGCGCGGCTGGCCGGAGGGCTACACGGTCGAGACGCTGCGTACCGACATCGACGTCAACGGCACGACCGTCTCCTTCTACGACGCCCAGATCTCCCAGCCCCCGCTCGAATGGCGGCTGTACGACGCCGGGTCCCGCGACGTCGCCTTCAGCAGAACCCTGCGGCGGGAGGCCAGCTACCGGGCCATCGGCGCGGACGTCGCGGCCAACCCCCATCCCGTCGTGCTCGCCGGCGACCTGAACACCTCCCCCGCGATGGGCGTGCGCCGCCTGCTCCCTGAGCGGCTGATCGACAGGACGCCCGCGCTCTCGTCCCTCTATCCGGCGACCTACCTGGCCGGGACCGCCGAGCTGTGGCGGATCGACTGGCTGTACACCAGCCCCGAGGTGACCGTGCACCGCTACGAGCTGCCCGGCGCCGAGGGCCTGTCCGACCATCGCGCCCAGCGCATGGTCGTGTCGGTGTCCTGACCGGCGCGGCCCACCAAGGAAGGGAACGGATGATGCCTGACGAGGTGGTCCGGCGTGATGACGTCGCGGTCATCGTGCCGAACTACAACAAGCGCAAAACCCTGCGGGCCTGCCTGGAGTCGGTGTACGCGCAGACCTACCGCCCGGCCGAGGTCATCGTCGTCGACGACGTCAGCACGGACGGCTCGCTGGAGATTGCCCGGCAGTTCCCGTGCGCGATCGTCCAGTCGTCGCGCAACCAGGGGCCGGCGGGGGCCCGCAACCTCGGGGTGGCCGCCAGCACGGCTCCGCTGCTGTTCTTCGTCGACTCCGACACCGCGCTCGCCCCCGACGCGGTGCGCAACGCGGTCAAGGCGTACCGGGAGACGCCGGACTGCGGCATGGTCCAGGGCATCTACGACATCGAGCCGCTGTACGACGACGGCCCGGTCGAGCGCTACCGCGTGCTGTGCGAGCACTACGAGCGCAGCCGGACCACGGCGACGTTCCTGTCCTGCACCCTGATCCCGCGCCACGTCTTCGAGGAGGCGGGCGGGCTGGACGAACGGCTGCGCGACGGCGAGGACTTCGAGTTCGGCACGCGCGTCCCGGCCCGCTACCGGCTGGTCGTCACCACCTCCGTGGTCACGAGGGCCGACGACGAGGACCGCTTCTGGGGCTGCCTGGCGGAGCGGTTCGTCCGGTCCACCACGCTGCCGCTGATCATGGTGCGGGCGCGGCGGCTGCGGGGTGAGGGCAAGGTCGGCTTCCAGCTCAACATGATCGGAACGGGCCAGAACCAGCGTCGCAAACCGCCCAAGGTCTCCTCCGCCTCGGCGACGGCCGCGTTCCTCACCCTGCCGCTCGCGCTCGTCAGCCCGTGGCTGCTGGCGGTGCCGGCGGCGGCGCTCGCGGTGTTCCTGCGCCGCAACCGTACGTTCATCGGCTTCGCCCGCCGCCACCGCGGCGTCCGCTTCGGGCTGTGGGTCGCCTGGATGCAGCTCTGCTTCCACACGGCCTTCTTCCTCGGTGCCTGCGTGGGGCTGCTGCGCGTCGCCTACGAGCTGGGCCGCCGGCGGGGAGAGCCGGTCAGGACGGGCCGGTCCCCGGTGCCGTCGGCCGGGGCGCGCGAGTGAGATCGATCAGGCTGCCCCGGCTCCCCCGGCTGCCGCGTCCGCTGAAGCTGGCGCTGGCCGGCGCGTTCGCCGTCGCCGTCGTCACCGCGATCGTGTGGACGATGTCCCGGCTGGACTGGAGCGTGGTCGGTGTCCTGTTCACGCGACGCGACGCCGGGCAGATCAGCCTCCTGCTCGGCGGCTCGCTGCTGGCGAGCGTGGCGGGGCTGTCGCTCGGGTTCCTCGGCTGGCGCGTCGTCCTGCTGGAGCTCGGCCCCCCGGTCAGCGAGCCGCGCGTGGTGCGGATCTTCTTCGTCGGCTTCCTGTCCAAGTACCTGCCCGGACGGGTGCCCGGCATGATCGCGGCCACCAAGGTCGCCACGGCCAACGGCGTCACCTTCGGCCGGCTGATGACCACGGCGGCGCTCGTCATGAGCGTGGTGCTGCTGAGCGGGTTCACGGTCGGGCTGCTCGCGGGCGTGCAACTGCTGGGGGCGCAGGCGGCGTGGCTGGCCGGCGCCGCCGTGCTGATCGTGCTCGTCCTGGTGCGCCCGCAGATCGTCAACCAGGGCTCCGCGCTCCTGCTGCGGCTGCTGCGCCGCCCCACGGCGGCCAAGGCCGCCTCCGTCCGGGGGGTGCGGCTCGCGGTGGCCTGGCAGAGCCTGTCGTGGGTGGTCACCGGTCTGCACGTGTGGCCGCTGGCCATCGCGATGGGGGCCGCTCCGTCCCGCTCGCTCATGCTGTGCGTCGGCGCGTTCACGCTCGCCACCTCGGCCGGGATCGCGAGCGTGTTCATCCCCGACGGGATCGGCGTCCGCGAGGCGGTGCTCACGGCCGCGCTGACGCTGGTGCTGCCCGCCCCCGCCGCCGCGGTGGTGGCCCTGGCCAGCCGTCTGGTCTCCACCGTCAGCGAGGTGCTGCTCGGCGCGGCCGCCCTGGCGACCGCCGAGTACCTGATCCGCCGCGGCCGGACCGGCCCGCAGGAGATCCCTGAGCCTGCGGTGTCACCCCCGGCCGGAAGCCGGTGACCGCCACCGCCGAGCCGCCGTGCAGGGACGGTCCCTGTCGCACATGTCTCAACCGGTGGCCTTACCCGGGATGCTGCTCATCTGAAGGTGCCGGACCTCCCGCAAGGAGACGACGGTCCCGGCTCCCAGCAGAACGACAGCTCCACAGCCGGCCAGGACGGCTCGCACTCCCACGACGGGCCAAAGGGGCCCGCTACCGCGTACGCGACGGGCACCAGAAGACTGCCGAGAGTGGCGTTCGCCGCCACGATCCGGGAGCCGATTTAGCGAGGAGCTTCTCGCCGGCGGCAACAATGCCGTGGAAGTCGTGCGTGTCGGTGACACGGTGCACCGCACACGCGACCGATCGTGCAGGCCAGGGAACGCAGGAGCTCGGTCCAGAACGCCTGCTCGCCGACGGTCAGGCCGAGGACCTCGCGGTGGTCGCCGGCGGTGCCGGCGATGACGACCAACTGGGAGACGATCGCGCGCCCCAGCGTGCGCTCTGGCCGCCTTGGCCGACGAGCTCGCGGCCTGATCGGAGACGGCCTCGACCCGTTCGGAACATCTCCTGGGAACGCCGCGCGGCGCCTCGGGCCCGACCACGCCGAGGACGTCGTGGCCGAGGCGTTCACCAGGGCCATGACATGTGCTCGCCGCGAGAGGTAGTTCATGCATCGCTCCTCTTCTTGCTTGACTGATCACCCCACGTTATTGATCACTAGATCCCGCGAAATCCACGACGAGCTCCAACCCGCCCCCCGGGTTGGGGCTCGCTCGCACGTCGGCCCCGTGAGCCTTCGCGATCGACGCGACGATCGACAACCCGAGCCCGGCGCCCTGTCCACGGGTCGTCTGCAGCCGCCGGAAGGGCTCGAAGAGATCGCCGAAACGTTCCTGGAGCACGTGCGGGCCGGTGTTACGGACTGTCAGAACTCCACGGGAGAGCGTTACCTCAACCGTTCCGCCGGGATGGTTGTAGCGGACCGCGTTGTCGAGGAGGTTGGTGACGAGCCGGTTCAGCAGGACAGGGTCTCCATCGACGACGAACGGCTCTGTTCGCTCCGTCACGGTGATGCCGTCGGAACCTGTTTCCGCCAGGACGAGCCGTACCACCTCATCCAGGGCCACCGGACTCCTGTCGTCCAGGCCGTGTTCCGCCTGGGCCAGGACCAGCAAGGCATCGATGAGCTTCTCCGCGCGGTGGTTGTGGAGCAGGAGCGTGCCGCGGATCTCGCCGACGTCCTCGGGGAGCCCGATCTCGATCGCCGCCCGCTGGACGGCCAGCGGGGTCCGCAACTCGTGGGACGCGTTCGCGATGAACCGCCGCTGCCCCGCGACGGAGCGTTCGAGCCGGTCGAGCATCGCGTCGAAGGTGTCGGCCAGTTCCTTCAGCTCGTCCTTCGGCCCGGCGAGCGCGATCCGTTCGTGCAGGGTCGACAGGGACAGCCGCTGCGCGGTGGCGGTGATCCGATGGATGGGCCGCAGGATCCGCCCGGCGACCAGCCAGCCGACGACCAACGAGACCAGCGCCAGGATCCCGACCGTCAACACGGTCGCCTGCCACTGGTAGCCGATCACCCCGTTCACCAGCTCGGGCAGCTGCGGCAGCGGCGGCGGCCGATCGACCGGCGCTCCCCGCGTCAGCTCCACCACTCTCCCGCCCAGACGGGCGATCCGCGCCTCCAGCGTCCGGCGCAGCAGGAGGTTGACCGTGACCAGCAACACGATCGAGGTCAGCAGGAACAGTCCAGAGTAGATCAGCGTGAGCCGTACCCGGATCGTCGTCACAGCAGGTATCCCGCACCGGGAATGGTCTGAATGCACGGGGGGTCGCCCAGCTTGGCCCGTAGGCGGCTGACCAGGACCCGCACCACCGTGGTGAACGGATCGGCGTTCTCGTCCCATGCCTCTTCAAGCAGCCGTTCGGAGCTCACGACCGCGCCGTCCGCTCTCATCAGCACCTCCAGGACGGCGAACTCCTTGAGCGACAGGTGCAGGTGCCGCCCGTCCCGCGAGGCTTGCAGCCGGTGCCTGTCGAGCACGATCCCGCGCCGCGTCAGCACCGGCGGTACCTGCGACTGGCTGCGCCGCCCCAGCGCCTGCACCCGTGCGACCAGCTCCGCGTAGTCGAACGGTTTGGGCAGATAGTCGTCGGCCCCCATCCCGAGACCCGCGATTCGCTCCGGCACCGACGACGCCGCCGTCATCATCAGGATCCGCGTGCGGCTCCCACGCGCCACCAGCTCACGGCACACGAGGTCGCCGTGCATCTCGGGCAGGTCCCGATCCAGCACGAGAACGTCATAGTCGTGCACCGCCAATCGCTCCACCGCGGCGGCCCCGTCATACACCACGTCAACGGCCATGGCATGGCGGCGCAACCCCACCGCCACGAGATCGGCCAGGTCACGTTCGTCTTCGGCCACCAAAATCCGCATCCGACGTTCATACCCGAACCGGGGTTTCACTGGCGTTAACGGATCCGTTCGCGACCGTGCAACCCGCTTCAGGCCACGCTGACACCCATGATCAGAGCCGTGGAGTCGCGGCCCAGACCTCGGCGATCGAGGCGCTGTTCATGACCACCCCTTTCGAACCTCTGCACAGGAGGACATAGCGTGACTTCTATCTTGCAGGCCCAGGGCTTAGACAGGAAGTACGGCAAGCGCTGGGCGCTGCGCGAGTGCACCGTCGACATCCCGGCGGGCCACGTCGTGGGATTGGTGGGTCCCAACGGAGCCGGCAAGTCCACGCTGCTGAAGCTGGCCGGCGGCCAGCTGGAGCCGACCGCAGGCGGCATCACCGTGCTCGGCGGCCGACCAGGCAGCACGCCCGCGCAGCTGGCCAAGGTCGGCTTCGTCGCCCAAGACACCCCCGTCTACGCGGGCCTGACCGTCGCCGAACACCTGCAGCTGGGAGCCCGGCTCAACCCCCGCTGGGACGACGGCATGGCGCGGGAACGCATCGCGCGGCTCGGCCTCGTCCCCGCCCATCGGGCGGGCAAGCTGTCCGGCGGCCAGCGCGCCCAACTCGCCCTCACCCTGGGCCTGGCCAAGCGGCCCGAGCTGCTGATCCTGGACGAGCCCGCGGCCGCGCTCGACCCGCTGGCCCGTAGCGAGTTCCTGCAGGGGCTGATGGAGGCCACCGTTGAGCACAAGCTGAGCGTGCTGCTCTCCTCCCACCTGGTCTCCGACCTGGAACGGGTCTGCGACTACCTGATCGTGCTCGTCGACTCCCGCGTCCAGATCGCAGGGAAGACCGATCAGCTGCTGGCCACCCATCACCGGCTCACCGGCCCGCGCTGCGATCCCGACCGGCTCCCCGCCGACCAGCAGGTGGTCTCCGCGCGCCACACCGAGCGACAGAGCACGTACGTGGTCAGGACCGACGCCCCGATCCACGACCCCGCCTGGACGATCACCCGGCTCAGCCTGGAAGACCTCGTCCTGGCCTACATGGACAAGCCCGCCGCTGAGCGTCGCCGGGTCGCCCTGGAGGTGCAGGGATGATCTGGCTGACCTGGCGGCAATTCCGCGGCTCGGCCGCGATGACGGCCGCCGTGCTCGTCGTCCTCACTGCTGTGCTGGCCTTGACCGGCCCGGATCTGGCCGCCCGCTACGCTGCCGGGATCGCCGGCTGCACCCCGGACAACACCTGCAACGAATTCTTCGACCGCTTCTTCGACACCTACCAGATCCCCTTCCTCGCCCTCACCCTCGTCGTGCTGATCCTGCCGGCACTGGTCGGGCTGTTCTGGGGAGCGCCATTGATCACCCGCGAGCTGGAGGCGGGGACGCACCTGCTGGTGTGGAACCAGAGCGTCACCCGCGCCCGCTGGCTGGCCGTCAAGCTCGGGCTCACCGGCCTGGCGGCCATAGCCGCCGCCGGCCTGTGCGGCCTCGCGGTCACCTGGTGGTCCGACCCCCTGGACAAGTCAGCCGTTCCGGAAATGGCCCAGATGGCGCCCCTGGTGTTCAGCGCGCGCGGCATCGCCCCGATCGGGTACGCGGCCTTCGCCTTCGTCCTCGGCGTGACCGCGGGCGTGCTGGTACGCCACACACTGCTCGCCATGGCCCTCACCCTGGTCGCTTTCACCGCGATCCAGCTCGCCATGCCGCTGCTGGTCCGTCCCCACCTGATGCCCCCGGTCACGTCCACGTTCGAGCTCAGCCGGACGAACGTGAACGGCCTCGTGCCGCAAGGACAGCAAGGCGGAGGCATGCAGCTCTTCCTGAGCACGTCGGCCGTCCCCGGCCACGCGGGCGCCTGGGTCCTGTCCAGCGACCTCCTCGATCCGTCCGGACGTACCGTCGCCGGCGGCGATGGAGCCTCGGGGCCGTCGTCGACGATCGCGCGGTCCATCCCGGTCTCCACGACGTCGGGACCCTGCGCACCCATGGGGGGACTGGGCACGGACACATGCACAGCGGAGATCAACCGGCTCGGCTACCGGCAGCAGGCGACCTACCAGCCCATCGAGCGCTTCTGGCCCATCCAGTGGATCGAGACCGGGATCTACACCCTGCTCACCCTCGGCCTCACCTGGCTCTGCTTCTGGCGGGTACGGAGAGGCTTGTCATGACCGTCGTCAGGATCGCTGCCGCCGGGCTCGCGCTCCTCCTGGCGACGGCCTGCACGGCCCCGACGCCGCCGCGCGGCGAGGAGAGCACGGCGGCGGGTACGGTCTGCGCGCCGCCCCAGGGAGCGCCCGGACCAGAGACTGCCACCACGATCGACGTCATCGAGCAGGCGTACTTCTGCATCCTCGGCAACTACTACAGCGGCGCCACCCTGGACGCCCGCTCACTGCTGACCGCCGGATTCGTCGCCCTGACCCAGGAGCTCAACCGCAACGGACGCGACCTGCCCGAGGCCACCATGCCCGCGCTGACCGGGGACCGCAAAGCCGACTGGACCGCTTTCGAGACCGTCTACCGGAAGATCACCGATCAGGTCCCCGACCTGCGCGACAAGCTGGCCATCGTCACCCTTGAGGCCATCGTGGCCGCCCTCGGTGACGACCATGCCGGCTGGACGCACGACGTCGAGCAGCCGCCCGACTACTACGACGGCGACGGCTACGGTCTCGGGTTCCAGGCGAGCGTGGACGATTCGCAAGCGGACGGCAACCTCGGCGTCGCGCTCGCCCCGTTGTTCGTCACCACCGTGCAGGGCGGCGCCGCGCAGGACGCCGGACTGCGCCCGGGCGACATCATCGAATCGATCAACGGATCGGCGCCCTTCATCGATGGCCAGGCCACCCCCGCGATCAACGCTCTCTATCCGCAATATCCGGAAGCGCGTCCCGTCAGGCTGCGCCTCCTGCGGCAGAGCACCGGACGCCGCTGGAGCGTGACGCTTCAGCCTGGCCTTTTCCAGCGGGACCTGGTCGCCCTGCAAGTGGTGCGGTCGAAGCTGCTGGACGACGACATCGCTCACGTACGGCTGACCAGCTTCCTGCCCGACTCCGCGGACCGGGTCCTGCGGGCGATCTCCAGGCTGCGCGCCGGCCGGACGCTGTCCGGTGTCGTGCTGGACCTGCGCGGTAACAGCGGCGGCAGCCCCACGGAGGCGGTCCGGCTGCTGAGCGCGTTCGTCCACGGCAAGGTCACCGCCTACCAGTGCGCCGTGGACGGCAAGTGCGCGACATCGCGGACCGACGACACCGTCGAGCTGCTCGGCCTGCCGCTGGTGGTGCTCACCGATGCCGGCTGCGCCTCGGCCTGTGAGCACTTCAGCTCCGCGGCCAAGGACCTGCGCATCGGCCAGCTGGTCGGCACCAGAACCGCCGGCGTCATCTCCGGGCCGGCGCAGGCGTACCTGCTGCGCAACAACACCGCGCTGGGCTTCCCCGCCCGACACCACCTCGGGCCCAACCACGAGGTGATCGACCGGGTCGGCGTGCCGCCCGACCACTACGTACCCCTGACCCCCAAGGACGCGGCCGCCGGGCGCGACCCCGCCCTGGCCAAGGCACTGACCTTGCTGCACAAGTGAACGGACCTCTCCATGAGACAGCTCCTGGCCCTCGCCGCGGGACTGGCCGTGTTGGCCGCGTCCGCCTGCTCCGCACCCGCGCCGCCCCGATCCGACGCCGTGTCCGCCGCGCCGGCCGCCCCGCCACCCTGCCCACTCCCACCGGCCCTCACCCGGTCGGCACCACCGCCTTGCATCTGACCGACACCTCCCGCCCTGACCCTTGGGATCTTGACGTCCGGGCCAGGGAGCTCAAGGTCACTCTGTGGTACCCGACCAAGCAGCGCGACGGGCAGCGGGCGCCGTACATGACGCCGAAGGAATCGGAACTGCTGCTGAAAGGCTCCGGGATCGCGAGCGCGCCGTACGACACGCTGAGCAAGACGCGCACGAACGCCATCCAAGACGCCGAACCCGCAGGGAAGATGCTGCCGCTGGTGGTGCTCTCCCCCGGCTTCACCAAGCCGATGAGCACGCTCACCTCTCTGGCCGAGGACCTGGCCAGCCGCGGATACGTCGTGGCCGGGATCGACCACACCTACGAAAGCTATGCCACCACCCTGTCCGACGGCAGGGTCGCCGAATGCCTCGCCTGCGACAGCAACTCCGATCCCGGCTTCGGCGCGGGGTTGGTCGCGGGCCGGGCCGCCGACGTCTCGTTCGTGCTCGACCAGTTGCCCTCGAAGTGGGCCGGTTCCGACCGGATCGACCGCTCCCGCATCGCGATGATCGGCCAGTCGATCGGCGGGTCCAGCGCCATGGCCACCATGGTGAAGGACCACCGGGTGCGGGCCGGCATCGACATGGACGGCACCGCCTACGCCCGGATCCCCAAGAGCGGGTTCTCCCGGCCGTTCATGTTCCTCGGTTCGGCGCAGCACATCTCCGGAGGCCCCTTCCCCACGTGGGACCGCGACTGGAAGCTGCTCACCGGATGGAAGCGCTGGATCGTGCTGTCAGGCGCGGAACACCAATCCTTCACCGACACCCCGCTGCTGTCGGACGCCCTCGGCATCAAGCCCCTCCCCGGCGTCCTGCCCGCGGCGCGCGCCGCCGAGCTCACCCGCACATACGTGGCGGCCTTCCTCGACCAGCACCTGAAGTCGCAGCGGCAGCCCCTCCTGGACAAGCCGTCATCGCGCTACCCCGAGGCCACATTCTGCCCCGCGACCTGCGGTCGATCCTGAAGCCCGGCGGCCCCTGAAGCCGTCGGGGGATGCTGAAGACGGGCGCAGTAGGTCTGCCAGCGGTGGTGGGCGGCGTCGTGGGAACAGCGGCCCACCGGCACCGTTGACGCCGGCCCGGAACAACGGCCCCGCGATGCAGCCTGAGCGGGCCAGGTACAGCTTGAGCAGGGCGACGTAGCCGCGGTCGTCGAGCGCCAGGCGACGTCGGCCGCCGCGGCGGAGCGGGGCAAGTTCTTGGGCACCTTGACGGTATCGATCCGGTCCATCGGGTTGGCCTGCAGCGCGCTACGCGCTGTACGAGCCTCAGCTGCCTTCTCCAAAGCCGTGGCCCGTACTGGGAGGCCCACGCTCGAATGCCTTCGCGCCGGACCCCACCGTGCTCGGCATGCTGGGGTCTACCTGCCTGACGTGCCTGACAGACCTCCAAGCGGCTGACCAGCCAGGTCGCTTGACAACCCAAGATAACGATCGAAGTCGTGCGTGTCGGTGACACGGTGCACCGCACACGCGACAACCGCGCCGACTTTGCCGCCCGGGTACTGACCTACTTGGAGTCCGTCGGCTATCCCCATGCTCCGCGCTACTTGGGCATCGATGAACGAGGCCGGGACATCCTGACATTCATCTCGGGCACCACCACCAACCACCCCACACAACGGGCACTCGGCGCCTACGCGCGCGGCGGCCGGATGCTTCGCACCCTGCATGAGACAACCGCCGGACACGTCCTGGCCGCCGGCCAGGACTGCGTCATCCATGGCGACCCCGGGCCCTTCAACACCATCTTCCAGAACGTCGACGATGAGGTCGGTGACGGCCTGGCCGGCCAGCCAGGAGGTGGCGATCGGCCAGGTGTGTATGACCACGCGTTCGCGGCGGGCCGCGTGCGGGTGTTTGCCGACGGCCACCAGCAGGTCCAGTCCCAGGGTGTCCAGGCCGTCGGCGCCGGGGTGGGGCGCACGACGGCGCGGCCGCCGCCGGGCCGGTCGAGGGTGTTGATGTGGCGGTTGGCGGCCGCGTCGTCGCCGGTGTTGTCGACCAGCACGACGTGCAGCAGCGCGTCGGCGACGTCGTGGTAGCCGACAGCTCTGTTCTGGTCCCATCTGAACCTGTATGGGCGCTTCCAGCTGGACATGAGCCGTCACCTGGAGCTGGACGACGTCCCCCTCAGCGGCGGGCCCGCCTGAAACGGACCGCAGGCCGCCGGGAAGGGTTCGGGGAGTTGGGCAGTCGGGGTGGCGCCGGCGTGCTGCCAGGGGGTCGATGGCGGCGGAAGGGAGCGGACAGGCCCCCTGGGGGCGGTGACCGCAGGAGCTTTGATCAGGCTTGGGTGCTTGTGAGCGTGTCGGCGCTCAGTCGGACGCAGAGACTCCACACGGCGCTTTGGTTGCGTTCATCGAGAGCGCTGGCCGGCAAGGGCTTGCGGCGGCACTTGTCGTCGAAGTAGGCGCCGGTGAGGCCCTCAACCTCCGGGCTCGCGGCCAGATAGACGCTGGAACGAGCCGAACGGGTCAGATCCGACAAGAAAAGCGGAGCGACGACCTTCAGAACCAGGGGCGCGACCGGCCGGTAGAGCTTCGGGAAGGCAGTGATCGGGGTCGATCGGTTCATTGGCGTGTAGCCGTGCCCGGGGTAGACCACATTGGCGGTCACCCCCGTGCCCTGCAGTTCCCGGGCGAGCCGGGCCGTCAGCGCCATCGTCATGGTCTTGGTGTGGTTGTAGTGGCTGAACGTCCACCCGATGAAGCGGCGCTCGCCCAGCAGGTTGTCGTGCTCGATGGGGCCGCCGGGAATGCCCCCCGTCAGGTTGACGACTCGGGCGTGACCGGCGCGCTTCAGTTGCGGCAAGAGCAGGTGAGTGAGGGTGAATGGCGTGAGAACGTGTGCGGCGAACATCTTCTCCACACCGTCGGCGGTCAGCTCCCGGCGTGGCCGGTTCATGCCGACATTGTTGACCAAGACGTCCAACGCGTTGTAGCGCTCGGCGATCTGGGATCCGAGCCGGAGCAGCCCGTGGAGGCTGGTGAGGTCGGCGGCGAAGGCGCTCACCCGATCGTGTCCCGCGCTGGTGCGGATGTCCCGGGCGGCTTGCTGCGCTTGAGCGTGATCGATTCCTACCAGGATGACGGAGGCTCCCAGTTCGGCCAGGCCGCGGGCTGTCTCCATGCCGATCCCCGCGGTGCTGCCGGTGATCAGGGCGGTCTTGCCCGTCAGGTCGCTGAGTGTCATCTGTGCTTTCTCCAGGTTTGGTCGGACGCTGTCGTCTGGGTCGGTTAGGTGAAGCATCGGAACAGGGCATGGGCATGGCCGTCAGCGTGAGATCAGCTCTCGGGTGAGGTCACGGAGGCGTAGTGCGTCATGCCGGTTGAATGCGCCTTTGTCACCGCACGTAGCGGTTGCGGCAGGCTCGCGGGCATGCCGGTGGAGACCGCGCCGGGGTTGTAGCCGATGCAGGAGACGCCGCTGTCGGCATGCAGAACGCCGGGGGCGACTCCGAGGAGGTCGTCAGCCCGGAAGGACTGCAGGGTGGCCTTGGTCCCGCTGTAGGTACGTGTCAGCTGCAGGTCATCCCAGTGGATACGGCCCAGCGGCACACCGGGCGCGCCCACGTTCATGATGACCGGAACGGAGGGCGGCCCGCAGCGGGTCGTGGAGGCCGTGGCTCAGCACGAAACGGCTGGTTGGCGAGCCGTTCGACGAGCTCCCAGGAGCCGGCCACCGAGGTGAGACCGGCGCGCACGAAGCCGGCCCGTCCGGTCGTCAGGGCTTTGGCTTCAGCGATCAAGGCCTGTCCCTTTTCTGCGGTGCTGCCGATGGCGATGACGTGAGCGCCTTGGTGGAGGTAGTGGCGGGCCAGCCCTTTGCCGAGCCCATCGGTGCCTCCGGTGATGATCACGGTCTTCATGTTTCACCTGCTCTCCCCGCATACCCACCGAAGTGGATATGGCATATCCGCTTATGTCGGGGAGCCTAGCACGAAGTGGATATGATGTATCCAGTTATCCGGACGGACGGGATGCCATGAGCGAAGAGACACCGGTACTGCGCCGCGACGCCGAGCACAACCGGCAGCGCACGCTGGCGGCGGCACAGGAAGTGTTCGCCGCGCGCGGGCTGCAAGCCACGCTCAACGACGTTGCCCACCACGCGGGACTCGGCGTCGGCACCGTCTACCGACGGTTTCCCAACAAAGAGGCCCTCGCCGAGGCCGTCTACGCCGGCAAGCTTGACGACATCCGTGCCGCGGCACAGGCCGCGCTGGCAGGGCAGGACGCCTACGAAGCCCTGAAAGTCTTCCTCGAACACGCTTTGGAACAAGCCGCGACCGATCGCGGGCTCCGCGAACTTATACGGCGGGGTACGGGCGAGAGCAAGCAGATCGCACGCACCCGTGAAGGCATCATGAAGTGCTGCGGCTGCCTCATCGCCCGCGCCAAGGAACAGGGCACGATGCGCGACGACATCACGGTGGGCGACATCGCGCCCATCGTTGCGATGATCGACTCCGTGATGGATCTGCCGTCCGCCGGTGCCGCGCAGCCGTGGCGCCGCTACCTCGCGCTCGTCCTCGACGGCCTACAGGCCAGGCCGGACCGCCGAGGCCAACGCTCTTCATAGAGCGAACGTGCCGGCAGATCGGCGTTGGACGACATTGCCGTCGGACGACAGCACCTGTTTGAGAAATGATCTCCTCGACTCCGTCTCTCCCACTTGGCCTCCGGACTGGTGGATGGGACTGGAGTTTGGCTCGATGAACGACTCCCTGACGATGGATCGGTGACGGTGGCGCCGCCGATGGTCTTGCCACGGCTGGTGGCACGGGTGGAGATCTTCTCGGAGAAGATCCGGGTGTCGCTTATGGAACGCACCCGAACGACCTTTGGAAACACAATCCGTGAGCGTGATTACGGAAAGCTACTTTGGGGCCGGTGACACGGACCCGAGTGGGGGCCGACACCGGGAGTCGCCGCCCGAAATCCACCCTATGTGGCAGGTAATCGACAGGTAGGAGAGGTTTGGGGCTGAATGATGGTCATGAACGTGAAGCGGAACCTTAGCCTTGCCCTTGCGGCCGGCACTTTTGCTTTCGGTGTTGTGGCCACTCCAGTTCAGGCCCAGGAACCGGCGCAGCCGGTGATCGAGGGGCGGATGACCCCGCAGGCCAGCACCTTCATCGGGCGGCAGACCACCTTCGGCGCCATGCTCACCGAGGACGGCTTCGACGAGCGGGTGGCGGCATACGAGAGGATCTGGTCGCAGGACGCCACGCTCTGGGAGGCGGCCAGCCCGATCGTTCAGGGTAAGGAGAACATCAAGAAGTCCATCTCCAACAGCCTCACGCTCGTCCCGTCCTTCAACATGCGCCCGACTCGCATAGCCATCGGCGGCAACACGGTCATGTACGGTGCCGCCAACCGGATCGTGGTGCACGGCCGCACCATCGACTACCCCGCCATCTACCGCGTCGTGGTGAACAAGGACGGCGACGTGGTGCAGGGACGGCGCTACTACGACAGATTCGCCTGGTTCAACCCGATCGCCCCTGTGGAACTGCGCCTGGAGGACATGTTCGGCGGTATCACTGACTCCGACGGACGCGCTCCCCTCAGACCAGTGCGCGTGAGCCAGCTGACCAAGAACCTTCTCGCCCGCGCCGCCGCTTGGAACGGCAAGAACGCCGAGGCTCTGGTGGACGGCGTCGGCGCGGCGCCGCTGTCGGGTATCGGGCTCGGCGAGCGCACGCTGCATACCCGATCTGCCAAGCTCGCCTACATCAACAAGCTGGTCGGCAAATTCGAGGACGACCAGGATGGCACCCCCGCAGGCAAGCTCGAACCAGGGCAGACAGTACGCACCAAGAACGCCACCTATCAGGAGTGGTACGGCACGGTCCGCAGTCAGGGTCGTGACATCACCTTCGGCATCATCGAGCGCTTCGGCCACCGGCACGGCAAGGTGACCGACTGGAACCTGACGTTCGACACGCTGCCGCTCATTGCCGACCAGGAGAAGATCAGCAAACTGTACGGCCTGCTTGCGGTCAAGCAGTGATCCTTACCTCACTACCGAGATGGCCTGGCTAGCGCCGGGCGGCCGAGCCGGCGAGCGGGTCCGTGTCGGTGCTGATCGTCGTCATGGTCTTTCCCATGTCCATGATGGCATCGAGCCCGGTGCGGACGCTGCCGGGAAGCTTCAGCCTCTCAAGTAGCCCTCGCGCCTTACTCGCCGACGCGGTCGCCCCGGCGGCTGCGGGTTGGGCCTGCACGATCGGGCCTTCCATCCGTCGCTGCTGACCCATTCCGGCGGCGGCCGGCATCGGGTACGGCGTCGGCGAGGTGAGCGCCCGGGCCCGCCATGCGTCCAGGGCGGCCTCGTCGTACAGCTCCGGGTCCGGGCCGGTGGTGTGCAGGGTCGGCCGTCGCCCGATGGGGGCGGGAAAGCCGTCCTGGGGACGCCAGAAGCTGCGGACGCACTTCTCCGAGCGGCCTACCCTGGCCGCCCAGTCAGCCCAGAGTGATGCCCAGTACCGGGCGAGCCGTGCACCTCATGATGCCGCACGACGGGACGCCTCGCCGACCGGGGATGGTCCCGTGGCGCGGGTGACGGTAGCGAGAGGCGAGCCCCGGCCGCGCGGGCGGGGCTGTGCCCCGTCGCCGGGACGCAACACCACAACCTCCGCTTACGTGCGCAGTTGACACATAACGAATGATCAGGTCATTCTGTTCCGCGGCGTGCCAAAAAGTCCTAAAAAACTCAACAATCGGCAGGCGTGACAATGACGTCGGATGCAGCATCCTTAGCATCTGTTCTGCAGCTTTACCAGGCTCAGCTGGATGCGGCCCCACAAAAGGTCGCTGTTTCGGCTGGTCCAGAACAGCTCACCTACCGGGAGCTGGACCGCCTGGCGAACGGCATCGCAGCCGAGCTGCGCAGCCTGACGACCCCCGGCCGGAGCTGGGTGGCCGTGCTGGCCGGGCGCTCGATCCGGCTGGTCGCGGGCCAGCTCGGCGCGATGAAGGCGGGTGTCGCGTTCGCGCCGATCGACCCGGCCACGCCCGTGGAGCGGATCCGCGCCATGCTGGCGGGGGCCGCGGCCGTCGTCACGGCGCCGGAGTGGCGGTCGCTGGTCCCCGGCGGCGTCCCCGTGATCGACACGCCCGCCGCGACGGACGCGCCGCCCGCGCCCGATACGGAGCACCCGTCCCACCCCGGTGCGGAGCACCCGTCCCACCCTCAGCCCGGCGATCTGGCGTACGTCATTCACACCTCCGGGTCCACCGGTGCTCCCAAGGGGGTGCTCGTCCCCCACCGCGCGCTGGCCAACCTGATCCGGTGGTCGCACGAGACCTTCGGCACCGGCGGCCGGGCCCCGCTGCTCACGAGCCCCAACTTCGACCCGTCGGTCTGGGAGATCTGGACGTACCTGACCGCCGGGACCACCATGGTCATCCCCGACGAGCGCACGAGGCTTTCGCTGCCCGCGTTGCGCGACTGGATCGTGGAGCAGGAGCTCACCACCTGCTACGCGCCCACGCCCATCGCCGAGGGCCTGCTCGGCCTGTCCTGGCCGGCGGGGACCAGGCTGGCCACGCTGAGCACCGGCGGCGACCGGCTCACCACCTACCCCGCGCCCGAGCTGCCCTTCCGGCTGATCAACCTCTACGGCCCGGCCGAGTGCGCCGTCAACGCGATCGCCGGCGAGGTGCCGGTCCGCGACGGCCAGAGCCGGCCGCCCGCGCTCGGCTCGCCGCTGCCCGGCGTCACCGTCCGCCTGCTGGACGAGGCCATGCGGCCGGTCGAGGAGGGCGAGATCCACCTCGGTGGCGTGTGCGTCGGCCTGGGCTACCTCGACCGGCCCGACCTGACGGCCGAGCGCTTCGTCCGGGACCAGGACGGGGAGCTCCTCTACCGCACCGGAGACCTGGCCCGCCGCCGGCCCGACGGGCTCATCGAGTTCCTCGGCCGGCTCGACGACCAGGTCAAGATCCGGGGCAACCGGGTGGAGCTCGGCGAGATCGAGACCGTGCTCGGCCGCCATCCGGGCGTCCGCGCCGCCACCACCGCCGTCCGCGGCCACGACCTGGTCGCCTACGTCGTCGGCACCGCGACCGGGCAGGAGGTGCGCGCCCACCTGCGCCGGTTCCTGCCCGACTACATGATCCCCACCGCCGTGGTCCACCTGGACGAGCTCCCCCTGACCGGCAACGGCAAGGTGGACCGTGCCACGCTGCCCGACCCGGTCCGCGAGCGCCGCTCGATCACGCCGCCCGCCACCGCCACCGAGACGCTGCTCGCCGAGCTCTGGCAGGAGTTCTTCGCCGCCGGGGCGATCGGCGCCGACGACGACTTCCTGGCGCTGGGCGGCCAGTCGCTGCTGGCGATGCGCATCGCGGCCCGCGCCGGCGAGCGGCTGGGCAAGCCGGTCGAGCCCCGGATGCTGTTCGAGCGGCCCGCGCTCGCCGCGCTGGCCCGCGCGATCGACGACCTGCCGGAAACCGCGCCCCCCACATCGCCACGGGAGGCGGACGGGCTCACGCCCGCGCAGCGCCGCCTGTGGTTCATCGACCAGGTGGCACCCGGCCCGGCGTACAACGTGCCCATCCTGTACGACCTGGACGGGCCGCTCGACACCGCGCGCCTGGAGCGGGCGATCAACGAGGTCGTCCGCCGCCACCCGCCCCTGCGCACCCGCTACGAGGAGCAGGACGGCGAGCCGGTGCCCGTCGTCGAGCCGGCCGCGGCCGTGCGGATGAAGATCGTGGACGCCACCCCGCGCGGCGCGGACGCGCTGGCCAGGCACGCCGCCCGTGACCCCTTCGACCTGCGGAACGGTCCTTTGCTGCGGGCGCTGCTGCTCAAGCTCGCCGACGACCGGCACCGGCTGCTGGTGACCGTCCACCACATCGCCTTCGACGGCTGGTCGGCCGGGGTCCTGCTGGACGAGCTGGCCCGGCTGTACGCCGGGGAGAGCCTGCCCGAACCGGCCGGGCCGTACCGGCGCGGGCAGGGCGTGGACGGGCTGCCGTACTGGAGGAAGGTCCTGGAGTCGCCGCCCGAGCGGCTGGCGCTGCCCGCCGACCGCCCGGGATCGGGCAAGCCCGCCCGGCGCGGCTCGCGGGTCCGGGCCACGCTGCCGGACGGGCTGCTCCCCGCGCTGGAGCAGGTGGGCAGGCGCGGTCAGGCGAGCCCCTTCATGGTGCTGTTCGCCGCGTTCCAGGCGCTGCTGGCCCGCTACAGCGGCCAGGACGACATCGTGACGGGCGTGCCGTTCTCGGGCAGGGAGGCGCCGGGCGCCGACTCCATGATCGGCTTTTTCGTGGAGACACTGCCGATCAGGACCACCCTGGACGGCGACCCCTCCTTCGAGCGCCTGCTCGGGCAGGTGCGGGCGGCGGTCCTGGCCACGCCCTCGGACGTGCCGCTCGAAGAGATCGTACGAGAGCTCTGCCCCGACGGCCGGCCGCCCTTCGACGTGATGTTCGCGATGCAGGAGCCGCCGGACGCCAGGCGCGGCGACGGGGTCACCTTCCGGATGCTCGAAGAGGTGGAGAACGGCGGCGCCAAGGCCGACCTGGTGCTCTACGCCGAAGGCCGGGAGATGAGCCTGGAGTTCGCCACCGACCTGTTCGAGCGCGCCACCGCGGAACGCCTGCTGCGGCACTACGTACGCGTCCTGGAGCAGGTGGCGGCCGACCCGGCCGCGCCGGTCTCCGCGCTGCTCGCCCGGGAGCACGAGCCCGCCGGTCACGGACCCGACCAGTGCCTGCACCGGCTCTTCGAGCAGCAGGCGGACCGGACGCCCGACGCGGTCGCGGTGGAGTTCGAAGGCGCCTGCCTGACCTACGCCGAGCTCGACCGGCGGGCCAACCGGCTGGCCCACCTGCTGCGCGGGCTCGGGGTGGGCCCGGAGGTGCCGGTCGCCCTGCACGTGGGCCGCTCGCTCGACCTGCCCGTGGCGCTGCTGGGCATCCTGAAGTCGGGCGGCGCGTACGTGCCGCTCGACCCCTCCTACCCCCGCGGCCGCCTCACCCAGGTGCTCGGCCGGGTCGACACCCCGGTCCTGGTGACGCACCGGGCGCTGGCCGGCGGCCTGCCGCACGAGCGGCCGGTCCACGTCGACACCGACCTCGGCGGCCAGCCCGACCACCGGCCGGACAGCGGTGTCACGCCCGACGACCTGGCCTACATCCTGTTCACCTCGGGCTCGACCGGGCAGCCCAAGGGCGTGGCCATGCCGCACCGCCCGGTCGCCAACCTGATGGCCTGGCACAGCGGCGCGTACCGCAGCCTGCAGTTCACCGCGCTCGGCTTCGACGTCTCCGTGCAGGAGATCTTCAGCACCTGGGCGTACGGAGGCACGCTGGTCATGGTCGCCGACGACGTGCGGCGCGACCCGGCCGCCCTGCTCGACCACATCGCCAGGACCCGGGTGGAGCGGATCTTCCTGCCCTTCGTGGCGCTGCAGTCGCTGGCCGGCGCCGGAGTGGAGCCGCCCGCCACGCTGCGCGAGGTGATCACCGCGGGCGAGCAGCTCCAGGTCACCCCGCAGCTCGAACAGTTCGTCAAGCCCTGGATGACGCTGCACAACCAGTACGGGCCGACCGAGGGCGCGATCATCGACATCGCCCACACGCTCACGGGCCCGCCGCAGGACTGGCCCCGGCTGCCGCCCATCGGCAAACCGGTCACCGGCATCCAGGCGATCATCCTCAACCGCCTGGGCCACGAGACGCCCGACGGCCTGCCCGGCGAGCTGCATCTCGGCGGCGCCTGCCTGGCCAGGGGCTATTACGGCCAGCCCGAGCTGACGCGGGAACGTTTCGTCACCTGGCGGGACGGCCGCAGGCTCTACCGGACGGGCGACCTGGCCCGCCGCAACGAGGCGGGCGACATCGAGTTCCTCGGCCGTGCGGACGACCAGGTCAAGATCCGCGGGTACCGGGTGGAGCCGGGCGAGATCGCCGCCGTGCTGGCCGGGCATCCCGCCGTGCGTGAGGCGTTCGTCATGGCCAGGGACGGCGGGCTGGTGGCCTACGTCGTCGCCGGCGGTCCTCCCGTCCCTCCCCCCGAGCTGCGCGCCCATCTCGCCGAGCGGCTGCCCGAGTACATGGTGCCGGGCACGTTCGTCGCGCTGGAGTCGCTGCCGGTGAACCCGTCCGGCAAGGTGGACCGGCAGGCGCTGCCGGAGCCCGGCACGGTCGCGCGGACCGTCACTCCCCCGGCCACCCCGGTGGAGCAGGCCGTCGCGGCCATCTGGCAGGAGGTGCTGGGCGGTGAGGTCGGACGGCACGACAACCTCTTCGACCTGGGCGGCCACTCGCTCAACGCGACCCGGATCGCCTCCCGGCTGAACGAGGCGCTGGAGGTGCGGGTGCCGCTGCGCACGCTCTTCGCCCACCCGACCGTCGCCGAGCTCGGCGCACAGCTCACGTCGCCCGACGTGGAGGCGGCCGCGGAGCTCTATCTCATGGTGGCCGCGTACTCGGACGAAGAGGCCGAAGCCCTGCTGCGGTCGATGGAAGGTGACGAATGAGCCTGTCAGCCCAGCAGCGCCAGCTCCTGGAGGCGTTACGGAAGAAGAAGCAGCAGGCCGCGCCGCCGTCCAGGCCGGACCGGCTGCCGATGTCCTTCGCCCAGCTGCGCGCCTGGTATCTGGACCGGATGGCGCCCGGCGCCGCGCACTACCTGATCCCGCTCGCCTTCCGCATCGAGGGCCCGCTCGACCGCGACCGGCTGCACCGCGCCCTGAACGCGCTGGTCGCCAGGCACGAGAGCCTGCGCACCACGTTCGCCATGGACGAGGACGGCCCGTACCAGATCGTGGCCGGGACCCTCGCGATCGAGCTGGCGGACGCCGCGGACGAGACGCCGATGGACCTGACCACCGGCCCGCTCATCCGCGCGCACCTGGTGCGCGAAGACGCCGGCCGGCACGTGCTGCACCTCACCCTGCACCACATCGTGGCCGACGCCTGGTCTCTCGACGTGCTGCGCAGGGAGCTGAGCGCGCTCTACGACGGCCAGGAGCCGGCCGCGCTGCCGAGGCAGTACCCGGACTACGCGATCTGGCAGCGGGAGCAGGACTTCGGCGCGGACCTGGACTACTGGCGCACGACGCTGGCGGGCGCGCCGCCGCTCACCGAGCTGCCGCCGGACCTGCCCAGGCCGGCCGTCCAGACGTACGCGGGGGCCGAGCTGCCCTTCACGCTCGACCTTCCGCGCGAGGAGTTCGCGGCGTACTGCCGGAGCCTGGGCGCCACCCCCTACATGGTGCTGTTCGCGGCCTACCTGGTGGTGCTCTCCCGGCGCTCGGGCCGGCGGGACCTGGTGGTGGGAACGCCCATCGCCAACCGGGACCGGATCGAGTACGAGGGCCTGATCGGGTTCTTCACCAACACCCTGGCCATCCGTGCCGACCTGTCGGGCGAGCCGTCGTTCGCCGAGGTGGCCGAGCGGGTCAAGGACGCGGTGCTCGACGCCCACGAGCACCAGGGGATGCCCTTCGAGCGGCTGGTGGAGGAGCTCAACCCGGAGCGCCGCCTGGACCACGGGCCGGTGTTCCAGACGATGTTCAACATGCTGCCCGCGGCCACGGCGGAGCTGGAGCTGACCGGACTCACGGTCACCCCCGTGGAGATCCCCGAGCGCACGGCCAAGTTCGACCTGACCGTGGGCGTGCGCGAGAGCCTGGACGGGCTCGTGGAGTACAACACGGACCTGTTCCACGAGGCGACGATCCGCGGCCTGGTGGCCGACCTGCGGCAGGTGCTGAGCACGGCGATGAGCGGCGAGGAGCCGGCCGCGGACCTGCCGCGGCACCAGATCGCCCAGATCGTCACCCGTGCCTGGCGCGAGGCGCTGGGCAGCGACGCCTTCGGCCCCGGCGACAACTTCTTCGAGGTCGGCGGCCACTCGCTGCTGGTCCTGCAGGTGCACGAGCGGCTGCGCAAGCGGTTCAGCCTGACGGTCACCGACCTGTTCAGGTATCCGACGATCGCCTCGCTGACGGCGTACCTGAGCCCCGAGGCTCCGGCGCCCGCGGTGGTCACGGCCGCCGCACCCGCGAGCGGCGCGCTCGCCATCGTCGGCATGGCCTGCCGGTTCCCCGGCGCGAGCGGGCCCGAGGAGTTCTGGGCGGCGATCCGCGACGGGGTGGAGGCCGTCCAGGACTTCACCGACGAGGAGCTGCTCGCCGACGGCGAGGACCCCGACCGGCTGGCGGACCCCGCCTACGTCCGGTCGGGCACGGTGCTGGACGGCATCGACCTGTTCGACGCCACGCTGTTCGAGTTCACCCCGCGCGAGGCCGAGATCCTGGACCCGCAGCAGCGGCTGTTCCTGGAGAGCGCCTGGGAGGCGCTGGAGGACGCGGGCTGCGACCCCGCCCGCCATCCCGGGCAGATCGGCGTCTTCGCCGGCTCGGCCATGAGCAGCTATTTCATCGAGAACCTGCTGGCCGCCCCCGACGTGCTCAAGGCGGTGGGCGAGTACCAGGTCATGCTCAGCAACGACAAGGACTCGCTGCCCACCAGGACCTCCTACAAGCTCGACCTGCGCGGGCCGAGCATCAGCGTCAACACCGCGTGCTCCACCTCGCTGGTCGCGCTCCACCTGGCCAGGCAGAGCCTGCTGGCGGGCGACTGCGACGTCGCGCTGGCCGGAGGCGTGCGGGTCAACGCCTGGACCCGCCGCGGCTACCTCTACCAGAGCGGTGGGATCGGCTCGCCGGACGGCCACTGCCGCCCCTTCGACGCCGCCGCCCAGGGCACGATCGGGGCCAGCGGCGTGGGCGTCGTCGTGCTCAAGCGGCTGGAGGACGCCCTCGCCGCGGGCGACACCGTCCACGCCGTGGTACGCGGCTCCGCGGTCAACAACGACGGCACCAGGAAGGTCGGCTACGCCGCGCCCGCCGTGGACGGCCAGGCCGAGGTCATCACCGCGGCGCTGGCCGCGGCCGGCGTCGATCCCGGGACCATCGGCTACGTCGAGGCGCACGGCACGGGCACCGCGCTCGGCGACCCCATCGAGGTCGCGGCGCTCTCCCAGGTCTTCACCGGGGACCGGCGGATCGCGCTGGGCTCGGTCAAGTCCAACATCGGGCACGCCGACGCGGCCGCCGGGATGGCCGGGCTGATCAAGACCGTGCTGGCGCTCAAGCACCGCACGCTGCCGCCCACGGTCAACTTCGCGGCGCCCAACCCGCGCATCGACTTCAGCCCGTTCTACGTGCCCACTACCGGCGAGGAGTGGCCGCAGGGCGAGGGGCCGCGCAGGGCGGGCGTCAGCGCCTTCGGGATGGGCGGCACCAACGCCCACGTCGTCCTGGAGGAGGCTCCCCCGAGCCCGTCCGCCGCCGTCGCGCAGGAGGGGCCGCACCTGCTGCTCCTGTCGGCCGCCGGCGAGTCCGCGCTGGCGGAGTCGGCCACCCGGCTGCGCGCCCACCTGCGCGAGCATCCCGGCACGGACCTGGGCGACGTCGCCGCCACCCTGCGGCACGGCCGCCGCCAGCTGCGGCACCGTGGCGTCCTGGTGGCCGGGGACCCGCGCTCGGCGCTGGAGGCCGAGCTCATCACGGGCGAGGCGCGGGCGCGCGAGATCGCCTTCCTCTTCCCCGGGCAGGGCGCGCAACGCCGCGGGATGGGCGCGGGGCTGTACCGGTCGGACGACATCTTCCGCGCCACGATCGACGCAGGCTCCGGGATCCTGCGGCCGTACCTCGGTCTCGACCTGCGCGAGGCCCTGTACGGCGAGGGCGGCGACCTCGACCAGACCTGGCTCACCCAGCCCGCGCTCTTCCTCACCGAGTACGCCCTCGCCCGCACGCTGATCGAGCGCGGGGTCCGACCGTCGATGATGGCCGGGCACAGCATCGGCGAGTACGTCGCCGCCTGCCTGGCCGGGGTCTTCACCCTGGAGGACGCCCTGCGCCTGGTCGCCGCCCGCGGCCGCCTCGTGCAGAGCCTGCCCCCCGGCTCGATGCTGGCCGTGCCGCTGCCGGAGTCCGAGGCGACCGGGCTGCTCAGCGAGGACATCTCGCTGGCGGCGGTCAACACGCCTGAGATGTGCGTCCTGGCCGGCCCCGAGCAGGCCATCGACGAGCTGGAGCGGCGGCTGACGCGGCAGGGCGTCGCCTGCCGCCGGCTGCGCACCTCCCACGCCTTCCACTCCGCCATGCTGGACCCGGTGCTCGACGCCTTCGCCGCCGAGTTCGCCTCCGTGCAGCTCGGCACGCCGGAGCTGCCGTACCTCTCCAACGTCACGGGCGGCTGGGCGTCCGGCGCCGAGACCAAGGACCCGGCCTACTGGGTACGCCACCTGCGGGAGACCGTCCGGTTCGCCGACTGCGCCCACGCCCTGGTGGCGGCCGGCGCGGCGGTGCTGGAGGCGGGCCCGGGACGTACGCTGGCCATCCTGGTACGCCGCCAGGGCGGCCAGGCGACGGCCACCCCGCTGGCCGAACCGGACGGCGGGCCGGCCGCGCTGCTGGAGGGCGTCGGCCGGCTGTGGGTGGCCGGCGCCGGCATCGACTGGGCGGCCTTCGGCCCGCCGGGCAGGCGGGTGCCGCTGCCCGCCTACCCGTTCGAGCGGCGCCGCTACTGGATCGGGCCGCGCACCCGGCGCTCCGAGGTCGCGGCGGCGCCGGTGGCGCGCGCGGACGAGGAGCACGACGCGGTCGCCGCCGCCTGGCGGGACGTGCTCGGCATCGCGCCGGCCGGCCCGCAGGACGACTTCTTCGAGCTGGGCGGCGACTCCCTCGTGGCCACCCAGCTCGCCTCCCGCCTCGGCCTGCCCATCGAGGCGGTCTTCGAGCACCCCACGCTGGGCGGCCAGCGGGCGCTCCTCGCCGCGGCCGACGCCCGGCGGCCGGCGGTCGCCGTCCCGGCGGCCGCCCGGGAGGTGATCCCGGTCGTCGAGGAGCCCGGTCCCGTGCCCGTCTCGTTCATCCAGCGGCGCATGTGGTTCATCGACCAGGTGCACGGCTCGGCCGCCTACGCCGTGGCCACGGCTCTGGACCTGCGGGGCGAGCTGGACGCGGAGCGCCTGCACGACGCCCTGCGCGGGCTGGTGCGGCGGCACGAGTCGCTGCGGACCGTCTTCCGCGCCCCTGACGGCGAGCCGGTCCAGGTCGTGCTGCCCGAGATCGACACGCCGCTGCCGGTCGAGGACTGCGACGACGCCGAGCGGGCGCTGAGCCGGGCCGTGGCCGAGCCCTTCGACCTGGCGCACGGCCCGTTGTTCCGGGCGCGGCTGCTGCGGCTCGCCCCCGGCCACCACGTGCTGTCGCTCGTCTTCCACCACATCATCGTGGACGGCTGGACGATCACGATGCTGGAGAACGAGCTGGCCGCGCTGTACAGGGGGGAGACGCTTCCCGAGCAGCGGGTCAGGTATCGCGACTACGCGCGCTGGCAGCGGGGGCAGAGCTCCGACCTCGGCTTCTGGAAGGAGCGGCTGCGCGGCCTGCCGCACAGCCTCGACCTGCCCACGGACCGGCCGCGCCCGCCGATGCAGACCTTCGAGGGGGCGGTCGCGACCTGCGCGCTGCCCGCGGAGCTGGCGGCGGGGCTGCGCAGGCTGAGCCAGGAGCGCGGCGCCACGCTCTACATGACCCTGCTGGCGGCGCTGCACACGCTGCTGTACCGCTACAGCGGCCAGGAGGACGTCGCCATCGGCTCGCCGGTGGCCGGGCGGACCCGTCCCGAGCTCGAAGGGATCGCGGGCTGCTTCATCAACACGCTGGTCATGCGGGCCACCATGGACGGCGGCCTGCCGTACACCGAGCTGCTGGCGCAGGTGCGCGACTACGCCCTGGGCGCGTACGCCCACCAGGACGTGCCGTTCGAGCGGCTCGTGGAGGAGCTCAACCCGCCGCGGGACCTGTCGCGCAACCCGCTCTTCCAGGTGCTGTTCAACCTGCTCAACCTGCCCAAGAGCGACCTCGGCATGACCGGGCTGGCCGTGGAGGAGCTGGCCGTGGAGGCCGGCACCGCCCAGGTGGACCTGGTGCTCTACGCCTACGAGCAGGGCGACGAGCTGCTGTGCAAGCTGGAGTACAACACCGCGCTCTACGACGCCGGCACCGCCGGGCGGCTGCTGCGGCACTACGAGGCCCTGCTCTCCGCGATCGTCGCGGCGCCGGAGACCCCGCTGTCCGGCCTGGCCTTCCTCACCGGCGAGGAGCTGGCCGAGCAGCTCGGCAGCCAGGACGTCGAGGTGCCGGAGCTGTGCGTCCACGAGCTGGTGGAGGCGCAGGCCGACCGGACGCCCGGCGCCGTGGCCGTCACCTTCGAAGGCGTCTCCCTGACGTACCGGGAGCTGGACGAGGAGGCCAACCGGGTCGCCCACCGCCTGCGGGCGGCCGGAGTGCGGCCCGAGGAGCTGGTGGGCGTCGCGATGGAGCGGTCGGCGACGATGCTGGTCACGCTGCTCGGCGTGCTGAAGGCGGGTGGCGCGTACGTGCCGCTCGACCCGATGTACCCGCAGGAGCGCCAGGACTACATCCTCGGCCACTCCGGCATCGGCGTCCTGGTCACCGAGCGCGAGCTGGCCGGGCGTTACACCGGCTTCCAGGGGGAGCTGATCCTGGCCGACGACGGCTTCGCGGACGAGAGCCCCGCGCGGCCGGCCGCGTCGGCCACCCAGCAGAACCCCTGCTACGTCCTGTACACCTCCGGCTCCACCGGGCGGCCCAAGGGCGTGCGCGTCCAGCACTCCTCGGTGGTCAACTTCCTCGCCTCGATGCGCCGGGAGCCCGGCCTGACCGGCCGGGACACGCTCCTGGCCGTCACCACGTTCGCCTTCGACATCTCGGTGCTGGAGCTGTTCCTGCCGCTCACGGCGGGCGGGCGCGTGGTGATCGCGAGCCGCGAGGCGGCCTACGACCCGGTACGGCTGGCCGCCCTGCTGGACGAGGCCACCGTCATGCAGGCCACGCCCGCGACCTGGCGGCTGCTGCTGTCGTCGGGATGGGCGGGCAAGCCGGAGCTGAAGGCGCTCTGCGGCGGCGAGGCGCTGCCCGCCGACCTGGCCACCGACCTGCGCGGCCGGGTGGCCGAGCTGTGGAACATGTACGGGCCGACCGAGACCACGATCTGGTCCACGCTCACCCGGGTCACCGACGGGCCGATCACGATCGGCCACCCGATCGCCAACACCCGGATCCACCTGCTCGACGCCGCGATGCAGCTCGTCCCCACCGGGGTGGTCGGCGAGCTCTACATCGGCGGGGCGGGGCTGGCCCGCGACTACCTCCACCAGCCCGAGCTGACCGCGGAGCGCTTCGTCACCTGGCAGGACGGCCGCCGGCTGTACCGGACCGGCGACCTGGCCCGCCGCCGCGCCGACGGCTCGATCGAGTTCCTGGGCCGGGCCGACGGGCAGGTGAAGGTCCGCGGCTACCGGATCGAGCTGGGCGAGATCGAGTCGCACCTGCTGGCCCATCCCGCGGTCCGCGAGGCGGCCGTGGTGGTGCGCGGCTCGGACGAGGACAAGAGCATCGCCGCCTACCTGACCACCGTCGCCCCTCAGGAGGCGGGCGCAGAGCCCGACTGGCGGGAACATCTGCGGCGCAAGCTGCCCGACTACATGATCCCTTCGGCGTTCGTGCTGCTGGACGCGCTGCCGCTGACCCCCAACGGCAAGGTGGACCGCAAGGCGCTGCCCGAGCCGGTGAGCCAGGCGCGCGCCGAGGGCACGGCGCCCAGGACGCCGTCCGAGGTCAGGCTGGTCGAGCTCTGGTCGGCGATCCTGGGCGTGCCCGGGATCGGGATCGACGACGACTTCTTTGCGCTGGGCGGCGACTCGTTCAAGGCCGTGCGCGCCGTGCGGGACTCGGGGATCCAGGCGACCGTGCTGGACCTCTTCAAGAACCCCACGATCCGCGCCTTCGCCACGCTCGACGGCTCGTCGCAGCAGTCCGGCCTCCTGCACGAGCTGACGCCCGCGCGGTCCGCGGCCTCGCTGACCCTGGTCTGCATGCCGTTCGCGGGCGCCGGCGCGATCACGTACCAGCCGCTGGCGGCGGCCATGCCCGAGCACGTCAGGATGCTCGCGCTGGAGCCGCCCGGCCACGACACCGGCAACCCGGGCGAGCCCGTGCTGCCCTTCCACGAGCTGGTGGAGGGCTGCGTCAAGGAGATCAGGGAGAAGACGAGCGGGCCGCTCGCCCTCTACGGCCACTGCATGGGCGGGGCGCTCACCGTCGAGCTCGCGCGCCGGCTGGAGGAGGAGGGCGTGGAGCTGGAGAAGGTGGTCATCGGCGGCCACTTCCCCGCGCCGCGCCTGCCGGGCAAGACCTTCGCCTGGTTCCGCCGGGTCTTCCCGATGGAGCGGTGGACGTCCAAGCGGCAGGCCCTGGAGTTCCTGCGGGCCATGGGCTTCTTCACCGAGGCGCTGGAGCCCGCCGAGCGCGACTTCATCATGGGCGTCTTCCTGCACGACACCCAGGAGGGCGAGGACTACTACACCGACCTCTACCGGGCCCCCATCACGAAGCTGTCCGCGCCGCTGGTCTGCGTGGTCGGCGAGAACGACCGCGCCACCGAGCTGTACGAGGAGCGCTTCCGCGAGTGGGAGGCCTTCTCCGACTCGGTGTCGCTGGAGGTCATCCCCAAGGCCGGGCACTACTTCCAGAAGCACCAGGCGCCCGAGCTGGCCGAGATCCTCGGCGATGCGGACCGGACCCCGGCCCCGCTGCCGCCCCGGTACCAGGAGGCCAGCCTGAAGACGTTCTTCTCGGTGGCCTTCGGCCAGCTCGTGTCGCTGATCGGGACCGGGCTGACCACGTTCGGGCTGGGGCTGTGGGTCTACCAGCAGACCCGATCGATCTCGATGTTCGCCATCGTCTCGGTGATGGCGCTGCTGCCCGCCGTCGTGCTGGCGCCGATCGCCGGAGCGGTGGCGGACCGCTGGAACCGCAAGACCGTCATGATCACCGCCGACTCGGCGGCCGGCTGCGCCTCAGCCGCGCTGGCGGCGCTGCTCTGGACGGGCGGGCTCCAGCTCTGGCACGTGTACGTCATCGTCGCCGTCGGAGCGGTGTCGACGGCCTTCCATCAGCCCGCCTACATGGCGGCCGTGGCCCAGCTGGTGCCCAAACGCTATTACGGCAGAGCCAGCGGCGTGGCCCAGCTCGGCCAGGCGGCGGGGACCGTGCTGGCTCCGCTGATGGGCGGCGCGCTCGTGGCCGCCATCGGGCTGAGCGGCATCATCCTCATCGACCTGTCGACGTTCGCCTTCGCGGTCACCGTGACCCTGGCGGTCCGCTTCCCCGACACGCTGTTCAAGAAGCGGGAGGAGACGTTCTGGCAGGAGGTGACGGGCGGCTGGCGCTACATCACCCGCAGGCACGGGCTGCTGGCGATCATCCTGTTCACCTCGTTCCTGAACTTCCCGTTCGCGATGGTGGAGGTCCTGGCCACGCCGCTGCTGCTCAGCCTCACCGACACCCGTGGCCTGGGCCTGGCGCTGTCGATGACCGGCGTCGGGCTGCTGACCGGCAGCGTGATCATGACGGTCACCGGCGGCCTGGCCCGCCGGACCACCGGCATCCTCGGCTGCTTCGTGGCCCTGGGCTTCGCCTTCGCGATCATCGGGATCGCGCCGCACCCGGCGCTGCCCGCGATCGGGCTGTTCTTCGTCGGGCTGCTCACCGCGCTGCTGAACGCGCACTGGTTCTCGATCGTGCAGCAGAAGGTCGGGCTCGACCTGCAGGGCAGGGTCATCGCCACGAACCTGATGCTCAGCTGGGCCATGGTCCCGGCCGGCTTCCTGCTGGCCGGGCCGGTGGTCGAGCGGGTCTTCGACCCCATCGCCGGCGCCGAGCGGGGCAGGGGGATCGGGCTGCTCATGCTCGTGGCGGGCGCGGTGACCGTGCTGATCGGCCTGGCGGCCGCCCGCTACCGGCCGGTGCGCCGCCTGGAGGACGACCTGCCCGACGCGATCCCCGACGCGGTGGTGATCGCCGACAAGGACCTGATCCAGGAGGGCGCCGACAGGCAGCTCGTCGCCTGACCGCGCTCCCCGGGCCCATCGGGCAGGTCACGCGCCGCGCGTACAGCTCCGCGAGGTCCATGAGCCAGGGCGTGAGCGCCTTTTCGTCATCGACCATGAGGCCGCACCAGCGCAGGGTCTGCTCGGCGATCCAGGCGGTGATGCGCCGGGTCCAGATCTCCGCGAAGTCCGCGGTGGCGATCCCCCGGCGGGCGCACTCGGCCCCGGCCCCGGCCATGCGCCCGGCGGTGACGTGCCGGGCGTAGGGCATGCGGTCGCGCAGGACGGCCCGGATCCCGGTCCACTCGGGATACTCGTCGCCCTCCCGGACGATCGGCTCCTGCGGAGGCTCGGGCGCGGCGAGCGCGGCGCCGGGCAGGCAGGCTTCGAGCACGGCCCGCGCGTAGGCCAGGTTCTCCGCGCTCTCCTCGGTCTCCGGCGGCCAGGCGAAGCCCGAGCCCCAGGAGAACGGGTAGGCCCGGACCGCCTCCGGCAGCAGCGGCCTCTCGTCCGAGATCATGTGATTTTCAGCCCTCGCGGTCGCCGGTGTCCGCCCCAGCGTGCCACCCTCACCCGCCGGAGCGGAAGCGGTCTTCGAGTGCCTCGACCAGGCCGGCGATCACGCCGTCGGGTGAGGGGCTGTAGTGCGGGACCGCCCAGCGGGTGATCTTGGCGTCGATCACCGTGGGGCGGCCGGAGCTCAGCGCCGCGCGGAACGCCTCCTCGAACTCCTCGATCGTCTCCACCCGGTGGCCGTCGGCGCCGCACGCGCGCGCGTAGGCCGCGAAGTCGGGGTTCTCGAACTCGACGAGCCCGGTCTCCAGGTACGTCGAGATCTGGTAGAGCTTGATCAGCTTGAATTCCCCGTCGTTGAAGATGACCCAGATGACGGGGATGTCATGTTCGACGGCCGTCATCAGCTCGAAGCCGGACAGGGAGTAGCAGCCGTCGCCGCAGCCGACGACGACCGCCCGGTCCGGTTGCGCGACCTTCACCCCGATCGCGCCGTTGACGTGCCCGGCCATCGGCCCGAACGAGCCGGCCTTGCGGAAGTTCTGGCCCTCCTCCACGTCGACGTAGTAGCCGAGCCAGGCCAGATGCGCCCCCGCGTCGGCGAGCAGCACGCCGCGCTCGGGCAGCATGCGCCCGATCGCCTGCGCGAGCTCGCCCGGGTGGATCTTCCCGGTCAGGTGGGTGATGTGCCTGGCCTCGTAGTCCTTGCTCTCGACCTCGGCGGCCGGCACCTCCCCCACCTTCGCCTCCAGCGCGTCGGCGATGGCCGCCACCCCCGGGCGGGCGTCGGACAGCAGCGCGTGGTCCGGCTTGTACGCCTTGCGGAACTCGGTCTCCGAGATGTTCACGTAGATGAGCAGCTTGCCGTCGAACAGGTCCTCGCGGTAGTTGAACGTGGCGTGCTGGTTGAGCGAGTTCCCGATGCACAGCACGACGTCGGCCTCGCGGAAGGCCTTCCAGGCGCTGGCGTGCCCGCTGTCGCCGAAGACGCCGACCGACAGCGGGTGCCGCTCCGAGACGACGCCCTTGCCGTCGAGCGTGGTCAGCAGCGGGATGTGGAAGCGCTCGATCAGCCGCCTGATCTCCGGGCCCGCGCCGCTCCGGACGGCGCCGAACCCGGCGAGCGCGACGACGCGCCGGCCCTGGCCGATGGCCTCGGCCAGCACGGACGCGATCTCCTCCACGCGGGCCGGGTCGGGCAGGACAGGCGCGACGTCGAGGCGGACGGTACGGGCGTTCTCCACCTCGATGCCGCGCTCGGTCAGGTCGAGGGGGACGTGGATGTGCACCGGGCCCGGCCGCCCCGCGAAGGCGACGTTGACCGCCTCCTCCAGCACGTCGAACGTGTCCGCGACGTCCTCCAGCAGGAACGACTTCTTGGTCGTGGCGGCGAACATGGCCCGCGAGTCGGGTGTCCCGTTCATGCCCGAGGTCTCGTTGAGCGAGCCCCACCCCTGCCATTTCCTGGGCGCGTACCCCGAGACGGCGAGGACCGGGTAGGAGTCGGACATCGCCATGGCCAGCCCGGAGAACAGGTTGAACGCTCCCGGCCCGGCGGTGGCGAAGCAGAAGCCGAGCTCGCCGGTGTACATCGCGTACCCGCACGCCATGAACGACGCGGCCTGCTCGTGCCGGGTGATGATCGGCCGGATCCGCGACGAGTGCTTCAGCGCCAGCATCAGACCGGCCGCGTTCTCCCCCGCGCCGCCGAAGGCGGCTCGCACCCCGACGTCTTCCAGCCCCTTGACGATGGCCTCGTACACCTTCATGGATTCCTCCCGTTGTCGGCGGGTGTCACTCGTGGCGCAGCCGCTCCTCGATCGCCTCCCACAGGCCGGGGATCACGCCCTTGGGCGACGGGCTGTAGTGCGGCAGGGCCCACCGGGTGATGGCGGCGTCGATCACCGTGGGCCGGCCCGAGCTCAGCGCCGCGCGGAACGCCTCCTCGAACTCCTCGATCGTCTCCACGCGATGGCCGTCGGCGCCGCACAGGCGCGCGTACGCGGCGAAGTCGGGGTTGCGGAAGTCCACCAGGGCCGACTCGCCGTACGTGGCGAGCTGGTAGAGCTTCACGAGCTTGTACTCGTGGTCGTTGAAGATCACCCAGATGACCGGGATGTCGTTCTGCACGGCGGTCATCAGCTCGAACCCAGCCATGGAGTAGCACCCGTCGCCGCAGCCGACGACGACCGTGCGGTCCGGCTCGGCCAGCTTCACCCCGATCGCGCCGTTGACGTGCCCGGCCATCGGCCCGAAGGTCCCCGTCTTGCGGAAGTTCTGGCCGCTTTCGAGATCGACGTAGTAGCCGAGCCAGGCCAGGTGCGCGCCCGCGTCGGCGAGCAGCACGCCGCGCTCGGGGAGCATGCGGCCGATCGCCTGCGCGAGCTCGCCCGGGTGGATCTTGCCGGGGAAGCGGACGATGTGCCGCCTCTCGTAGTCGCGGCCCACGACCTCCGGAGGGCGGACGGGCGGGGACTTCCGCTCCAGCGCCTCGGTGATCGCCTCGATGGCCAGGCGCGCGTCGGAGACGAGCCAGTGCCGGGGGACGTAGGTCTTGCCGATCTCGCTCCGCGCGATGTTGACGTGGATGAGCTCCTTGCCGTCGAACAGGTCCTCGCGCAGGCCGAAGGTCGCGTGCTGGTTGAGCGAGTTGCCGACGGCCAGGACCACGCCGGCCTCGGAGAAGGCCTTGCGGGCCCGCGCGTGGCCGCTCTCGGAGAACACCCCGACGGCCAGCGGGTGGGTCTCGGCGATGATCCCCTTGCCGTCCAGGGTGGTCATCAGCGGGATCTGGAACCGTTCGACGAAGCGCAGCATCGCCGCCTCCGCGTGGCTGCGGATCGCGCCGAACCCGGCCAGGACGACGATCCCGCGCCCGTCCCGCATCGCCTCGGACAGCGCGCCGGCGATCGCCTCGACCTGGTCGGGGTCGGGCCGCACCGGCGCCACGTCCACGCGGACGTCGCGGTAGTCCTCCACGCTCACGCCGCGGGCGGTGAGGTTCTGCGGCACGTGGATGTGCACCGGCCCAGGACGTCCCTCGTAGGCGACGTTCACGGCCTCCTCCAGCACGTCGCACGTGTCGGCGATGTCGGTGATCAGGTACGACTTCTTCGTCGTCGCGGCGAACATCGCGTGGGAGTCGGGGGTGCGGTTCAGCCCCGAGGTGTCGTTGACCGCGCCGCGGCCGCGCCAGTCGAGCGCGATGAAACCGGTGATGGCCAGGACCGGGTAGGAGTCCGACAGCGCGACCGCCAGGCCGGAGAACAGGTTGAACGCCCCGGGGCCGACCGTCGCGAAGCAGACGCCCAGCCGGTTGGTGTACATCGCGTAGCCGCAGGCCATGAACGACGCCGCCTGCTCGTGCCGCGTCATGATCGGCCGGATCTTCGTGGAGTGCTCCAGCGCCAGCATCAAGCTGGCGACGTTCTCGCCGTTGCCGCCGAACGCGGTGTCGACCCCGGCGCTCTCCAGCCCCTTGACGAGAGCCTCATAGACCTGCATGTCGTCCTCCTCGGCCACGCGGACGGAGCGCGGCTACGCGTGCCACCGCTCGGCATGCCGCTTGTGCGCGTCGGTCGTCCCGTTGGCGAAGAACTTCGCGTAGTACTCCGGCTCGACGTGATGTGCCTGCAGCCAGATGCCGGGCACGTGGATGGCGTCGGTGTGCGCGGGGAAGCGCCCGTGCGTGTCGTGGAGGTACGTGCAGACGTCCCGTACGCATTCGATCACGGGCCGGTCGTACTCCTCCGCCTCCTCCAGATAGCGGCGTCCGTAGTCACCCTGGTAGATGCGGGCGAAGGTCTTCTCGTCGCTGTAGATGCCGCTGGGGCCGAACTTCGCCCGCACGACGCTCTCGACGGCGGCCGTCATCGAGGGGTAGTTGGGCGGGCAGGCGGCCCTGATGAGGTGCTCCCCGCCGGCCCGGAGGCCGACCGGGTGGGAGCGCAGCGCGGCGTACTTCGGCAGCGGTACCTGCCAGCGCAGGATGTCGGCGAGGCGGAAGGGCGGCGTCACGAAGTCGAAGCCCAGCATCCGGCCGTAGGCGCGGGAGAACTTCGGGTCGCCGAGCATGATCTGCGGGTGGATCGTGGCGTGGATCCAGGCGCCGAGCCCCATGGCGTCCGCGGTCAGCATCATGTTCTGCAGGAGCAGGTCGGCCTCGACCTGGGTGCGCATCGGCCCCAGGGCGCCGAGCGGCAGCTTGAGGTCCCGGTTCAGGAACCCGTTCTTGATCCACTTGCTCACGCCCGCCGGGCGGTAGAAGTTGCGGTCGTCGACCAGCGCCGGCCTGGCCCCGTCGGGCTGGGTGAGCAGGTACATCAGCCCGTTGATGTACTGGTGGGACAGGTCCACCACGGGCAGGAAGAGCGTGGTGCCGGGGAGGTTGGACAGGAAGCGGTTGGAGTCCAGGTAGGCCGGGAAGTCCCGCATGCCCTCCCGGACGTCGAGCCGGCCGGGGAGGACGCGCACCTTCGCCTGGCGGGCCCGCTCGACCAGCGTGCCGGCGTCGAAGGGCAGCTCCGGGGAGGGCGGCAGCTTCTTCAGGTAGTAGGTGCCGGTGTCGTTGATCATGAAGAAGTGTGTGCCCTGAGCGTTGTCGGGGCTGCCCGCCGTACGGCCGGTCATGTTGAGATTCGGCTTGGCCATGATGGGCTCGCCGTCGCGCGGGTCCTCGAACGGCCGGTCCGGCATGGTGAGGCCCGAGCAGCCGGTGAGCGCGATGAGCACCGCCTCCTCCAGCTCCGTCAGCGGCATCGGCGGGTGCGGCGACCGGTAGCTCATCGAGCCGGCCGGGACGGACGCGCCCCGGCTGACCCGGTGCGTCCGCCGCTTCCAGATGGTCTCCAGCAGGGGCCGGGTCAGGAGCTCCCGCAGCCCTTCCTGCCTGGTCGCCGGCTTGATGTCCATGGTCGCTCTCGCTTTCGCTCGTTTCCGGCACTCGGCGCCGTCAGGCGGGCCCGGTCCCGTCGTGCCCCTCCGGCACGGCCGGCCGCCACGGCGCGAAGGCGCTCGCCGTACGCGGCAGGTGGCCCGCCAGCTCGGGGCAGTGCCGCAGGATGACGCTGGTCATGCCGTTGCGCTCGATCCAGTCCAGCCCCAGCGGGGTGTAGATCTCGGGCCGGTAGTCGACGGTGAGGAACCGGTCGCTCTGCAGGCGGCGGCTGGCCATGAGGATGAAGATGCGGAACGCGGTGTCGCTGAAGCCGAACCGCTCGGGCGGGTTCTCCGCGAACAGCCCGACCATCGTGTCGATGTCGTCGACCGTCCGGTAGACGTCCTTGAGCCGGGCCAGCGTGTCCGGGTCGGAGCTGAGGTCCTCGAAGCGCCGCAGGCGCGGCTTGTGCAGCCCCGCGCGGAAGTCGTTGTAGCGCGGCACGCCGCGGCGGCGCGTGCGGACGAGGTCCACCACGGACAGGTCGAGGATCTCCCCGTTGCGCTCGAACGCCTGGAGCGCGCGCGGGAAGTTGCGCAGTGTGATCGCGCCCGGGTGGGCGATGCCGAACGAGTAGATCGAGTTCGCCAGGCCCGCCCGGCGCATGACCGTCTCCGTGGCCGAGCCCTGCACGTCGTTGAAGCCCAGGGTGTGCAGCGTCCGCCCGGAGGCGTGGTCGGCGATCTCGTAGTCGTCGGGGATCAGCGGGTGCATCCGGTAGACGGTGACGAAGTCCTCGGTGAGCGAGTAGGGCACCTCGTGGTGGTCCGGCAGGGTCTGGGGGATGCCCTTGAGCGCGTGCTCGTCGGCCAGCCACAGCCCGAGGTGGGCCAGCCAGTTCTCCGGCGGTCCCGACCAGTTGGCCTTCAGGCCGATGTCGATCAGGTCGGTCGCGAGGATCGCGGGCGTCCACTCCACGGTGTGGATCTTGGCGATGAGGGCGGAGACGACGAGCCGCGCCACGTGGTAGACGGTGTCCTCGTCCATGCTGGGGTACTCGCCGCGCAGGGCCTCGCACACCGCGTTGTGCTCGCGGGCGAAGAGGGTGTGCATGACGCTGAGCCCGAGCCACCAGTTCTCCCTGAACCCGGTGATCGGGATGCCGTCCGGCCCGGGCACCAGGTGCCCGTCCTCCAGGTGCAGGCGCGCGCCGCCGTCCGGCTCGCGCAGGGACTTCGCCACGCTCTCGTCCCCGCCGTAGACCTCCGAGCCGTCCCACCAGTGGGAGGCGGCGTTGGCGGTCAGGATCGGCGGCCCCGCGCTCCCCATCGGGCGCGCGCCCTCGTCCTCGGCGAAGCGCATGACCGTCTCCGGCCCGCCGCCCGGGGTGTTGGTCCAGGTCATGCCGGGAGGCAGCGGCACCTCGACGCTCTTCGTCCCGGCCGGGTAGCGCTTGTGGTCGACCCAGTCGTGCACCTGGAACTGGATCCACGCGGCGGCCAGGACGTTCAGCGACCGCGCCGGGATGAAGGTGTCGCGGTGCAGCAACTCCCTGCTGACCACCAGCGGATTGGGCTCGTCGAACAGGTCGGGCCGGTAGACCGGGCGGAGGTTGCGGCCGAAGGGCGAGCCGAGCGCGCCCATCATCGGCGCCGACAGGTCGTTGAAGGTGCCGTCGTACGTGCGCCGGGTCCGCACGTCCTCCTCGATGGGCGGCGGCACCGGGTGGGCCTTCGGCGGGGCGTCGCGGATCTCGGTGTCGATGAGGTTGTCGCGGCGCAGCACCTGGCGGATGGTCTCGACGTTGAGCAGCCCCACCCAGGTCGGCAGCCTGTCCCACGAGACGACCCGGTTGAGTGCGCCGAAGGCGCGCTGGAGCAGCGCGCCGACGACGAGGTTGCGTTTCGGCGCCGGCGTGAGGAAGCGCAGGCCGCGGCGATGGGCGCTGCCGGCCTCGTAGGCGGCCTTGCGGGCGCGGTTCAGGTTGCCGAGCGGCCGGAACTCGTCGGTGGTGTTCCACGGGTCGAAGGCGAGCTGGTCGATCCGGAGCGCGACCGCGCGCGCGTCGGCGGTGTCGAGGTCCTGGCGCGGGATCGTCAGCGTGGCCACCGGGATGGCGGGGGTGTCCTCGTCGGGCCAGTCGGCCGCGCCGTTCTCGATGGGCGTGCTCCTGGCGTCCAGGTAGCGCTGCACGCACAGCTCGAAGACGACGTCCGCGCCGGCCAGCCGGGCCGCCAGCTCGTGGCTGAGGTAGTCGGGGTCGCTCTGCGAGGCGGGCGGCGCCGCCGGCGCGCCCGCGGCCGGGCGCAGGCGGTAGCGGACCGGCCCGGCCTGGCCCCACAGGATCGCGCCGCGGCTCCAGTACGTCTCGATCGCGAGGCTGCGTATCTGGCGGCCGGTTCCCGCGGTCACGTTTCGCCGCATGCGCGTGGCCGTGGACCAGCCGACCGCCATCGGCAGCTTGACGAACACGCCGATCCCCTTGCGCAGGGTCGAGTTCGCACCGGCCATGGCCCGCGCGAAGGCGACGAACTCGCGCGCGTCCCTGGCGTGGGAGACCGGAAAGTTCGTCATCAGCAGGTCGTGGGCCTCTTCCGGCCCCACCTGGACCCGCAGCGCCGCGCCGCGCAGGTCAGGGGTGAAGTCCGGCTGGCGGGCGCCGCCGGCGTTGGACAGCCGCACGATGACCGGGTATTCGGCGCCGGGCTGGGCGAAGCCGGTCCGCAGCTCTTCCGGAAGGTCGTCGCGGAACCTCAGCCGGGCGTTCTCGACGCCGAGGATCGCCTTGGCGTGGAAGGTCCGCTCTACGCCGGGGGCGCCGGTGCGTCGCTGGATCTTCAGCTGGACGCGCATGAGATCGCGGGCCAGCCGTTCGAAGATCGTGCGCTCCACCTCGGGGCTGCCGCCGACATAACGCTCGTACTGCTCGGTCGCGGGTGATTCACGCACTGTCGGAGCTTCACCGACAAGGCGCTCCTGCTGTCTGGTCATCCGGATGTCCTCCCGGCACTCACCCGCATCGGCCATGAGAACGGTTCGCGCGACGCGGGAATGCGATTTCCGCCGGGAATCAAGCCACGTTGTCACAAAGCGCGCGCCCGGTGGGCGGGCAGGTCGGACCCGGCTTCTCCATCATCCAGGAGGCGGCGTCCTGGCCGGATAAAGCAGGCCGCATGAAGCCCAAAGGATATCCTCAACCGATTTATCACCGAACGAAACTTGTGTCGTTCTTTGGGGAACGCGGGAATGGGCGCGCGTTTGATTTCCCGCCCCCGGCGACCGGCTGGTTTACGTCCACCGCTTACGGCGGCACAGGGCCTCTCGGCCGTGCGACCTCCGCGGCGCCGGGGGGATGCTCGCGGAGCCAGGTGGCCGCCCGGCGCGCCGACGCGCGCGAAAGCCACGCGTCCTGGACCACCTCGGCCAGCTCGTCCCGGGCGAGCTCACCGATCCGGCCCGCCCGCAGCAGCACCGACGGGTGGCCGTTGAAGTGCGGGGTGGTGAAGAACGGGGACGCCTCGTCCTGGACCAGCGCCTGCTTGTCCGCCTGGGACCCGACCCAGAAGACGATCACGTCCGGGTAGCGCTCCCCCGTGTCCGGGTCGACCGCGTCCGGGCGCGGGTTGCGGAAGAAGACGAACGACTTCCCGCCCACCTGGTAGACCGGATTGCCGCCGGTCCCGTGCTCGACGGTCACGTGGGGCATGGCCAGCGCCAGCTCGTGCACGTCCTCGACGCGGGCGGGCCGGTTTCCGTCATCCTCGGGCACGGCCCCAGCGTAGGCGGCATCCGGCGGAATGTCCGCCCCGCCGACGGCGCGCCGGACGGTCCGGGAGATCTTTTTTTCGGGTTCCGCTGATTACTTTTCCGATCCTGGGGAGTCAACACAGTGGAAGGAGAGTCAGCCCCGGCAGAGAGGAACCGCCATGCCCGCGATCGATCTGGAGTCCGCCGCCCACGAGGTGGTGCGCCTCCTGGACGGTGTGACCGAGGACCGGATGGACGATCCGACGCCCTGCGCCGACACCCCCGTCGCCGCGCTGCTCGACCACCTCATGGGCTTGTCGCTGGCGTTCACGTACGCGGCCCGCAAGACCACCCCGCCCGGAGACGGATCGGGACCGGGACCGACGAGTGCCGCGCACCTCGACCCGGAGTGGCGCACGCTGCTTCCGCAGCGGCTCGACGAGCTGGTCAAGGCCTGGCGCGACCCGGATGCGTGGGAGGGGATGGCCGAGGCCGGCGGCGTGAAGATGCCCGCCGAGCAGATGGCCGTGGTCGCGCTGGACGAGCTGGTCCTGCACGGCTGGGACCTGGCCCGCGCGACCGGCCAGCCGTTCACGTGTAGCCTGGCCGACACGGCGGCGGTCCTCGAGTTCACCAGCGCGGCGGCACGGCCTGAGCACGCGGCCCAGCGGGACGGGCTGTTCGGGGCGCCGGTGGAGGTCGCCGAGGACGCACCGCCGTTCGACCGCGCACTCGGCTTCGCCGGTCGCGACCCCGCGTGGGCGCCTCCGGCCGCGTGACCCTTGGAGGTCCGGTGACACCGGAGTCGATCGCCGCCCTCGATCACATCTCGGCCGGATACGACCCGGATCCCGCGCTGTCGATGTCCTTGCACGCCGACGCCTACACGGATCCGAAGTGGTTCGGCGTCGACCAGCGGGCGATCTTCGCCCGTACGTGGCAGTGGCTGTGCCACGTGGAGAAGCTGCGGGTCCCCGGCGGCTACGTGACGGGCACGGTGGCCGGCATGCCGATCCTCGCCGTCCGGGACGAGGCCGGCACGCTGCGGGCGTTCTACAACGTGTGCAAGCACCGGGCGCACGAGCTGCTGTCCGGTTCCGGCGTCCGGCACAGCATCGTGTGCCCCTACCACGCCTGGACCTTCGACCTGACCGGCCGGTTGCGGCGGGCGCGCAACACCGGCGGCATGCCGGGCTTCGACACCTCCGCGGTGTGCCTGGACCGGATCCAGGTCGCCGAGTTCGGCGGCATGGTCTACGTCAACCTCGACCCCGAGGCGGCCCCACTGTCCGTGCAGGCTGGGGGCCTGGAGGCGTCGAGGCGCGGGCGCCCGACGTGGCCAAGCTGACCCTCGCCCGCCGGCTCACCTACGACATCGCCTCCAACTGGAAGAACGTCGTCGACAACTTCCTGGAGTGCTACCACTGTCACGTGGCCCACAAGGACTTCGTGTCCTTGGTCGACATGAGCACCTACCAGGTCACGACGTACGGGATCCACTCCAGCCACATGGCGCAGGCGGGCAGGACGGAGAACTCCGCCTACGACGTGTCGGGGGCGACGGTCACCGAGCACGCGGTGTGGTGGCTGTGGCCCAACACCTGCCTGCTGCGCTATCCCGGCCGCGGGAACTTCATGGTGCTGCAGATCATCCCCGCCGGTCCGGAACGGACGCGCGAGATCTGGGACTTCTACCTGGAGACCGCGGAGCCCGACGAGGCCGAGCTGGACAGCATCCGGTACATCGACGAGATTCTCCAGGTGGAGGACATCGCCCTGGTGGAGAGCGTCCAGCGCGGGATGCGCACCCCCGCCTTCACCCAGGGGAAGATCGTGTACGACCCCGGCGGGTCCGGCTTGTCCGAGCACGCGGTCCACCATTTCCACGGGCTCGTCCTGGAGGCGTACCGGCGCGAGCTCGGCCGGGCGTGATCGGGGCGCCCCCGTCGGGCCCGGACTCTCGAAGCGGTGATATTAGGCTTTACCTACTTGAATAATAGGTTTTAGCGTGGAGGCTCAGCGCCGCTCGAACAGAACAGGAAGACCCTGCCGATGAGCCTCCAGTTCCTCTGGTACGTCCCGAACGAGGTGCAGCCCGGGCACCGCGGCGACGACGCCGTGGCGAGCCACAACAGCCTGGAGACCCTGACCGCCCAGGCCAGGGCCCTTGAGGAGCACGGGTGGACCGGGGCGCTCATCGGCACCGGCTGGGGACGGCCCGACACCTTCACGGTCGCCACCGCGCTGGCCGCGCGGACCACGACGTTCCAGCCGCTGATCGCGGTCCGGCCCGGCTACTGGCACCCGGCCAAGTTCGCCTCCGCCGCCGCGACCCTGGACCACCTCACCGGGGGCCGGGTGCTGATCAACATCGTGTCGGGCAAGGACAACCTGGCCGCGTACGGCGACAGCGAAGGCGACCAGGCCCACCGCTACGCCCGTACCAGAGAGTTCCTCCAGATCGTGCGCAAGCTGTGGACCGGCGAGAACGTCACCTACCACGGCGAGCACTTCAGCGTCACCGGCTCCACCGTGGCGCCGCGGCCGGTCGTCCGGGGCGGGCGCGAGCATCCCCCGCTCTACTTCGGCGGCGCCTCCGATGCCGCCGAGCGGGTGGCCGCCACCGAGGCCGACGTCCAGCTCTTCTGGGGCGAGCCGCTCGCCGGCGTCGGCGAGCGGATCGAGCGGCTCAAGCACCTGAGCGAGAAGCTCGGCCGCGAGCACCCTCCGCTGGAGTACGGGCTGCGGATCACCACGCTGGTACGCGACACCACCGAGCAGGCCTGGGCCGACGCCGAGGCCAAGGTCGGGGAGATGGCGAGAGGCGGCATCAGGAGCGACCCGAACCGGCACCCCGCCGTCGGCCAGCAGCGGCTGCTCGACCTGGCCGCGAAAGGCGAGGTGCTCGACGACAACCTCTACACCGCCCCCGGCAGGTTCGGCGGCGGCGGCGCGGGCACCACCTGGCTGGTCGGCTCGGCCGCGGACGTGGCGCGGTCGCTGCGCAGGTACCAGGCCCTCGGCGTCACCCACTTCGTGCTCTCCGACACGCCCTACCTGCCGGAGATCAAGCGTCAGGGCGACCAGCTGCTGCCGCTGCTGCGCGGGTGAGCGCGCGTTCTCACCACGGGCTCGACCCGGCGCACGAGGACGGCGCCGGCTCGGCCGCCGGACGGGCATCTCACATCATGAGACGTTCCTTGACTTATATAATCCCTACCTGAAATATAGGTAATGTGATTCTGACCGCCCGTCGCGTGATCGACTTCATGTACGTGGACAGCAGCCTCTGTTAGTGCGCGGTGCTCCGTCTCGCGCGTCACCGCGCTGGAGACATTCCCGGTCGCCCCAGCTCAAGGGCATCTCATCGTGTCCGGCGGCCGTACGTCGCCCTCTTCGCCTGTCGCCTCATCCCACTGTTAGGGGCTCGCATCATCATGTGGAAATCTCGTCGGCGCGTGCGCGTCGCGGTCCTGGCCTTGGCCGTCTCGCTGTCCGGGCTCCTCGCCGCCTGCGGCACCTCCTCCGCCGCCGGTGGCGGATCCTCCTCCGGCGGCTCGGGAGCGGTGCTCAAGCTGCAGGATCCGGGCAACGCCGGGCCGCTGGCCTACGCCAAGCGCGAAGGCATCCTGGAGAAACGGCTCAAGGCCGTCGGCGCCTCGGTCGAGTGGGGCGGCTCGTACGCCTCCTTCACCGCGACCATCGACGCGGTGCACTCGGGATCGGTGAACGTCCTGGCCGGCGCCATCTCCCCCGCCGTCGGCTACCTGGCCAACAGCCCCGACATCAAGATCTTCTCGGTCACCGATCCGATCACCGACCCGGCCGCGCCGCAGACGGACGGGCTGGTGGTGCGGCCCGACAGCCCGATCAAGTCCGTGGCCGACCTGGCCGGCAAGCAGGTCGCGGTGAACAAGGGCGGCAAGGGCGAGTACCTGCTGCTGCTCGCGCTGGAGAAGGCGGGGATCCCCGTCGACCAGGTCAAGCGCGTCTACCTCAATCCCGACCAGGGCGCCGCGGCCTTCGCGACCGGCAAGGTGGACGCCTGGTGGGCGATCGTCAAGGCCTACCCCGAGGCGGTGGCCAAGGGCGCCCGGGTGATCGTGCACGGACGCGACCTGGACGACAAGGACCTGACCATTCTCGCCGCGCGCAACGAGCTGCTCGACCGGCATCCCGAGGCGGTCCAGGTCTATCTCCAGGTCCTTCAGGAGCTGACCGAGGAGGCCAGGAAGACGCCGGAGAAGTTCGAGAACGTGTTCCTGGACCAGGGACCGACGGCGGTGAGCGGTGCCCGGCTGGCGCAGAACATCGCCACGGCCAAGTACGCGAACATCCCCCGCCACGTCACCAAGGACGACGGCGCCAACATCCAGCAGGTGGCCGAGCTGTTCCGCAAGTACGGCGTGGTGTCCGCCGCCGTCGACCCGGCGGGCGTCCTCTTCGACCTGAAGGCCGCGGCGGGCTCGCCGTCGCCGGCCGCGGCCGGGTGACGGCCATGACCATGGAGAAGGTACGGCCGGGCCCGGCCACTCCGCCCGAGGCCGAGGTCTCCGGACTGGAGGCCCCCCGGTATCTCGGCACCAGGCGCCGCCCTGCGGCGCTGTCGGCCGGCGTGCGCACCGGCGTCCCCCTGCTGCTGCTCATCGCCTGGTGGTACGGGTCGGGCAGCGGGCAAATCCCGCCGGACGTGCTGGCCGCGCCGTCCTCCGTCTTCGACGCCCTGCGCGAGCTGACCGTGACCGGCCAGCTCACCGATTACCTGCTCGCCTCCGCGCATCGGGCCGGGCTGGGGGTGCTCGTCGGCGGCGGGATCGGCCTGCTGCTCGGGGTCGCCGCCGGGATCTCGGCCCTGGGCGAGGAGCTGGTCGATCCGACCATGCAGATGATGCGGGCCGTGCCGTTCCTCGCGCTCGTCCCGCTGTTCATCTCCTGGTTCGGGGTCGGCGAGACGTTCAAGATCGTGCTGATCGCGGTGTCGGCGGCCGTCCCGATGTACGCCTACACCTACCTCGGGGTCAGGAACGTCGACCGCAAGGTCGTCGAGGCGGCGCGCGGCTTCGGCCTGCGCGGTCACCGGCTGGCGCTCGGCGTCGTCATCCCGAGCGCCCTGCCCAACATCCTGATGGCGCTGCGCATCTGCCTGTCGGTCTCGCTCACCGGACTGATCGCCGCCGAGCAGATCGGGGCGACCGAGGGCATCGGCTACCTCGTCACGCTGGCGCAGCAGTACTTCCGCCTCGACTACATGGTGCTCTGCATCCTCATCTACGCCGGTCTCGGGCTGATCTTCGACGGTGCGATCCGGCTGGTGGAGCGCCTGGCGATGCCCTGGCGCCGGCACGTGGTCGCCCGATGACCGGCCCGGCGACCGGCGAGGACCTCGCCGTCCGGATAACCGGGCTGCACAAGGCCTTCGGCGCGAAGTCCGTGCTGTCCGGCATCGATCTGGAGATCCGCAGGGGCGAGTTCTTCGCCCTGCTCGGCCCGAGCGGCACCGGGAAGACCACGCTCCTCCGCATCCTCGCGGGCCTGGAGGTCCCGGACGCCGGCACCGTGCTGGCGGCCCGCCGCCGCACCACGGTCTACCAGGAGCCCCGGCTCATCCCGGCCAGGAGGGTGCTCGCCAACGTCACCCTCGGGCTCCCGCCCGCCGCGCGGGACTCCGGGCGACGGGCTCTGGCCGAGGTCGGGCTGGAGGGCTACGACCGCGCCTGGCCGGCGACACTCTCCGGCGGGGAGGCGCAGCGGGTGGCCCTCGCCCGAGCCCTGGTCCGCGATCCGGAGGTGCTCCTGCTCGACGAGCCGTTCGCCGCGCTGGACGCGCTGACCCGGCTCCAGATGCAGGAGCTGGTCGCGGAGCTCTGCGCGCGGCACCGCCCGGCGGTCGTGCTCGTCACGCACGACGTGGACGAGGCCGTACGGCTGGCGGACCGGGTCGTCGTGCTTCGGGACGGGGCCCTGGCCGTGGACCAGCGGATCGACCTGCCCCATCCCCGGGACCGCAACAGCCCTTCGTTCGTCGGCCACCGCCGCCTGTTCCTGAGCCATCTGGGCGTCGTCCCCGACTCACCTCATTTCGCTTCGACGCAGACGTAGGAGTTCCATGTCATCCATCGACAAGATCTGGTACACCCGGTGCCCCGTCCCCACTGCCAGCGGCCTGGCCCACAACCAGGGCTGGCTGGCCGAGGAGTTCCGGGCGGCCGGCCTGGACGTGGGCATCCTTCAGGACGCGGGACCGGAGCTGGCCGGGCACCACTTCGATCACCGGCTGCTGGGGCTGTTCAGGGAGGGCGGCAACGTGCCCGCGCTGGCGGCCCGGTCGGCCGGCGCCCCGACCCGGCTGATCGGGCTGACCTGGATCGAGGAGTGGCAGTCCATCCTGGTCCGGGCCGGCAGCGGCATCGGCGGCGCCGCGGACCTGGCCGGCGCGCGGGTCGCGCTGCCCGCGTGGGCCGAGACCCGGGCCAAGAGCTTCCCCCGTGCCATGGCCCTGCACGGGATCAAGGGCGCGCTGTCGCAGGGCGGGCTGACCCTCGACGACGTCACGTTCGTGGAGGTGGCGGCGCAGTCCCGCCCGTCGGTCGGCCGGGACGCCGGCTCCCGGGCGTTCTCCTGGCCGGGCATCGCTGAGCTGGCCCGCGGCGAGGTCGATGCCGTGTACGCCAAGGGGGCGCGAGCCGCGGAGCAGGCCAGGGAGATCGGCGCGGTCGTGGCCGTCGACCTGGACGCGCACTCCGACCGCCGTACCAGGGTGAACAACGGCACCCCCAGGCCGATCACGGTGCACGAGCGGCTCCTGGACGAGCATCCCGAGCTGGTCGTCGGGTTCCTGGCCCAGACGCTGCGCGCGGCCGACTGGGCGCGGGGCAACCTGGAGCGGGTCCGCGAGATCCTCGCCGGGGAGACGCGGTCCGGGCCGGACGCCGTCGCCACCGCCTACCGGGGCGACTTCCACCACTCGCTGCACCCTGACCTGTCGCCGGAGCGGCTGGACCTGCTGCACGTCCAGAAGGACTTCCTGCTGGTGCACGGCTTCCTCGACGCCGACGTGGACCTCGACGCGTGGATCGCCCGCGAACCGCTCGAACTCGCCCGCCGGCGCCTCGACGCCGCGGCCGCGCGGAGCGATCGGCCGCACCCGGAGCACGGCGTTGCGCCCGCAGGGGCGGTGGCGTGATGGCCGGACAGCCGGACTTCCTGGTCACGGTGCCGACCCGGGGCGACGGGCGGGACCCGCTGCGGCGGGATCGAGGAGGGTGGCAGCCCGGCGGGCACCGCCCGCTGCCCCCGTTCGTCACCGATCTCCGGGCCGGCGCCTCCGGCCCGTTCGACCACCTCGCCCAGATCGGCCGGGCCGCGGAGCTGGCCGCGATCGGCGGGGCGCTGGTGCCGTTCGATCCCGCCGGGGAGGAGTCGCTGGTGGTCGCCGCCGGCCTGCTCAGGCAGAGCCGTCACCTGCGGGTCGTGGCCGGGTTCCACCCCGGGATCGCCACGCCCGTCTACGCGGCCAAGGTCTCGGCCTCCCTCCAGCGCTTCACCGGCAACCGGCTCGGCTGGCAGCTCGACGTCGAGCTCGACCCGGCCGTCGCGCGCTCGCAAGGGGACTTCCTGCAAGGGGCCGACCGTTACGCGCGGGCCGAAGAGTTCCTCAGCGTGGCCAAGGGCGTGTGGCACGAGGAGGGCTACACCTACGAGGGCCGCTTCTACCAGGTGCTCGCGGGCGGCTTCCAGTCGCCGAACTCGGGCCTGCCGTTCCCCCGCGTCCACCTGACCGGCTCCTCGCCGGAGGCGCTGGCGCTCTCGGCCCGGCACGCCGACGTGCATCTGTTCACCCCGGACCAGGACATCGAGACCGCCATCGGCGAGCTGGCCGCCCTGTCCGCGCGGGAAGGACGTCGCGTCGAGTACGGCCTGCGGCTGCCCGTCCTGGCCCGGGATGACGACGACGAGGCGTGGGCGGAGGCCCGCCGGCTGTGGGAGCTCACCGGCGACGGCGGCCTGCCGGATCCGGATCCGCGTACCCGGTTGTGGCCAGGTTTCCACCGCATCGCCGGGTCCGGGCCGTCCGGCCTGGTCGGCTCGTACGCGACCGTCGCGGCCGGCATCCGCGGCTACCTCGACCGGGGCGTCACCACCTTCGTGCTGGAGTCGCGGCCGCATCTGGAGGAGACCTACCGGCTGGGCGAGCGGCTGCTGCCGCTGTTCGCGAAGGAGATCGAGCATGTCCATTGACATCTACTGGCGCATCGGCACCCACGGTGACCAGCAGTCGCTGCGGCGCCGGGTGTCCAGCCGGGGAGAGTGGGCACCGGTGGTGCCGGGCAGCCTCGCCCCGGGGGTGCGCGACGGCCGCCGCGACGGGTACTCCTACCTCGACCACATGGCCGACGTCGCCAGGGCCTCGGAGAGCTCCGGGTTCGTCGGCGGCCTGCTGCCGTCGTTCCCCTTCACCGACGATCCGTGGGCCACGGCGGCGGCCCTGGCCCGCGAGACCTCCACCTACCGTTTCATGATCGCCTACCAGCCGGGTTTCCTCCATCCGGTGCAGGCGGCGCGGATGTCGGCGAGCCTGCAGCGGGCGACCGGCGGCCGGGTCGTCTACAACATCATCTCGGGCGGTGGCGGCCCCGCCCAGCTGTGGTGGGGCGACCGGGTCGACCACGACGACCGGTACGCCCGCACCTCGGAGTTCCTCGACGTGCTCAAGGGCGTGTGGAGCGGCGGCCCCTTCGACTACCAGGGCCGCTTCTACCAGGTCGAGGGGGCGGGGCTGCCCGAGCCGCTCGCCCGGCAGCCCTTCCCGGAGATCTACTTCTCCGGCTCGTCCAAGGCCGCCATCGAGGCGGCGGGCCGGCACGCCGACTACTACCTGTCGTGGCTGGAGCCCTTCCCCGACCTGGCGGCCAAGTTCGCCCAGGTGCGCGAGCACAGCACCGCGCTCGGGCGCGCGCCGAAGTTCGCCGTACGCGTCGACATCCTCGCCCGCGAGAGCGAGCAGGCGGCGTGGGAGGAGATCCGGCGCGGCTGGGCACACGTCGACCCGGCGGCGCTGCGCAGCGCGGACGGCGACTCCGTGGGCTGGCTGCGCAGCCAGTCGTTCGTCTCCTGGCCGGTGCGCGACCACCGGGAGCTGGAGGTGTCGCCGAACGTCTGGGGCGGCTTCCACCTGCTCCGCGGCGGTCCCGCGTTCGGGCTCGTCGGCAGCTACCAGCAGGTCGCCGACCGGCTCGACGAGCTGATCGGCCTCGGCGTCGACGCTTTCATCCTCGCCGGGGTGCCGCATCTCGAAGAGGCGTACCGCGTCGGCGAAGAGGTGCTTCCGCTGCTCCGCGGCCACGACCTCCGCCAGAACCCCCCGCTTTCCCCCGTATCGGTAACGAAGGGATCCATCTGATGAGCGTTCGCGTCGGTTACTTCCCCAACAACAACTCCCTCTGGGTGCTGCGGCACCGGGGCATCCTGGAACGCTCCCTGCCCGATGTGGAATGGGTGGATCTGCGCAGCCTGCCGCAGGGTGAGCGTCCCTCCCCTGCCGACGGACTGCCCACCGTGCACGGTGACCGCCTTTTCGACGGCGGCTACGACTTCATCGGCACCGGCTCCACCCCGCCGGTCACCGCGCAGGGCAAGGGACACGACGTCGTCTATGTCGCGATCTCCGGCTCGCGCCACGAGAACGGCCGGTTGGTCGTCCACGACGACTCCCCGATCAAGTCGCCGGCGGACCTCAAGGGCAAGCGGGTCGCGCTGGGGCACGGCTCCTGGCAGACGACGCTGCTGCTGTTCGCCCTCGACCGGGTAGGGCTGACCTGGAAGGACATCGAGCCGGTGGACGCGTACGGGGACGCCGCCCAGCTGTTCCTGGACCGCGCGGTGGACGCGTGGGTCGGCTCGTACCCGGCTCTCACCCGCGTCGAGCAGCAGGCCGCGACCCGGGAGCTCGTCGCGACGGACGGGCTGTTCAGCCACCGCTCGCTCTGGTTCACCCGCCGCGACTTCGCCGAGCGGCACCCGGAAGAGCTCGCCGCCATCGTCGCCGCCCTCCAGGAGTCCGACGCCTGGATCCAGCAGAACTACCGGGCCGCGGCGGAGTTGTTCGCCGCCGACGCCGCCGGCCACGGGGGCGGGGACGTCGACGCCTGGGAACACGCCCTGCGCCACCGCCCGTTCGGGCTGCACCCCGTCAGCGACGACTTCGTCGCCGAGCAGCAGCGGGCGGCCGATCTCTTCCACGCCAGCGGCCTGATCGACCGGAAGATCACCGTGGCCGAGGCTGTGCTCCCCGAGATCGCCCGGCTGGTGGAGACGGTCCGGGTTCCGTGACGGGACCGCGCCCGGCGATCGGCTTGTCCGCCGGGCGCCGGCCGGCGCCACGCTCACAAGGTCAGGCCGCCGACCGCCGCCACTTCGACGCGTCCTGATCCGCCGGGTGGGGCTGTACGAGCACCGGCGTGTCCGACACCACCACGACGGAGTACGGCAGGCTAGGGGACCGGAGGTCGGAGCCGGCCAGGTCCTCCAGGGCCGGTGACTGCGTGCGCTGCGGGGGGATGGTCAGGCGGAACGGCCCCAGCGGCTGACTTCCCTCCGCGCAGAACGTCAGCTCGACGTGGGCGGTGCCGGAGCCGAGATTGAACAGGCCGAGCCGGTCGCCGGCCCGGCACCCGTCGGTGATCGCCATCTTCCAGTTCCCCACCATGGTGCTCATTCGCGACTCCCGTCTGCTTCTGCGCCAGTCCTCCCGCTACCCCGACAAACCGGGATCTATCGCGAAGTCAGGCTCACGGGTGGATCGCGGCCGCTCGGCCCTGTGACCGGGCGGGGTGGCGGCCCGCGCTCACGTCATGTGGTGACCTGCGCTATACCCGCAGGTGGTGCCGCCACGGGTAGTCCCTGTGGCATGAAAGCCATCAACGTGTGCCTGGGCATAGACGTGGACGCCGTGGCCGGCTGGATCGGCTCGTACGGCGGCCAGGATTCGCCCAACGACATCCAGCGAGGCGTCTTCGCCGCCGAGGTCGGAACCCCGCGGCTGCTGCGGCTGTTCGAGCGCGAGGACATCAGGACGAGCTGGTTCGTGCCCGGCCACTCGGCGGAGTCGTTCCCCGAGCAGATGCGCCAGATCGTCGAGGCCGGGCACGACGTCGGCGCGCACGGCTACATGCACGAGAACCCGGTCTCCATGTCCGCCCAGCAGGAGGAGGACGTGCTGGCCCGCAGCCTGGAGGTCCTGGACGAGGTGCTCGGCGTCCGGCCGCGCGGCTACGTCGCCCCCTGGTGGGAGATGTCCGCACGGACCATCGACCTGCTGCTGCGCTACGGCTTCACCTACGACCATTCGCAGTCCTACCGCGACTTCCAGCCCTTCTACGCCCGCAGCGGCGAGGAATGGACCCGCATCGACTACGACAAGGACGCGTCGACCTGGATGAAGCCGCTGGTCCACGGCCGGGAGGCGAACCTCGTGGAGTTCTCCGCCAGCTGGTATCTCGACGACCTGCCGCCGATGATGTTCATCAAGAGCTCGCCGAACAGCCACGGCTTCGTCAATCCGCGCGATCTCGAACAGCAGTGGCGCGACCAGTTCGACTGGGTCCACCGCGAGCTCGACTACGCGGTCTTCCCCATCACGCTGCACCCCGACGTCAGCGGCCGGCCGCAGGTGCTGCTGATGCTGGAGCGGCTGATCGCCTACCTGCGCGGGCACGAGGGCGTCAGGTTCATGTCGCTGGCCGAGGCCGAGGACGACTTCCGCGCCCGCTTCCCCTTCGACGGCGGAGAGCGTCCGGCGGACATGCGGTGAGCCCCCTGCAGTGGCGGGAGCTCCTGACCGGCGTGCTCGCCGAGGCGGCCGAGGTGGACGGCGGCCGGGTCGCCTCCTACGTCCCCGCGCTGGCGGCCACCGACCCGAGCCTGCTCGCGCTGGCGGTGGCCACCCCGGACGGTGACGTGGCGGCCGTCGGCGACCGGGACGTCCCGTTCGCGCTGATGTCGGCGGCCAAACCGTTCACCTACGCCCTGGCGCTCGCCGAGCACGGCTTCGCCAAGGTGCACGAGCACGTGGGCGCCGAGCCCAGCGGGGCCCGCTTCGACGCGACGGCCACGATCGACGGGTCGGGCGTCCCGTACAACCCGATGACGAACATGGGCGCCATCGTGACGGCCTCCCTGATCGGCGGCCGGACCTTCGGCGAGCGCCGGGACCGGGTGCTGGAGTGCCTGAGCCGCTTCGCCGGCCGCCCGCTGGACGTGTCCGCCGCCGTCCTCGACAGCCAGCGGCTCGCCGGCGACCGCAACAAGGCCCTGGCCTACCTGGCGCACGGCAGCGGCTGCCTGGCGGGCGACCCGGCCGAGACCGTGGACCGCTACTTCACGCAGTGCGCGACCCTCGTGACCGTGGGCGACCTGGCCGTGATGGCGGCGACCCTGGCCTGCGGGGGCGTGAACCCGCGTACCGGCGAGCGGGTGGTCGGCGCAGACGTCGCCCGTACCGTGCTGGCGGTGATGACGACCTGCGGCATGTACGACGCGTCGGGGAGCTGGCTGGTGCGCTCGGGCCTGCCGGCGAAGAGCGGCGTGGCCGGCTGTGTGGCGGCCGCGTTGCCGGGGCGCATCGGCATCGCGGCCTACAGCCCGCCGGTGGACGAGCGAGGCAACAGCGTGCGGGCGATGGCCGCCTGCGCGCGGCTGGCCGACCGCCTCGATCTCCACCTGCTCAGTGCTCGGCGCCCTCCGGAGGCGGGCTCGCACCACCCATCGGGTGCCGTCTAGGGGGTCCACCTGATGCTGGGGTTGATGCCGCCGGTCCAGTTGAAGACCGCCATGTTGTCCCACTGGTTGCCGGTCCCGTTGATGTTGGCCGGGTCCCAGCCGTTGCCCTGGATGGCGTACCAGGTGGGCTCCCAGTAGAAGACGCCGATCGCGCCGGCGTTGCGGGCGGTGTTCTGGACGTGGGTGAAGTTGGTGGCCTGGCCGGCCCAGGTGGCGGGGTAACCGGAGCAGGGGGTCGAGCCGCCGATGACGTTGGCCTCGCTGTCGGCGTTGGCGGAGGTGAACGGGTAGGCGGTCTCGGCCACGATGACCGGCTTGCCGTAGCGGGTGCGGACGTCGCTGATGACGTTGTAGAGGGTGGTCAGGGAGCCGTGCCACATGCAGTAGTACGACAGGGCGGTGAGGTCCCACGGCACGCCCTTGGCGCGGATGCCGTCGTAGAACCAGCGGGCGTTGGCGAGGCTGTCGGCGTTGGCGGTGTGGATGATCACCTGGGTACCGCTGTTGCAGGCCTTGGTGGCGTTGTAGCCGGCCTTGAGCAGCAGGCTGAGGTTGGTGAAGTCGTTGTTGACGACCTTGCCGTCGTTCCAGAGCATGCCGACGTTGATCTCGTTGCCGATCTGCACGCTGTCGGGGGTGGTGCCCTGGGCCTTGAGGCTGGTGCAGACGTCGTAGGTGTAGTTGTAGACGTCGGTCTGGAGCTGGGCGATGCCGTGACTCGCCCAGGCGGCCGGCTTGAACTGTTTGCCGGGGTCGGCCCAGGTGTCGGAGTAGTGGAAGTCGATCATCAGGCCGAGCCCTCTGGCTTTGACCTGCTTGGCGTAGGCGAGGACCTTCGCCTTGTTGTTGTAGCCGCTGGCCGGGTTGTTCCAGATGCGGAGCCGGACGTAGTTGACGCCGGCGCCGGTGAGGATGTCCAGCGGGTCGGCGGCCGTACCCGCCGCGTTGTAGTAGCGGGCGCCCAGGTCGAGGCTGCGCTGGACGGAGGAGACGTCGGCGCCGCGCATGGTGATGGCGGCCGCGGCGGGGGCGGGGTTCAGCGCCATGGCGGCGAGCAGCGTGGCGAGTGCGAGGAGGAGCCTGCATAAACGGTGTCCGAGCATGGCGGGCCTCTTTCTGTGCACGTTCACGGACAGCGGGAAACCGGAATTGCCTGACAAGGATGCCCTTTTAGATACAAAAAAGGACATATACTTTCTGTGCACGTTCACAGAAGTCTTGCGCACGACAATAGGAAAGAATCGCCCGCCCGTGAAGAGGTCATTTCACCGGGCTGCCACGGCACCTGTGAGCCGCGCCGGCCCGCCCCGGGGGAGCTACGCGAGGTCGATGCCGGCCGAACGCAGTCTCGCCTCGACCAACGCCCTCAACCGGATCCAGGCCGGCTTCTGCTCTTCTCCGTGCTGGGTGAAGCCGAGTTCGGCGGCCACCTTGTCCAGCTTGGCGAGAACGCGGTCGGGCAGCAGGGCCCGGTCGCCGGTGGCGAGCCGGCGCAGCAGGTCGGCCGATCCGTAGCGCCGATCAGCCCGTGGCGGTGGTAGTGCCGCACGGCCTTCACCGTGACGCCGGCGAATGCCGCCGCCTGGCCGATCGTGACGCCGTCCGCCATCGGCTCAGCCGGCCCCGTGCTCGTGCCGTGCCGGCGAGCTCGCGAACCGCGTCCGCGACCGCGCGGAAGTCCTTGCGCACGATCTTGCTGTGGTTGCTGGCAACCTTCGCACTCACCTTGATGTTCGGGTTGCGGGCGAGCACCGGGTCGAGGGTGGCGCAGATCTCGACGAGCTCGATGTTGCTCTGGGCATGCTGCTCGACGGACATGTTCGCGCACAAGTGCAGTGGACGCAGCACCGGGAACAGCCAGCCCCACCGGCGGAACAGCCCCCTGATCCGTTCGGGGGTGACGGTGTCGGTCCACCCCCACGGGTAGGCGCCGTCCACGGACACCATCCCCAGGACGCGGCCCGGATTCCGGCCGGCCCAGTGCAGCGCGACCGGCGCGCCGTAGGACCAGCCGACCAGAAGCGGCCGGTCCACGCCCCTGGCCGCGAGGGCGGCGTCGACGTCACCGACGTGCGCCTCGAACGAAGCGGCCTCGGCGATGACGCGCCGCCAGTACGTCTGGTCGGCGAACTGGCCGTTGAGGTAGACCGCGGGACGGCCGGGCCCACCTGTGTCGGTCACGGCCGGCGCGGTGTCGTCGACCGGCACCATGCCGGTCCAGTGGAGTCGGTCACTCGTTCAACGTGCACCCTGACCCGAGGTCAAGGTCAAACCTCAGGTCGGACTTGTGCGCCTCCGCCCATAGCCCGAGCGTGTGCAGCTGCTCCCGGAGGGAGTGCCCCAGCTCGGTCAGCGCGTACCCCACGCGCGCGGGCGGCGGGCCGGTCGTCGTGCGGCTGACGAAACCCGCCTCTTCCAGGGCTCGCAGGGTGCGGGTCAGCATGCGCCGGCTGATGCCCTCGATCGAGCGGTCCAGCTCGTTGAAGCCGTAGCCGCGCTCGGCCAGCAGGCGGATGACCGCAGGGCTCCATTTGTCGCCGATGTGGCGGAGCACGCCCGTGACCGGGCAGCTCTCGTACGTCGCGATCGTGACGACCGCGCCCGCAGGGGCCTCGACAGGGTCAGTGGACAAGAATGTGCCTTCTTTTCGCCGTGGGAGCGGACGGTCGAGGATCAGAATATGCACACGATCGAGTTGGGCGACGTCTCGGTGACGATGGTCCCGCACTTCCACAACCAGCCCCTCTCCCCGGCGGAGTTCTTCCCCGGCGGCGATCCGGACCTGTGGGAGGCGAACAGGTCCTGGCTCAGCCCGGCGCACTGGGACGCCGAGGCCGGCCGGGTGCGGGTGGCGGTGCAGTCATGGCTGCTGCGCAGCCGAGGCCGTACCATCCTCATCGACACCGGCCTGGCCGCCGGCACCGCCCGCCCCGGGGTTCCGGCCGGCGCCCCGCTCCCGGCCGCGCTGGCCGCGGCCGGCGTGACCCCGGCCGGCGTGGACCTCGTCGTCTGCACCCACCTGCACGCCGACCATGTGGGCGGAAACACGCATCTCGATGGAGGCGGCGAACGGGTCCCGGCCTTCCCCAACGCCCGGTACCTGTTCTCCCGGGCCGATCTGGACTTCTTTCATCCCAGCGTGCTGACCGAGGAGCCTGGTCGCAGCGCCATCGTCCACGCCGAGTCGATCGAGCCGATCCTGCGCTCGGGACAGGCGCTCGTCTGGGAGGACGCGCACACCATCGACGAGAACCTGGAGCTCGCTCTCGCGCCCGGGCACACCCCGGGACACGCGGTGCTGACGCTCGCGTCGGGCGGCGACCGGGCGGTCTTCGTCGGTGATCTGCTGCACGCGCCCGTCCAGCTCCTGTCACCTGACCTGTCCAGTTGCTTCTGCCACGACCCCGCCGAGGCGGCGCGGACCCGGCGCAGGGTGTTGCAGTGGGCCGCCGACCACCACGCGCTGGTGATCCCCGCGCACTTCGGCGGCGCCCGCGCCGTGGAGATCGAACGCGACGGCCGGGGCTTCGCACCGCGGCGCTGGGCGGGCTTCGCCGAAGAACCTGCCACCCGCTGACAACCGCCCCGGTGGGATCGGGCCCGGGACCGGCCGGCGAATCGGCTCGTGCCGTTCCGCGAGCACGCTAGGGTCGGGCGGCAGGAACGGGAACCGGAAAGCGGGGACGGGATGGCGTGGGCAGCCCGGGCGGTCGCCCTCACCATGGCCGTGGTGTCTCCTGCGCTCGTGGTCGCGGCGAGGCTGATCTTCGCGGACCTTCCGGCGGAGTGGCGGATACCGGGGACGGTCTCGCCGCTGACCGCGGCGGGGATGACCTTTCCCGCCATCGGCGCGTACCTCATCATGCACCGGCCCCGGCTCGGGCTGGCGTGGCTGATGTGCGTGGGCGGGCTCGGCGGCGCCGTCAACGACTTCTGCCAGTCGATGATGCTGGCTTCCGCGGCGCACGGGGACATCGCGTCGGCGGGGGTGCTCAGACTCTCGGCGCAGCTCGGCTGGGCGGTGTCCGGGCTCATGCTGGAGATGTTGCTACCGCTGTACTCCCCCGACGGCAGGTTGCCCTCGCGGCGCTGGCGGGCGGTGGTGCTGCTCGGCGTGGTGTCCATCGGCGCCGAGACCGCGCGCCAGTTCGTCCGCCCGGATCCACCCCTCCAGGGCTACCTGTTGCCCGTCGTCATCCACAACCCGCTGCAGCTCCCCTCCCTGGCGCCGTACTACCCGTTGCTGGGGGTGCTGACCTGGACGGCGATCCTGGTGACGATACCGCTGGCGGCGCTGTCCATTCTGCTGCGCTTCCGCCGGGCGGACCCCGTGGGCCGGCGCCAGATCGGCTGGCCGCTGCTGGCCTTCGCCGGATACATCGTGTGCATGCTCGTGGGCATCGCCGTGCCGGAGCTGGACTGGCTGCAGATCGTATGGGCCACGCTCATCCCCGTCGCGCTGCTGTTCTCGGTGATGCGCTACCGGCTGTACGGCATCGACACCATCATCAGCCGGGCCTTCGTCGCCGCGGGGCTGGTGGCCGTGGTCGGCGGGGTCTACTTCGGCGTGGCCGCGCTGTCGAGCCTGCTGGTGTCCGGGTTCGACCAGATCGCCGGGCTCGCCGCCGCCCTGTTCACGGGCGCGTTCTTCCAGCCGTTGCGCCGGATGCTGCAACGTGCCATCGACCGCCTGCTCTACGGCCCGGTCGGCGACCCGGACGTGCTCGCCGAGCGGCTGGTCCAGGAGGTGCGCCGGGGAGATCCGGCGCAGGCGCTGGCGGCGGTGATCGGCGTGCTGCGCGAGGGCCTGGCGGTGCAGGGGGTCGCGGTGGAGGTGCCCGGCGGCGAGCCGGGGCGCCAGGCCGGCGTGGCGAGCACGGTCAGCGGGCAGGTCGGCGACTCCCCGCGCGAGGTGCCGCTGGTCTGGCACGGCGAGCAGGTGGGGCGGCTGCTGGTCGGCCCGCCCACCCCGCGCCGCTTCCCCGCCGCGCACGACGAGCGGGTGCTGGCCACGCTGGTCCCGTACGCGGCCGACGTGGCGCACGCGCTGCGGATGACGGCCGATTTGCAGCACTCCCGGGGGCGCATCCTGACCGCCCGGGAGGAGGAGCGGCGGCGGCTGCGCCGCGACCTGCACGACGGCCTGGGCCAGACGCTCACCGCGATGGCCATGACCGTCAACATGGCCCGGCTCAACCTGAAGGTCTCCCCGGACGCGGCGGACGGGCTGCTGCGCGAGTTACGTACCGGCCTGGACGCGGTCACGGCCGACATCCGGCAGCTCGTGTACGGCCTGCGCCCACCGGCCCTGGACGATCTGGGCCTGGCCGCCGCCATAAAGGAGCTGGCCGGGCCGGTCGGCCCTGATACGGAGGTGAGCGCCGAGGGCGACCTGGCCGACCTGCCCGCCGCCGTCGAGGTGGCCGCCTACCGGATCGCGCAGGAGGCGCTGACCAACGTCCACCGCCACGCGCGGGCCACCCGCGCCCGGATCGAGCTGCGCCGCGAGCCCGGAGCGCTGCGCCTGCTGATCACCGACGACGGCGTGGGCCTGCCGCCGGAGCGCCGCCCGGGTGTCGGCCTGGCCTCCATGCGCGAGCGTACGGCCGAGCTCGGCGGGATCTGCCTCATCACCGGCGAGCCCGGGGCGGGCACCACGGTGGAGGTCAGGCTCCCCCTCCCCCGGACCGGCGCGCCACCGGCACTCCGTCACCGGACGGCTGATCAATCGTGACGGGCGGACCGCCGCTCAGGAACAGCGCTGCCGGGACCTCCCTGCCGGAAGGGCCTTCCGTCGCCGGTCAGCGAAGACGACCGCGGCGCGGCGGTGCGGCGCCTGCGGGCGGCACGTCCACGATCGCCGCCGGCCCGCCACCCGGGCCGTAAAGCCCGGCAAATGCCCGATTGCTGACCTGTTCGCAGGTGTCGCGCCGGCAGATAGTTATGACCGGCATCGCACGGAGGGCGGGCTCTCACCACATGAGATCTGCCCGCCTCTCCGGAAATCCAATGAAAGGGGTAAAGATGTCTCTGACCGCCAAAGGCTTCGTCGGTGGGATCGCCGCGGCACTGTTGCTGACGATCGGATCGGCGTCCGCCGCGCTCGCGTCTTCTTCCTCCGCGTCCGCCGGCAACGTCTGTGTGACCGTGGTCTCCCCTTCGCACCAGATCTGCGTTCCGGGGACACCTGGCTACACGGCGGTGAAGGCGACCGTCTCGGGTGCGTACAACTGGAGCCCGTACGCGGTACGGCTGCAGCCGGCCGAAGGGGTCAGCGTCGGCTGCATCAGGCCTGGCAGCACGGTCACCTATCCGCAGAACGTCGCGATCGCCGGCATCCAGGTGCTCTCCAGCGCCACGTGCGTGGTGTAGGGGTTCGAGGCTGACAGGCAAGAGGACCTTCCGGCGGCTGCCAAGCCTGCTCCGCCGGAAGGTCCGGAGGGACCCGCACCGGGGTCACACGAGACCGGCCAGTTTCGCGATCTCGTCGAGGACGTCCCGCAGCTCCCGGTCCGGCACCCACGGCAGCACCGCGATCTCGTCGGCGCCGGCCTGCCGGACCGCCTCCGCGTACGCCTGGAACGCCTTGGGCGTGGTGTACGGGATGCCGTAGACGTATCTCAGCTCCGCCGGATCACGACCTGCGGCGGCGCACTCGTCCCGCAGCCGGTCCGTCGTGGAGCCGACCTCCTCCACCGGGAGCATCCAGCTGATCCAGCCGTCCCCGTGCCGGGCCGCGCGACGCAGCGCGCCGAGGCTCTGGCCGCCGACGATGACCGGCGGGCGCGGCTGCTGCACAGGCTTGGGCCATGACAGCACGTCGCGGAAGGAGACGAATTCGCCCTCGTGGGTGGCGGGGTCGTCCTGCCAGAGGCGGTTCATCGCCGCGAGGTAGTCATCGGCCCGTGCTCCCCTGCGCTCGAACGGGATGCCGAGCGCCCTGAACTCCTCCGGGGACCAGCCGATGCCGATCCCCAGGTCCAGCCGTCCGCCGCACAGGTGGTCGAGGGTCGCCACCTGCTTCGCCAGGACCAGCGGGTTCCGCTCGGGGAGGATGAGGATGCTGGTCCCCAGCCGGATCCGGGTCGTCGTCGCCGCGGCCGCCGCGAGGACGAGCAGCGGGTCGTACCATCCCTTTCCGGGCGGAAGCTGCGGGACTCCGTCGGGGCTGTAGGGGTAGTTAGGGGCGTACTCCGCGAAGAGCACCACGTGCTCGGGATGCCAGAGGCTGTGGAAGCCGAGCTCCTCCAGGTGCTTCGCCGTCCGCCCGGCGTCCTCCAGCGTGCTCCCTGGCTGTCCGTCGAACAGCGCGATGAGCCCCAGATTCATGACTACCGCCCTTCTTGGACGCTGCCAGGCTACGCGGCGGCGGTTCGGCGGCATAGTCGCCCGGGCGCGTCACTCCGGGTCCGCCGCCGGAGGGCGTCGGGCCGCCGGCCGTACGCACGACCGGCAGCTCCGCGCGCGCCGCCGCTAGAAGAAGCCGGACCGGGGAGCCGTGACCTCGATGGTGTCCTTGACCAGCGCGAGCGCCGCCCCCAGCGGGCTCGAACGTCCCCCGCTCACGATCACGTCGCCCGCGTCCGGGCAGCCGAACACCACGGCCTTCTCCGGCCCGGCGAGCGCGTGCAGGGGGTCGCCCGGCTCCGCCTCCTCCAGCCGGACGTGGACGAGGAGAGGCCGATCGGCGTGCGCGCTCGCCACGGCCCGCAGGCGGCGCCCCCGGGAGCGCGCGCCGAGCGCCGCGCCGGCGGCGTCCGCGCCCACCGCCTGCGCCCGCACCTCGACCGACGCCGGATCCCATCCCCAGGTCAGCGCCGCCAGCAGCCGCACCTTCGTCGCGGCGTCCGCACCGGACAGGTCGGAGGAGGGATCCGCCTCGGCGATTCCCCGGCGCTGCGCCTCCCGGATCGCCGCAGGCAACGAGTCGCCCTCGGCGAGGCGGTCGAGGACGAACGTGACGGTGCCGTTCGGGCACGCCCGGATCGACTCGCAAACTCTTATACACATCTCCGAGCCCACGAGACCCTAAGACATATCGTATGCCGTCTTTTGCTTGAAAAAAAAAAAAAAAAAAA
>NZ_VCKX01000130.1 GCF_005889725.1 Nonomuraea zeae
GGTTGGGGCGCGTCGGCTGCGCCATCGTCGGGCGCGCGTCCAGCAATATCAACGACATCATGACGGATCGCCACCGCTATCCGGTCGGCGGCTCGGTGTTTTTTTTTGCAAGGAGAAGCCGGAATACGAGTTGTCTTAGGGTCTCGTGGGCTCGGAGATGTGTATCAGAGAAAGCGATGAGCCCCGCGAGCCCCGCCCCTCCGGCCAGCCGGCCGAGCTCGGCGTTGAGCGCCGGCCCGTCCTCGCCCAGCTCCCGCAGCGCCGCGATGACGGCGAAGCGCCGCCGCCCCCGCCCGAGCACCGCGAACGCGCCGAACGCCGCCCGCATCGAGTCGGGGTTGGCGTTGTAGGCGTCGTTGATGACCGTCACCCCGTCGGGCCGGTCGTTCACCTCCATCCGCCACCGGCTGACCGGCGTCGCCGCCGACAGCTCCGCGGCGATGGTGGTGACCGGCAGGCCCAGCTCGTAACCGGCCGCGGCGGCGGCGAGCGCGTTCTCGACCGCGTGCTCCCCGTACAGCTTGAGCGACACGTGCGCCGTCCCCGACGGGGTGCGCAGCGTGAACGAGGCCCGCCCGCGGACGTCCACGGTGACCCCTTCCGCCCGGATCGCGGCAGACTCGCCGCGCCCGAAGAACGTCACCCGGGCCTCGGTACGGGTGGCCATCCCGCGCACCAGGGGGTCGTCGGCGTTCAGGACGGCCACGCCGGTCCGCGGCAGCGCCTCGACCAGCTCGCCCTTGGCCTTGGCGATGGCCTCCTTGCCGCCGAACACGCCGAGATGCGCGGTGCCCACGTTGAGCACGACGCCGATTTGCGGCGGCGCGATGCGGGTCAGGTCCTTGATGTGGCCGATGTTGCGCGCGGCCAGCTCCAGCACCATGAACCGGGTGTCGGCGCCGGCCCGCAGCACGGTCAGAGGGTGGCCGAGCTCGTTGTTGAAGCTCCCGACGGGGGCGATCGTGGCCCCGATCCGGGCGGTGAGCCTGGCCAGCAGGTCCTTGGTGCTGGTCTTGCCGGCCGAGCCGGTCACGCCGATCACGGTCACCCCCGGCAGCGCGGCGGCCTGGGCGGTGGCCAGCTCGGCCAGCGCGGCCGCGGTGTCGGGCACGATCACCGAGGGCCCGTCGACCGGCCTGCTGGCCAGCACCGCGACGGCACCGGCCCGGATCGCCTGCGCGGCGTAGTCATGACCGTCGACCCGCGCGCCCTTGATGGCGACGAACAGGGATCCCGGTTCTACGGCCCGCGAGTCGATCACAACGGGCCCGCGCACCACGGCGCGGGGATCTGCCATTCCCGACAGGGCGCCCGAGGTTATCTCGGCGATCCTGGCCAGAGGCATCGGGATCATTAGTGCTTCCTGCTTTCCTTGCGTGCGTCGATCGCTTCGGCGACCACTTCGCGGTCGTCGAAGGGGATCACCTCGCCTGAAACGTACTGGCCCTGCTCGTGACCCTTGCCTGCCACGACGATCACGTCGCCGCGCCCGGCCCGGGCGATCGCCAGGCCGATGGCGGCCGCGCGGTCGGGCTCAATGATCACATGAGCGCGGTCGTGCTGCGGAACGCGGAGCGCTCCTTCCATCATCGTCGCGAGGATGGCGAGCGGATCCTCCGAGCGCGGATTGTCGCTCGTGAAAATCGCCACATCCGCCAGCCTGGCCGCCGATTCGCCCATCATGGGGCGCTTGCCCTTGTCGCGGTCGCCGCCGCAGCCGAGCACGATCGTGAGCGTGCCCGCCGTGACGGTGCGCAGCGATTGCAGCACCGACTCCACGGCGCCGGGCTTGTGCGAGTAGTCCACGATCGCCTGGAACTCGTGGTCGGCGCCCGTGACGCGCTGCATGCGGCCGGGGACGCCGGTGAGCGTGCCCACGCCGTGCACGGCGGTCTGCAGCGGTACCCCCGCCTCGACGAGGGTGACGATGGCGCCGAGCGCGTTGGCGACGTTGAACGGGCCCGGCAGGGAGATCTGCGCGTCGGCCTCGACCCCGCCGGGGCCGACCACCCTGAACGCGCTGCCGTCCGCGCCGAGCCTGGTCTCCAGCGCCCGCCACTCGGCCTCCGGGTCGCCCAGCGCCGAGAACGTGGTCATCGGCACCTTGGCCAGGCCGAGCAGCTCGCGACCGTAGCGGTCGTCGATGTTCGTCACGCCGGTCCTGCTCAGCTCCGGCTGGAACAGCCTGGCCTTGGTCTCGAAGTACTCCTCGAAGTCCTTGTGGAAGTCGAGGTGGTCCTGGGAGAGGTTCGTGAACAGGGCGACGTCGTAGAAGATCCCGTCGATCCTGCCGAGCGCCAGCGCGTGGCTGGAGACCTCCATGGCGGCCGCGCTGACGCCCTCCTCCCGCATCACGGCGAACAGCCCGTGCAGCACCGACGCCTCCGGCGTGGTGTGGGTCGGCTGGAAGCACAGCTCGCCCGCGTGGATCTCCACGCCGCCGACCAGGCCCACCGTGTGCCCGGCCGCCCGCAGGCCGGCTTCGAGCATGAACGAGGTGGTCGACTTGCCGCTGGTGCCGGTCACGCCGAGGACCTGGATGTCGTGGGCCGGCTGGCCGTACACCCAGGAGGAGATCTGCCCGAGCAGGGCGCGCGGGTCGGGCACGATCAGCACCGGCAGCCCGGTCGCGACGGCCGCGTCGCGGCCGGCCCGGTCGGTGAGCACGGCCACGGCGCCGCTCGCCATCGCCTCGGCGGCGAAGGCGGCGCCGTGAACCTGGCTGCCGGGCAGCGCGACGTAGAGATCCCCGCGTCTGACATTGCGGGAATCGATCGTCACGCCGGTCAAAGCGGCATGAGGCGACCTCGACGTGCCGGAATCGGCGTCGAGCATGGTCGCGAGCCCGGTCAGCGGGCGGGGCGGGCTGGTCGTGGGACGCATAGACGACGGGGGACGCACGGCGAGAGCGTACCTTCCCTGCTCACTGTCCCGCGCGCATCCGCACCGGCGGCGCGGCGGAGCCTGTGGGAGGAATCTTCTTGCTCTTGATGGCGAACGTCATCACATCCTTGAAGACGGGGGCCGCCAGCTGCCCGCCGAAGTGGCCGTTCTTCGGGTTCTGCAGCACCGACAGCACCACGATGCGGGGCTGGTCGGCGGGCGCGAACCCGGCGAAGGAGGCAGTGTAGCCCTCATAGCGGCCGAGCTCGGAGTCGTAACGGTTGGCCGTGCCCGTCTTGCCCGCCACCCGGTAGCCGGGAATGGCGGCGAGCTCGCCGGTGCCGTCGGCGCTGACCGCGCTCTCCAGCATCGTCGTGATCTCCTTGGCAGTCGTCGTGCTCACCACCTTGGTCTGCTTACCCGGAGCAGCCGGAACGAACTTGCCCGAGGTGTCCGTTATGCCGGCGACGATCTGCGGCTCGACCTTGACGCCGCCGTTGGCGATGGTCTGGTAGACGCTGGCCATCTGCAGCGCGGTCACCGACACGCCCTGGCCGTAGGCGACCGTGCAGGCCTGGCTGCCCGACCAGCTCTTGTAGTCGGGCAGCAGGCCCGCCTCCGCGCTCGGCACCCCGCCGCCGGGCGTCGTGCCGAAGCCGAACGCCTTGAGCATCCCGTAGAGGCGCTCGCTGCCGACCTTGCGCGCGGCCATGATCGTGGCCACGTTGCTGGACTGGGCGACCGCCTGGCGGAACGTCATGCTCTCGGGCTTGTGGGCGTGCGCGTCACGCAGGACGCGGTCCGCGCAGCGGATGTTGTCGGGCACCTGGAACACCGTGTCGGGGTTGACCGCGCCCGCCTCCATCGCGGCGGCGGCCGTGATGACCTTGTTCGTGCTGCCCGGCTCGAAGACGTCGGAGGCCGCCTTGTTGACGTAGTGGGACTCGGGGGCCTTGCGCCAGTTGTTCAGATCGAGCTCGGGGCCGTTGGCCATGGCGATGATCTGGGCCGTCTGCACGTCCATGACGATCACGGTGCCGCTGTCGGCGCCGGACTCGCGCACCTGCTCGGTGATGGACTTCTGGGCCGCCCACTGGATGTCGCGGTCGATGGTCAGCCGCACGTCCTGGCCGTTGACGGGGGCCGTGCGCTGGCTGCTCGTCATCGGGATCCGCTGGCCGTCACGCCCGGTCTCCACGCGCTGCTTGCCGTCGCGGCCGGCCAGGAGCGAGTTTCTGGCCTGCTCCATGCCGCCCAGCCCGTCACCCTCGTCGCCCACGAACCCGATCAGGCTGCCCGCCAGGTCGCCCGCCGGGTAGAGCCTGCGGTAGGTCTTCTTCGTGGACAGCGCGGGCACGCCGGCCTGCAGCAGCCTCGTGGCCACGACCGGGTCGACGTCCCTGGCGAGGAGCTGGTAGCGGCTGCTCGTCCTGGCCAGCTTGGCGGCGATCTCCTGCTCGGGCTTGCCGAGCTGCCTGGCCAGGATGGTGGCCATCTTCGCGCGTACGGCGGGCACGACCTTGCTGGGGTCGATCGCCACCTCGCGCGCCTCGACGGTCAGGGCCAGCTCGTTGCCGTTGACGTCGGTGATCGAGCCCCGCTTGGCGGGGATGTCCTCGGTGTGCTGGCGCTGGTCGACAGCGGCGGCAGCGTAGACCTTGGAGTCGAGCCCCTGCATCTGGATCAGCCGTCCCGCGAAGATCGACAGCACGAACGTCATGCCGATCAGCCCGATGTTGACCCGCCTGCGCGGGCTGCCCAGCCGCAGCACCAGCGGCGGCTTGGGCGGGCGCGGCGGCGGTGGCGGCCGGCGCGGCCCCCTGGGCGGCGGCACGTCCGCGCCGCGTTCGGAATGCGGGCGCGACGTCACCCGGTCGCGGCCGCGCGCCGTCTCCTGCCTGGACGCCCCGGCCGGCGGCCTGGACGCGCCCGCCTGGGTACGGCGGGCCGGCCCGTCCTCCTGGCCGCCCCTGCGCCGCGCGTCACCGGCGTCCGGCCGCGCGCCCGCGCGACCCCGCTCGCCGGCTCGCTCCCCGGGCCGTCCTGTGGCCCGCTCCCCCGGCCGCCCCGTGGCTCGCTCTCCGGCCCGTTCGCGGCGCGGCTCCCTGGCCGGCTCACGACCGGGCTCACGACCGGGCTCACGGCCTGATTCACGGCCTGGTTCACGACTGGGCTCGCGCCGTTGCCGTCCGCTCCGCGTCCGGTCGTCGCGCTCCTGCGGACCGCGCCCCCTGGAACGCTCAGGACGCTCGCTCTCGTCCCTGCCCTGAGCGGCCCGCTCCTGCGCGGACCGTCCTCTGGAGCGATCCGAGTCGTCCCGCCCCTGGGCGCCGCGGCCGCGGGAGCGGTCGCCGTCGTCGCGCGGGCGCCGGCGACCGGTGCCCTCGCTGCCGCGGGACCGGTCCGCCTCACCTGGGCGCGACCGGCCGCGCGGCGGGTCCTCCGGGTCCTGCGGCGGACGGCCGCGGTCGGCGTCGTCGCGCCCGAACGGCAGGTCGAAGGGATCGGGCCGCTTGCCGGACTGGCCCGGCGGGTTGTCGGGCGACTTGTCCGGCGACGGAGGGCGGCCCGCCCCATCGGAACGTCCGGAGCCCCCTTGGCGCCCTGTCCGTCCCGGGCCGCCCGAGCCCGACGGCGTACGACGAGCGGCGCCTGGCCCTCCCTGAGAGCCGGCGCCGCCAGCACCGCGGCCGGGGCCCTGCCCCCTGCCGCCTGAGTCCCTCACCGTTCCCTGTCCACCTGGCTCGCCTGGTCGTTGGCGCTGCTCCAGCTGTTGACGTCATCCCAGTCGGTGTGCTGGCCCTGGTTCTCGGCCATGGTGGCGATGGCGTCGGGCTGCGTGATGCGCTGGTATTCCTGGTTGATCTTCTCGTTCTCCTGGCGCGCGACCGCGATCTCCTCGCGCAGCTTGCCGTCGGTGATGGTGTCCTGGGCGAGCATGGTGTTGAGCAGCAGCAGGCTCACCAGGCCGCCGGACATCAACCCGACGACGAGCAGCACGAACGGCGCGCGCTGGCGGCGCGCGGGCCGGCGCCGCGGAGCGGGGCGACTCGGGCGCGCGGAGCGCTCGGCCGATCCGCCGGGCGCCGCGGGAGGCCGCTTGGCGTCGGCCTCGGGGCGTGCGTCGGGACGAGGCCGCGGCTTGGTCTGGTGCGGCGCCACGGACCTGCGCGTGCCCGGCTTGGGCACGGCGCGGCGGACGGGCGCACCCCGGCCTGTCTCCTGCTCAGTCGTCAACACGGATCCTCTCTGCCGCCCGTAGCCGGGCCGAGGCCGCCCGCGGGTTGCGGGCGAGCTCTTCGTCGCTTGGGAGCTCAGCTCCCCTCGTCAGCAGGCGGAACCTCGGCTGGTGAGCCGGCAGTGGGACGGGCAGCCCGGGGGGGCTGGTGTCCCTGGTTCGCGCCGTGAGGGCCTGCTTGGTGAGCCGGTCCTCGAGTGAGTGGTAGGAGAGCACGACGACTCGCCCACCCAGCGCCAGCGCGTCGAGTGCCGCGGGAAGCGCCGCCTCCAGGGCGGTCAGCTCCGCGTTCACCTCGATACGCAGCGCCTGGAAAGTCCTCTTCGCGGGGTTGCCCCCAGTACGTCGCGTGGCGGCGGGAATCGCGTCGCGCACGATGTCCGCAAGCCGCTTAGTCGAGGTTATTGCCTCTTTGGCCCGTTCTTTGATGATCAGGCTTGCGACACGCGGGGCGAATCGTTCCTCCCCGTAGTTGCGCAGAATGCGGGTCAGCTCCGCCGCGGAATAGGTATTGATCACCTGTTCCGCGGTCAGCTCCTGCTGCGTGTCCATCCGCATGTCGAGCGGCGCGTCATAGGAATAGGCGAAACCCCGCTCGGCCTCGTCGAGCTGCGGCGAGGAGACGCCGAGGTCGAACAGGGCCGCGTCGATCACGGGGTGCCCCGCCTCGGCGAGGACCTCCTCCAGGTCACCGGAGGAGGCGTGGACCAGGGTGATCCGGTCCGCGTAAGGGCTCAGCCTGCGGGTCGAGAAGTCGATCGCGAAAGGGTCGCGGTCGATCCCGATCAGGTGCAGCGCCGGATGGGAGGCGAGCAGGGCCTCCGAGTGGCCGCCAAGGCCGAGGTTGGCATCGACGACGACGGGCCGCGGCCCGGACAGTGCGGGACCGAGCAGCTCCAGAACGCGCTCGAGCATCACCGGAACGTGACCGCCCGTGCCAGCGTTGTCTTCCATCTCCAACCCCCCTCTCGCGTCCTGCTCGCGGATGACGCGTATCAGCCGATCGCCGGTCCTACTGGGTCCCCACCCCGGCGCCGCCCGGCCAGGTCCCCATCCGCACCCTCTTCGTGGACGCCCGCCATCTGACACCGGGGAAGGTGCATCAGCTGGCCGGCAGTGGTTGCGGGTGGAGACCTCGCCGAACGACATCACCGACGGATCGACCGTGGTCACTACAAGATCCCTGGCAGCACCTCCTCCGACAGATCGGCGAACGCCTGCTCCTGTGCGCTGAGATAGGTGTCCCAGGCCTGTGCGTCCCAGATCTCCAGCCGGGTGTTGGCCCCGATGACGACGCAGTCACGCTCCAGCCCGGCGTATTGGCGCAGGGTCTGCGGGATTGTGATGCGTCCTTGTTTGTCTGGTTTCTCGTCGGACGCGCTGGCGAAGAAGACGCGGCTGTAGTCACGCACCGCCTTGGCGGTGACCGGGGCGGTGCTGAGAGCCTCGGTTATGCGCTGGAACTCCTCCACGGGAAACACGTAGAGGCATCGCTCCTGGCCTTTGGTGATCACAAGACCCTCCGCCAGCTCCTCACGGTACTTAGCCGGCAGGAACAGCCGTCCCTTGTCGTCCAGACGCGGTTGATGGGTGCCGAGGAACATCGGCCCCACCTCCCGTGCCTCGTGAAGCGCTCAGCGCTGGTGCACCGGGCTCTCCACTGCGCACCACCATACTCCACTTCTCCCCACCGTCAACTGATTCGAACCGTCTTCATCATCAGTTTCCGTTGCGTTACCGCAGGTCAGAGCGATGGAGCGGGGTGGAGCGGGGTGACCGGCCGGTCAACCCTCATGGGCGTGTCGAGGGTTCAAAAGGCCGCGGAAATAGGGGCTCGGACGCTACGCGAAGGTCCCCGTGGTGGAAAGTGGAGCGGGGAGCGGGGCGACGTGTCACAGGATTCGCACCGCGATGCGACAAGAACCGGAACATCCACGGGGTTCCCTGAATATCCACAAATGTCGCTCGAGAACCCACAGCGTCGTAGGGTCGTACACACAATGGAAAAGGAATGGCATGGCTCCCGCAAAGGCACCAACGGGACGGCCGTCGCACTTCTCATGGAGGCCTGGTGGCAGTAACCCATGACGTCCCTCCCCAGCTCGACGAGCTGGTCTCCACGGCCCACCGGATCCGGCAGGCCATCGAGTCGGTGATCGAGGGCAAGAGCGACGCCGTCCGGCTGACGCTGACCGTCTTGCTCGCCGAGGGCCACCTCCTGATCGAGGACGTGCCCGGCGTCGGCAAGACCATGCTCGCCAAGGCGCTGGCCCGGTCGATCGACTGTCCCGTGCGCCGGGTGCAGTTCACCCCCGACCTGCTGCCCAGCGACATCACCGGGGTGAGCGCGTACAACCAGCAGACCAGAGAGTTCGAGTTCAAGCCCGGCCCGGTGTTCGCGAACATCGTGGTGGGTGACGAGATCAACCGGGCCTCCCCCAAGACGCAGTCCGCATTGCTGGAGTGCATGGAGGAGCACCAGGTGACGGTGGACGGGGTCACCTACCGGCTGGACGCGCCGTTCATGGTGATCGCGACCCAGAACCCCATCGAGATGGAAGGCACCTATCCCCTTCCCGAGGCGCAGCGCGACCGCTTCACCGCGCGGGTCGCGATGGGCTACCCGGAACCGACCGCCGAGCTGGAGATGCTCGACGTGCACGGCGGCACCTCCCCGCTCGACAAGCTGGAGCCGGTGGCGACGACGGCCGAGGTGCGCGCGCTCATCGAGGCCGTACGCGGCGTCTACGTCTCACAGGCGGTCAAGAAGTACGCCATCGACCTCGTCGTGGCCACCCGCCACTCCCCCGACCTCCGGCTGGGCGCATCGCCCCGGTCCACGCTGCAGCTCGTACGCGCGGCCAGGGCGCACGCGGCGCTGGCGGGCCGCGACTACGTCATCCCCGACGACCTGCAGGAGCTGGCGATCCCCGTGCTCGCGCACCGGCTGCTGCCCAGCGTCGAGGCCCAGGGACAGCGCCGCCTGCCCGAGCAGGTGGTGACCGATCTCGTCAGGCGGGTGCCGGTGCCGGAGACGCGAGGCCGCTGATGGATCCGCTGCGCAGCGAGCACATCCGTCGCCGGCACGGGTTGAGGACACAGTGAGAGCCGGACTGCGCGCGCTGACCTCCCGAGGCAGGTCGTTCCTCGCCTCCGGGATCGCGGCGCTGCTGATGGCCGTCTTCCTGGGCGAGAACGACCTGTTCAGGATCGGGGTGCTGGTGACGGCGCTGCCGCTGCTGGCGGCGATGGTGGTGGCGCGCACGCGCTACCGGCTGAGCTGCGCCAGGCGTCTCGACCCGCCGAGGGCCGAGGTGGGCGGCGAGGCCACCGTGACCCTGCGGCTGGAGAACGTCACCAGGCTCCCGACCGGCCTGCTGCTCATCGAGGACACCGTTCCGTACGCGCTGGGCGTGCGGCCCAGGTTCGTGCTGGACCGGGTCGAGTCGCGGGGCGTGCGGGAGATCGACTACCGGGTGCGCTCGGACCTGCGCGGCCGTTACACGATCGGCCCGCTGTCCATCCGCATCGCGGACCCGTTCGGGCTGGTCGAGCTCACCCGCTCGTTCACGATCAGCGACACGCTCGTGGTGACGCCGCACGTGGCGGCGCTGCCCCACGTACGGCTGTCGGGCGAGTGGACGGGCGGCGGCGACAGCCGTACCAGGAGCGTGGCCGCGGCGGGCGACGACGACGTGGCCCCGCGCGAATACCGGCAGGGCGACGACCTGCGGCGGGTGCACTGGCGCTCGACGGCCCGCCACGGCGAGCTGATGGTGCGCCGCGAGGAGCAGCAGTGGCAGAGCCGCGGCGCGCTCCTGCTGGACACCCGCAGGTACGCCCACCGCGGCGAGGGCCCGCGCTCGTCCTTCGAGGTGGCGGTCTCCGCCGCCGCCTCGATCGGCGTGCATCTCGCCCACGAGGGTCTGGGCCTGCGGCTGGTGACCGACCTGGGCGCGGAGCACCTGACCGACTCCGGCCTGAGCTACTCGTTGCTCGACACCCTCGCCGTGGTACGGCACAGCCCCGCCCGCTCGCTGGAGATGGGCGTCTCGGCCCTGCGCCAGGGCGGCGGCGACGGGCTGATCGTGGCCGTGCTCGGCTCGCTCGACCCGGAGGAGGCGAGAGAACTGGCCCGGCTCAGGCACAGCGGCATCACCGCGGTGGCGGTGCTGCTCGACGTGAGCACGTGGGAGGGCGGCGACCGCGCGGCGGCCGAGAGCCACCAGGCCGTGCAGGCCGTGCTGGCCGGATACGGCTGGCGCATCGTCCGCCTGCCCGCCGGAACCTCGATCGCCTCCGTCTGGCAGGACGCCGCCAACCGCGGCAGGTACGCGGTCAACCCGGCGGGAGGCGCGGCATGAGGCTGACCGTCGCGTCGGGCGTGGCCACGTTCGCCGCGGCCATCCTGCTCTATCCGCTCTTCTCCGGCGGCGCCTGGTTCTGGAGCTCGCTCGGCGCCGTGCTCGCCGTGGTCGCCGCGGGCCTGCTCAGCAGCCGCCTGTCGCTGCCGGCCTGGGCCGCGCCGCTGCTCGGGGTGGCCGCGACCTGGATCTACCTGACCGCGTCCTTCGCCGCGAGCGAGGCGTGGGCCTGGCTGGTGCCGACGAAGGGGTCGGTGGCGGAGCTGGCCAGGCTGCTCGGCGTCGGCTGGGCCGACATCCAGCGCTTCGCCGCTCCCGTGCCGCCGACCGAGGGCATCACGCTGCTGACCGCGGGCGGGGTCGCGTTCATCGCGATCTGCGTGGACCTGCTCGCCGCGCGGGTGCGGCGGACGGCGCTGGCCGGGCTGCCGCTGCTGGCCCTGGCCACCGTGCCGGCCACGATCCTGCCCGACCCGATCAGCTGGCCCGCGTTCATCATCGCGGCGCTCGGGTTCGTCAGCCTGCTGATCGCCGACGGGCGCGAGCGGGTGGGTCACTGGGGCCGGGCGGTGCTGGTACGCAGGACCACCCGGGCGGCGTCGTCCGGCAACTCCTCCGGCAACTCGTCCGGCGCGCCGCGCACCGCCGCCGACACGAGCGGCCTGCGGCTGTCGGGCAAGCGCATCGGGTTCGCCGCGATCGCGCTGGCCGTGCTGCTGCCAGCGCTGCTGCCGGCGATGGAGCCGGTGTCGTTCTTCACGTTCGGCGTGGGCGGCAGAGGGATCGGCAAGGGCAACTCGATCAGCATCCCCAACCCCATCGCGAACCTGCGCGGGCAGCTGGAGCTGCCCGAGCGCCGGGTGGTGCTCACCTACACCAACAACGACGACAAACCCCGCTATCTGCGGATCTACTCGCTCGACACGTTCGACGGCCAGCAGTTCGGCATGACCGAGCCGAAGGGGTCGCCGGACAACAGGACGGACAACGGCCCGCTTCCCGACCCTCCGGGGCTGGGCGCGGAACCCAAGATCAACAGCGTGGTCACGAACGTCCAGATCAGCGACGAGATCGCGCGGCTGTCGTTCCTGCCGCTGCCGTACCCGGCCAGGGAGATCCGGGTGGAGGGCGACTGGCGCGCGGACGTCGACACGCTGATGGTCTTCTCCACCCGCGACGAGGCCGCCGGCATCGAGTACCAGGTGGGCACGAGCGAGCCCGAGCCCACCGCGGACCTGCTGGACTCGCTGGACGGGACCAGGCCGCGGGCGGATCCGCGCTACCTCAAGCTGCCGGAGAACCTGCCTCCCGAGATCGGCGAGCTGGCCTCCCGCCTGACCGCGAACGCCTCGACGAGCTACGAGGCCGCGGTCAAGCTGCAGCAGTTCTTCACCAAGGACGGCGGCTTCACCTACAACGTGCGCACCCAGGGGCACAGCAACTCCGCGCTGCGGGACTTCCTGCTGCGCGACCGGGTGGGCTACTGCGAGCAGTTCGCCGCGTCGATGGCGGTGCTGGCCAGGCTGGTGGGCATCCCGTCGCGGGTGGCGATCGGCTACACGGGCGGCACGAAGATCGGCGACCGCTGGACGGTCGGCACGAACGACTCCCACTCCTGGCCCGAGCTGTATTTCGAGGGCGTGGGCTGGCTGCCGTTCGAGCCGACGCCCGCCGGATCGCTGGGGCAGGGCAGCGCGCGCGTGCCGACGTACACGCAGCCCAGGCCGGAGGCGACCGGCGAGGCCGCGACCCCGACCCCGGGCGCGACCAGCTCATCCGCCGACGAGCCGATCGACCCGTCGAACCAGCTCAACCCCCGCCAGGCCGACCGCGAGGCCCTCATCGCGACCGGCGGGCTGCCGCCCGACGACTCGATGCCGCTGATCGGCAAGCTCGGCATCGGCGCCGGGGCGCTGCTGCTCCTCCTGCTGATCCCCGCCGGCACGCGGCTGGTCACCAGGAACCGGCGCGTGCGCAGCCTCGGCTGGAAGGTGTCGGAGCCCGCCGACGAGCTGACGGCCAGGCTGGTCTCTGACCAGGAGGCGAAGGGGCGGAACCAGTCGGTCGCCGCGGCGTGGGCCGAGCTGGACGACGTGCTGTACGACTACGGCATGGCCCGCGAGACCAGCGAGACCCCGCGGGCCCTGGCGCGGCGGCTGATCCAGCAGTACGAGTTCGACCCGGACTCGGCGGCGGCCATCACGGCGATCGCCTCCGCGGTCGAGCGGGTGCTGTTCGCCAGGGATCCCGGGCGGATCGGCCCCATGAAGAAGGAGCTGCGCACGGTGCGGCAGGCCCTGGCGGCCACGGTCTCACGCGGGCGGCGGGTGCGCGCGGTGCTGCTGCCGCCCTCGACCCTGCGCCGGCTGCGCGGCCTCGGCGAGCGCCTGCTCGACGGGTTCGACCTGCTGGAGAACATCAGATTGCGGCGGACGGCAGCCCAGAAGGGCTCCTGACGACCGACCCGCGCGTGCGGCCGTCCCCCTGACGGGTGGACGGCCGCACGCTTTGCTGTCTCCACCGGATCGGCACGAGTGCCGGCTTGCCGGTCAGCCCTGGGCGGTTTATCTGCTCAGCGCTCGTCGTGGCGACGGCGCCAGCGCTCTTCCATGCGCTCCATGAAGGTGCCACGGTTGCCCCTGCGGGCAGGCTTGCCCGGAGGTACGGCCGTGCCGGAGGCGGGAGCAGCGTCTCCGAACCCATTCATTCGTTTCCAACTGGACAAGCCCCACAGACACGCGGCGAGCATGACCACGAAACCGCCGACGCCGAGCCAGATCAAACTCATGACCACGCCGACCATCATGATGACGACACCGAGGGCAAAGCCGATGGAGGCTTTGACCAGGCGACGCTTGTAATGGCTGCGCGGGTCACTGATCCTTACGGTGTTGGCCCACTTCGGGTCCTCGGCGTAGAGGGCCTGCTCGATCTGGTCGAGCAAGCGCTGCTCGTGCTCAGAGAGCGGCACGGCGCCTCCCAAGGACGGCCCCAGGACGGGGAAGACGGCAACGGACGACACGGGGTGTCCGAACCTCGCGGTCGGTTATCCCCAGAATACGAGGCTGTAGACGTAGGCGAAAGCAAACGTCCAACGCAGACCAAACCGGAGGTGACGTCATGGCTCCATTGTGGCCCATCTCGCCCCCCTTCCCCCAAAATCGCGACACTGACGCCCCACGAAATCCAGACATCGACGTCATGTCTCTATTTCATCAAGCTTGCCACGTACAAGCGACGCTGGGAGCACCGCATCGGGACCGAATCTCCGGATCGCCTTGTCCATGGCCTGTTCGGCCTCGCGCCAGCCGGTCTCCCGCTCGCCCAGGCTGAGCTGGCGGGTGGCCGCATCGGCCGGCTTGAGGTTTTCCATCCTGACGCCGACCAGGCGCAGCCGTACGCGCTCGAGCCCGGCCGCCTGGAACAGCTCGCAAGCTGTGGCGTAAATCACTTGGGCGACGTCGGTCGGCTCGCGCAGCGTACGCGAGCGGTTGATCGTGGTGAAATCGGCTCGGCGTAGCTTCACACTTACAGTTCTTCCCACGTGGCCGCCCTTACGCATCCTGGCGGCCACCCGCTCGGACAGGCGCAGGAGCTCGCGCTTGATCACCTCGGGGTCGTCGACGTCCACCGCGAACGTCTCTTCGTTGCCGATGCTCTTGTCCGGGACGTGCGCGCTCACCGGCCGCTCGTCACGCCCCCAGGACAGCGCCGCCAGGTGACCGCCCACGGCCTGCCCGAGCTCGCGCTGGAGGGTGGCGTGGGGCACTCTGGCCAGGTCTCCGACCGTGCGGATGCCGAGGCGTACGAGGGACTGCTCGGTGCGCTCCCCGACGCCCCACAGGGCGGATACGGGCAGCGGGTGGAGGAAGTCCACGACCTGGTCGGCGGGCACCACCAGCAGCCCGTCGGGCTTGCACTGCTTGGATGCCAGCTTTGCGATGAATTTGCTGCTCGCCACGCCGACGGAGCACGTGATGCCGTAGCGGTCGAGGACCTGCTCCCTGATCATCGCGGCGATGGCGGCGGGCGCGCCGAGCCTGCGCCTGGCCCCGCCGACGTCCAGGAACGCCTCGTCGGACGCGATCGGCTCGACCAGCGGGGTGATCGTGTGGAAGATCTCCATGACGCCCTTGGAGACCTCGGAGTATTTGCCGTGGCTGGGCGGGATGATCGTGGCCTGCGGGCACAGCCTGCGCGCCCGGCTCATCGGCATCGCGGAGTGCACGCCCTGGGCCCTGGCCTCGTAGGTGGCGCTGAGCACGACGCCGCGCCCGGCGGGCGAGCCCACGATCACGGGCCGGCCGCGCAGCTCGGGCCGGTCGAGGAGCTCGACGCTGGCGAAGAAGGCGTCCATGTCGACATGGAGGATCGGGCAGCCGCTGTCATCGACCCCGGTACGCGGAGCGGGGCCGATGCCGGTGATCTGCTTGCGAGACACGTCGCCTATTCTATCCGAACAGGCGTTCTAGACCGAGGGCTGCGGGCATCGGTTCTTCCCTTCCTGCCGCCTCAGTTCCGGTGGCCGAGCACATGGAGCTGCGTGGCGATGTCTCTCAGCACGGGATGGGTCGCGGCGGCCTGCTCCAGCGCCACGAGGCTCTCGGCCGCGCCGGGCTCGCCGTCCACCAGCCTGCTCGGCACCAGGTCGGCGAAGACCCGCACGCCGTGCACGGCGCCGATCGCGAACCCGGTCGCACTCAGCAGCTCGACCAGGGTCTCGGCGGCGAAGCGCCGCGGCGTGGGGTCACGGTCGCCCCAGGTGCCGCCGGGGTCGCCGAGCACCGCCCTGGCCTCGTCGAACTGGCCGGCCAGCGCCCGGTGGATGGCGCTGGCGACGGGATTGGCGGCCAGCACGCTCACCGCGCCGCCCCTGCGCAGCACGCCCGCGACGGCGGTGAGTGCGCTGATCGGGTCTTCGACGTATTCCAGCACGCTGTGGCACAGCACCAGGTCGGCGCTGTCGCGGCTGAGCAGCTCGCCCAGGTCGGCGGCGTCGCCCTGCAGCCCGCGCACGCCGACGCCCTTCTCCTTGGCGCGGCGCTCCAGCGCGGCCAGCGAGTCGGGGCTCGGGTCGACGACGGTGACGGTGTGGCCGAGCGCGGCCAGCGGCACGGCGAACCCGCCGGTGCCACCTCCGGCGTCCACGATGTCGAGGCCCTCGCGGCCCGTGGCCGCCGTGCGCTCGGACAGGACGGACCGCAACGCGTCCCAGACGACGGCGGTCCGCACCGCCGGGGTCCTCGTGACGCCTTCAGCACGCAACGTCGGCTCCTTCTCCCTCGCGAACTGCTTCTTCGCGGACGGGCCCAGCCTACGCCGTACGCGGGATCGCCCGCTCCCGACCGGCGGCACCCGGCTCCTTCCGCTTCTTCCGCACGCGGGGGCGCCACATGTGTGCGGAAGGCGGGGCGTGCCGTACATGCGTCTTCCTGGCGCGCACGAGGAGGGCCGGCGGGCCGTACACGGTCATCCTGGCGCGCACGAGGGAGGCCGGTAGGCCGTACATGCGTCTTCTCGGCGGGGGTCTTGGGCGGCGGCGGCTCGCGGGCGTCGCCTCAGATCAGCACGCGCGCCCGCGCCGCCGCCCCGGAGAAGGGGCGCGTCGCGGCTGGTGACGCGCCACTTCTCCGCACGGCCGGACATGCTCCGGCCACCCGGTCAGGCTCCGCTCCCAGAACGCGGGCATCGTGCCTGGCCGCGCGGCTGCACACGTCTCTCGCTGGCGCGAGCCGTGCAGGCTGGCATGGTTGGAACGTACCCCGAACACGCGACCCTGCCTCGCCAAAACCCGCTGAAACAGGGTGTCTAAAGGGTAAGGCTTGGCTTGAGCTGCTTGAAGCGGGCCAGCAGGCCGTTGATGAACTGGGGCGACTCGTCGGTCGAGAGCTCGCCCGCCAGGTGCACCCACTCGCTGATGACCACGCCCTCGGGCACGTCGGGCATCCACAGCAGTTCGTACGTGCCGCCGCGCAGCAGGTTGCGGTCGACGGCCGGCATGCGGTCGAGCGTCCAGCCCTCGGCATAGGTGGTGATCAGCTCGTCGATGCGGGCATGGTGCCTGGCGACGCCCTCGACGATGGTCGAGGTGTACTCGTTGACCGGAGGCTCCTGCCGCTCCACGCGCTCAGCGAGGATCCGCAGCGGATCCTCGCTGCGCAGCTCGGCCTCGAACAGGATGTCGAGAGCGCGTCTGCGTGCTTTGCCGCGTGCCGACACCTCAGGCCCGGCCGAGGTATTCGCCGCTGCGGGTGTCGACCTTGACCTTCTCGCCGGTGGTGATGAAGAGCGGGACCTTGATCTCGGCCCCGGTCTCCAGCGTGGCGGGCTTGGTGCCGCCGGTGGAGCGGTCGCCCTGCAGGCCGGGCTCGGTGCTGGCGATGGTCAGCTCGGCCGCCGCGGGCAGGTCGACGTAGAGCGCGGCGCCCTCGTTGAAGGCGACCGTCGCCGTGGTGTTCTCCAGCATGTAGTTGGCGGCGGTGCCGACGGTGACGCTGGGCACGGTGACCATGTCGTAGGTCTCGGTGTCCATGAAGACGAAGTCGTCGCCGTCCTTGTAGGAGTACTGCATCTCGCGCTTGTCGACGTTGGCCACCTCGACCTTGACGCCGGCGTTGAAGGTCTTGTCGACGACCTTTCCGGAGAGCACGTTCTTGAGCTTGGTGCGCACGAACGCGCCGCCCTTGCCCGGCTTGACGTGCTGGAACTCCACAACGGCCCACAGGTCACCGCCGTCGAGCTTCAGCACCATGCCGTTCTTGAGGTCGTTGGTCGTCGCCACTCGTTCTTCTCCCGCGTGCGGCCGCTCTAAAGGACGAGCAGCTCCTTGGTCGTCTTGGTGAAGAGTTCCGGCCCGCCCTCACGTGTCACGAGGGTGTCCTCGATGCGAACCCCTCCCCGGCCCGGGAGATAGACCCCAGGCTCGACGGTGATCGGAACTCGATCCTTTAGTCTACCGGTCCGCGAGGGGCCCAGGAACGGCTCCTCGTGGATCTCCAGTCCGACTCCGTGGCCCAGGCCGTGACGGAAGTGGCCGCCGTGGCCCGCGTGCTCGATGACCGAACGCGCCGCCGCGTCCACGTCGTCGGCCCCGGCGCCCGGGGTGAGCGCGTGCCGGCCGGCCCGCTGCGCCTGCGCCACCAGGTCGTAGATCTCGCGCTGCCAGGCCGCGGGCGCGCCGAGGCACACCGTCCTGGTCATGTCGGCGTGGTAGCCCCGGTAGCGGGCGCCGAAGTCCATGGTGACCAGGTCGCCGGCGCGCAGCTCCCGGTCCGTGGGGGCGTGGTGCGGGATCGCGCCGTTCTCGCCCGCGGCCACGATCGTGTCGAACGCCGGCTTGTCGGCGCCCAGCTCGGCCATGCGGTTCTCGAGGAGGCGGGCCAGGTCGCGCTCGCTCATGCCGGGCGCGATCCGCTCCACGACGTCGGCGAACGCCTGGTCGGTGATCTCGCAGGCCGTACGCAGGAACGCCAGCTCGGCCTCGTCCTTGACCGCTCGCAGCACCTCGACGACGGGCCCCAGCGGCACCGGCCCGCCACCCGGCACCGCGCCCTCGCCCAGCCGGAGGTACGTGGCCACGCTCATGCTCGCCGCCTCGATGCCGGCACCCGGCGTCATCAGCGTGCCCGCCACGTCGGACGCCTCGGCGGACGGGACGTCCAGCGTGCGCGCCTGCTCGATGTAGCGGTTGTCGGTGGCCAGCAGCGCCGATCCGTCGGCCCTGACCAGGACGGCCGCGTTGGAGCTGGACAGGCCGGTGAGATAGCTGACGTTGACCGGCGAGGTGACGAGCAGGGCGGGGACCTCACGGGCGGGCAGCAGCTCGGCCAGCCGCGCCCGGCGCGCCGGGTAGTCGAAGGTCATTCCGCCAATGTACGGCTCCCGGCCCTGACGTCAGAATCGTGGCGCCTTGCCCCGTCCTGCCCGCCTTGCCCGCCTTGCCCGCCCGACAAGCCGGGCGGGCCGTCTGCGCGAGGCGGGCACGCCGTCCAGCCGGGCAGGCCACCTGGACGAGCCGGGCAGGCCGTTCTAGCCGTTCGGGAGCCGCCACTCGCGCAGGAACTCCGACAGCGGCCCGGTCGCGTTCATGTCGCCCTTCTGCTGTGCCCGTTGCAGGTCGCGATAGATGCCCGCGATCTGCCCGACCTCGGGCCCGCCGTGCCCCTCCTGGAACTTCCGGCCCGCTTTCCTGATCTTGTCGTGGGCCTTGGCGGCGACGGACGGGTTGATCCCGCCCATGGCCTCCTGCGCCGTCAGCGCCTCGTCGAACGCCTCCAGCCACCTGCTCCATCCGCCCGGCGGGATCTGGTCGCCCAGGGTCGCCTTGGGCGCCACGGTCTCGTTGAGCGAGGTGGGCGGCTCGGTGCCGGGTCCGATGGTGGTCACGAGGCCCTGGGAGGGGTCACCGGAGGACGACGGGGTGGGCAGCGGCTCGGACGAGACCGGGGCGGAGGTGGGCACGACGCTCGGCGTGGTCACGGCGACCGGCTTGCCGCCCGAGCCGGCCCACAGCACCATGCCGACGGTCACGACCGCGATGACCGCCACGGCCGCGCCGAGCTGCAGGAACAGCTTGCGGTTCGATGAGGGCGGCTGGGCGTCCAGCTCGCTCGACTGGAAGATCGCGGTGTCACCGGCGCGCGCCGCCGGACCCGGCCGGGTCCCGGACCCGCCGAACTGGTACACCTCGGTGGCACCCGCACCCGCACCCGCACCCGCGCCCACACCCGGAACCGAAGCTCCGGCCGCCCCAGCCCTCGCGCCCGCCGCGAGCCCCGGGTCGCGGAGCGAGGCGCCGGTGACGGGCTGGACGCCCGGGTTGGCGCCCGGGTTGACGCGCGGCCTGGCGATGGCGGCCAGCGCCCGCCGGATCGTCTCACCGCTGGCGGGCCGCCGCGCGGGATCCTCGGCGATCATGGCCAGCACCAGCCGGTCCAGCTCGGGCGACACCTCGGGCCGGTACGTGCTCGGCGGAGCGGGCGCATCCCTGCGCCCGCCGGAGGCATCCGGCCTGCCCGCAGCACCGCCGGAAGAACCCGGAGCACCGGCAAAAGAACCCGCAGCACCGCCGGAGGAACCCGCAGCACCGCCGGAATCAGCCTCGCCGCCGGAGGAAGCGGCCTCGCCGTCCCCCGCGCCCGCACGGGGCGTATCACCTGCCCCGCCGTCCGAAGCTCCCTCAAGTCCGGCACCTGACCTCGCCTCAGTCGCCGCACCAGGCCCGGCGCCCGGGGTCTGGGCATCGAAGGCCGGGCGGCCGCACAGCAGCTCGTAGCAGACGCACCCGAGCGCGTACAGATCTCCCGGCGCCTGCGCCTTCTGCCCCGCGACCCGCTCCGGCGCCACGTACCGGCCGTCGCGGGCCGGGGGCTCGCGATCGTCCATCCCGAACCCGACGACCTTGAGCACCCCGCTCCCGGCCCGGCGGAAGCTGTCGGGACCGACCTGCCCGTGCACGACCCCGGCCCGGTGCGCGGCGTCGAGCCCGGCCGCGGCCTGCCCGACCAGGTCGCACACGTCGACGACCCGCAGGGGCCCGCCCTGGGCGGCCAGCTCCTCGCCCAGGCTGAGCCCGGTCAGGTACTCCGTCACGATGAACGGGGCCCCGTCCCGGTCGCCGACGTCCAGCACCATGGCCACGTTCGGGTGGATGACCCTGGCCACGGCCTGGGCGTGCTGCCTGAGCACCTCCCGCGTGGCGGCCCCCGCCGCCTTGGCGCCGAGCACCTTCACGGCCACGACCCAGTCGGCCCGCGTGTCGTAACCCCGCCACACCTCGCCCATGGGCCCGTGACCGATGAGCTCGTCGAGCCGGTACCGGTCAGCGACCAAGGCGCGCTCCGTCGCGTCGGACATATCCCCGCCAATTACTCGAACATCAGGATTTCCGACCAACCATAGGGCCCCGCGGCCACTCCCGCCCCACCATCGCCCGCGCACCACCGGCTCCGGCCACGACACCCCGCTGGACATAACGAGAGTCGTTATTTACGATTATCGTTATGTCAACCCGGTGGATCATCAGACTCGAGACGCTGCTGAGCGTCGGCTTCACCCTCGGCTGCCTGGGCGCCCTGGCCGGCCTCGCCACGAACGTCGCCATCGCGTTCTTCGACGCGCCGAACGGCCTCGGCATCCCCCTGCGCGTCCTCGACATCCCCGTGGCGGGCCTGGCCGCGGACGGCGCCTCGATCGGCGACGCGACCGCCGAGGTGACGGTCCGCCCCGAGGGCGCCTCGCCGCTCGCGGGCCTGCTCTACCTGCTGCTCTGGGCGCCGGGCACGGCGACGGGGCTGCTCGCGCTGTTCACGGTCATCCGGGCGCTGGGCAGGGCGCGGTCGGGCGACAGGGCGCTGTTCTCCGCGGTCACGGCCGGCCATCTGCGCAGGCTCGGCTGGATCCTGATCGTCGGCTCGGTCGTGTCGGCCGTGCTCGGGTCGGTCGCGGAGACCATACTCGCTTCCATGCTGCTGGCCGAGAGCTACCCCTTCTACCCGCCGTCGGGCGAGGTGCTCGGGGCTGTCGTGGCGGGCTTCGCCGCGCTGGGCGTCTCGGAGATCGTCCGCCGGGGCCTGACCCTGCTCGAAGAGGTCGAGGCCACCATCTGATGACGGAGCCGGCGATCAGGGTGCGGCTGGACGAGCTACTCAAAGAGCGCGGCATGACGCTCACCGAGCTGTCGCACCTGGTGGAGATCACCGTGGTCAACCTGTCGATCCTGAAGAACGGGCACGCCAAGGCGATCCGGTTCTCCACGCTGACCCGGCTGTGCGCGGCGCTCGGGTGCCAGCCGGGCGACCTGCTCAGATACGAGTGAAGGGGGCGGGAAGGCCGCCCCCTTCACAGATATGAGTGTCCGCGATCAGGCGGTCGCCGGCTCGGGCACGCGCGGCGTGCGCGCGGCCGCCGGGGCGTCGTCGAGCGGCTGCGGCGGCGCGTTGAAGACGGCCTCGTCCAGGCGCCCCTCCGACCGCGCGACCAGGACGGGGACGACGAGCTGCCCGGCGACGTTGGTGGCCGTGCGGATCATGTCCAGGATCGGGTCGATCGCCAGCAGCAGGCCGACGCCCTCAAGCGGCAGCCCGAGCGTGCTGAGCGTGAGCGTCAGCATGACGATCGCCCCGGTCAGGCCCGCCGTGGCGGCCGAGCCGACCACCGAGACGAACGCGATCAGCAGGTAGTCGCCCACCCCGAGCTGCACGCCGAACACCTGGGCCACGAAGATCGCGGCCAGCGCCGGGTAGACCGAGGCGCAGCCGTCCATCTTGGTGGTGGCGCCGAAGGGCACGGCGAACGCCGCGTAGTCGCGGTCCACCCCGTTGCGCTCGATCGTGACCCGCTGCGTCAGCGGCAGCGTGCCGACCGACGAACGCGAGACGAAGGCCAGCTCGATCGCCGGCCAGGCGTTGCGGAGGAACCGTACGGGGCTGACCTTGCCCCACACCGCCAGCAGCGTCGGGTAGACGGCCAGCAGCACGATGAAGCAGCCGATGTAGACGGCGGCGCTGAACTTGGCCAGCGGCGCGAGCAGGTCCCAGCCGTAGGTGGACACGGCCTTGCCGATCAGCCCGGCCGTTCCGATGGGAGCCAGCCTGATGACCCACCACAGGGCCTTCTGGACCAGCTCCAGCACCGAGCGGCTGAGGCTCAGGAACGGCTCCGCCTTGTCGCCTATCGCCAGCGCCGCCGCACCGAGCACGACCCCCAGGAAGACGATCTGGAGGACGTTCACCTCGGTGAAGGCGGTGACGACGTTCGTCGGCAGGATGCCGGTGACGAAGTCGAGCCAGGTGCCGGCGTTCTCGGGGGCCTTGGCCGCGCCGGTGTCGAGGGTGACGCCCTGGCCGGGGTTGACGATCAGGCCGAGCCCGATGGCGAAGGCCACCGAGACGAACGCGGTGACGAGGAACCACAGCAGCGTCTTGGTCGCCAGCCTGGCGGCCCCGTTGACGTTGCGCAGGTTGGCCACGCTGACCAGCACCGCGGTGAAGACCAGCGGCGGCACGGCGAGCTTGAGCAGCTGGACGAAGATCTGGCCGACCCTGGTCAGGGTCTCGGCCAGCCAGGCCACGTCCCAGATCTTGGCGACGAAGCCCAGCGCGACGCCGGCCACGAGGCCGAGCAGCAGTTGCAGGGAGAAAGAGAATCTCTTCACGGGAGAGGACGCTCCGAAATCACGGCATGCCGAAGGCACGCCAGGTGAGGGGTGGACGATCGGGGGCTGCGGTCAGCGACAGATCGACCCGTGCAACCGGCACAGGTCGATGTGCAGCCGCTCGACGAGCCACACGAACACCAGCGAGAACCTCACGAGGCGCTTCAACGCCTGTGAAACGGCGCGGATTCCCCCAGAGGGTGTGATTCACCCCACTAGGCGGCGATCTCCTTGATCTGCTCGATCAGCCGCACCCGGTCCTCGTGCGTCCTGCCGAGCGGCGCCACGTTGAGCGTGGTCACCCCCGACTCCTTCATCGCCTGCACGCGGTCGCGCACGAAGCCCTCGCTGCCGATCAGCGACATCTTCTCCAGCAGCTCGCCGGGCACCAGCGCGGCCGCCTCGTCCTTCTTGCCCTCGAGATAGAGGTCCTGGATCTGCTCGGCCTCCTTCTCGTAGCCGTAGCGCCTGGCCAGGTCGTTGTAGAAGTTCTTGCCCTTGGCGCCCATGCCGCCGATGTAGAGGGCCGCCATCGGCCGGCCGAACTCCAGCAGCCCCGCCACGTCGTCGCCGATCGCCAGCGACGCCTGCGCGATCACGTCGAGGCCGCCCAGCTCGGGGTCACGCCTGGCCTGGCCCGCGGCCAGCGACGGGCCCCACACCTCGGCGGCCTTCTCCGGCACGTAGAAGATCGGCTCCCAGCCCTCGGCCAGCTCGGCGGTCAGCTCGACGTTCTTGGGGCCGATCGCGGCGACGACGACGGGGATGCGGGGGCGTACGGGATGGTTGATGATCTTGAGGGCCTTGCCCAGGCCGGTCCCCTGCTCGGGCGGGAGCGGGACCGTGTAGTGGCGGCCGTCGTACTGCAGCCGCTCGCGCCGCCACACCTGGCGGCAGATCTCGATGACCTCCCGGGTGCGCCCGAGCGGCGCGGTGTACGGCACCCCGTGGAACCCCTCGATCACCTGCGGCCCGGAGGCGCCGATCCCGAGCGTGAAGCGCCCGTCGGAGACGTAGTCCAGGCCGGCGGCGGTCATGGCCAGCAGCGTCGGCGTACGCGAGTAGATGGGCAGGATGCCGGAGGCGATCTCCAGCCGCTCGGTCTTGGCCGCGATGTAGCCGAGCTGGCTGACGGCGTCGAACGTGTAGGCCTCGGCCACGAAGACGATGTCGAGCCCGGCCCTCTCGTAGTCGGCGAGTTCGGCCACCGACGCCTTGAAATCACCCGAGTAGTTGAGTGCCATACCGATCCGCATACCGGGCTCCCGTGAACCGAATGATATTCCGTTTAGTCCGGAACAGGTTATCGCGCCGGCGTGCCGGGGTGGAGCGGCTAGCCTGGTTCGAGTGCTGAGCCGGGTTGTCGTCGTCCTTTCCGCCGTGGTGGCCATCGCCCTGGCGGGGCATCAGCTGATCCCCGCGCTGGGCGGGTTCACGCCGGTGATGGAGAGCCTGCTGCCCTGGCTGGGCCTGGCCGTCCCCGTGCTGCTCGCGGGCCACGTCCTGGCACGTTCCCGGCTCGCCTCGGCCGCCGCGCTGGTCCCGGGGCTGGTGTGGGCGGTGATGTTCGGCTCCACGCTGTTCCGTACGCCGCCCGGCGGGCCCAGCGACCTGGCCGTCGGCACCGTCAACGTGGGCGTGCGCAACAGCGCCTCCGGCGAGGCCGTCCGCATGATCGCCAAGGACCTCGACCTGCTCGCCGCCCAGGAGCTGACCAGCGGCGGGCCCGCGGCCAAGCAGCTCAACAAGATGTTCAAATACCACTATCCGGTCAGCACGGTCGGCCTGTGGAGCCGCTACCCGATCAGCGAGACCAGGCCCCTCGACGTCGGCCTGGGCTGGCCGCGGGCGCTGCGCGCGGTCGTCACCACTCCCAAGGGCAAGGTGACCGTCTACGTCATGCACCTGGCCTCGGCCCGCCCCGGCGCCACCACCTCGCGCGACGCCTCGCTCGCCGCCGCCCGCAAGCTCGTCGACGACGACTCCAGCAAGCGCATCCTGCTGCTCGGCGACCTCAACACCGCCACCACCGACCGGGGCATGCGCGGGCTGACCCCGCCGCTGACCGACGCCCAGAGCGCGGCGGGCGACGGGTTCGGGTTCACCTGGCCATCGGAGTTCCCGATCACCCGGCCCGACCACATCCTGTACAGAGGGATGACGGCCACCAAGGCGGGCGTGGCGCCCGCGACCGGCAGCGACCACAGGGCGGCCGTGGCCTCACTGCGCTTCTAGGCGCAGCAGGTCCTCCGGGGTGTCGATGTCGGCGGGGTCGCCGTGCTCGTCGCACGGCACCTCGGTGACCAGCTCGGGGTGCGCCTTCATGAAGGGCCTGGCCCCGACGTCGCCCACGGCCAGCTCGGCCACCTCGGCGAAGTGCCTGCGGGCGATCAGCACGGGGTTCCTGCGCCGGCCGCCATAGGTGGCGACGGCCAGCCCGGCTCCCGAGCCGATCAGCGCGCGCACCGCGCCGGGGCCGATGAGCGGCTGGTCGACCAGCGCGACCACGACGTACTCCGCCTCGCCCGGCAGCGCGCCGAGCCCGACCCGCAGCGACGAGCCCATGCCGGTCGCCCAGGCCGGGTTGCGCACCGTGACCGCGCCGCGCACCTGTACGGTGGCCGCGCCCAGCACGACCACGACAGGGTGGCAGCCGCCCTCTTCCAGCAGCCGCACGCCGCGGTCGACCAGCCGCTCGCCCTCGAACTCGAGCAGCGCCTTGGGTGTGCCGAGCCGGCTGCCCTGGCCCGCGGCCAGGAGGAGACCGGCGACGGCGGAGGTCCTCACATCGCCTCGTGGTGGATGCGGCCCTCCGTGTCGGACAGCGCCCGGCCGGAGCCGCCCCAGCGCAGCTGGATCAGCTCGGCCGCGATCGACACGGCCGTCTCCTCGGGGGTGCGCGCGCCGAGGTCGAGGCCGATGGGCGAGCGCAGCCTGGCCAGCTCGGCATCGGTGAGGCCGGACTCGCGCAGCCGGACGAGCCGGTCCTCGTGGGTGCGGCGCGAGCCCATGGCGCCCACGTAGCCGGCCTCGGTGCGCAGCGCCACCTCCAGCAGCGGCACGTCGAACTTCGGGTCGTGGGTGAGCACGCAGATCACCGTACGCTCGTCCACCTGCACCGAGGCCAGGTAATCGTGGGGCCACTTGACCACCACCTCGTCGGCGTCGGGGAAGCGCTTGGCGGTGGCGAAGATCGGGCGGGCGTCGCAGACCGTCACGTGGTAGCCGAGGAACTTGCCCACCCGGGCCACCGCCGCGGCGAAGTCGATCGCGCCGAACACGAGCATGCGCGGCGGCGGCGCGAACGACTGGACGAACACCGACAGGTCGTCCAGCCGCCGCTCCCCGTGCCCGCCGTAGTGCCTGATGCCGGTCAGCCCCTGGGCGAGCATGCCGCGGGCGTCGTCGTCCACGGCCTCGTCGAGGCGTTCGATGCCCAGGGTGCCCGACGAGCGCTCCGGCCAGATGATCCGGCGGGCGCCGATGGGCCCCGGCCCGGAGACGATCGTGGCGACGGCCACCGGCTCGTGCGCCTCCACCGACGCCGAGATCTCCCCCAGCTCGGGAAAGGTCTCGATCGAGACGGGCTCGACGAGGATGTCGATGATGCCGCCGCAGGTGAGCCCGACGGCGAACGCGTCGTCGTCGGTGACGCCGTACCGCTGCAGGAGGGGCGCGTCGATCTCGGCGGCCAGCTCGAACACCGCGCCTTCGACGCAGCCGCCCGACACGCTGCCGACGACCTCGTCCCCTCGCACCGCCATCGCCGCGCCCGGCGGGCGCGGCGCGCTGCTCCACGTGCCCACCACCGTCGCCAGCCCGAACCTGAGCCCCGACCTCCACCACCGCATGATCTCCGGCAGCACGTCACGCATGCGCGAGCCTTTCGCTGAGTTGTTCATAGGCGGCCAGGCTGTGCCCGGCCACCAGCTCGTCGAGGTAGGGCAGGGCGGCCCGCATGCCCCCGGTGAGCGGCTGGTAGTCCTCGTACCCCTTGTGCGGGTTGACCCAGATCACGCGGTGCGCCTGCCTGGACAGCCGGGCCATCTGGGTGCCCAGCAGCTCCGGGTCGCCCCGCTCCCACCCGTCCGAGGCGATCACCGCCAAGGCCCCTCTGGCGCTGTAACGGGCGAGATATTCCCTGAGTTCCTCGCCCAGCCGGGTCCCGCCGCTCCAGTCCGGGATGGCCTTGGACACCTCGTTCAGCGCGGTGCCGGGGTCGCGGTGGCGCAGCTCGGCCGTGATCGGGGTGAGCCTGGTGCCGACCGAGTAGACCCGGGTGGCCCTGGGCTCGCTCCTGACCAGGGCGTGGGCGAAGCGCAGCAGGGTCTCCGCGTAGGGGGCCATCGAGCCGCTCACGTCCACGAACAGCACGACCGTCCGCGGCCTGGTGGTGTGCCTGCGGTGCCGCAGCCGGGCGACCTCGCCCTTCCTGAGCGCGTCGCGGATGGTGCGGCGCTGGTCGAGCACGCCCCGGTGCGCGCTCTCGAACCGTCGCGAGCGCCGCCGCGCCCGCCCGCTCTTCAGCATGGCCAGCATCCTGTGCACCTCGGCCCGCTCGGCGTCGGTCAGCCTGGCCACGTCGCGGTGGCGCAGCACCTCGGTCCTGCTCGCCGTCGCGGGCGCCGCCGACTCGTCGTCGCCGGCCGCGCCGTCGCCCTGCGCGGCCAGGTGCCGGGTGACGCTGGTGGTGCTCGTACGGGTCACCGCCGCCTTCTGGCCGCCGAAGTACGCGGCGAAGCACCGGTCGTATCTGGGCAGGTCGTCGGGCGTGGCGCACAGCGTGAACCGGCCGGCCCAGTAGACCTCGCCGGGGTCGGTCACGTCGAGGTGGCCGAGCGCCCGCATCAGGTTCTGGGTCCGCTCGTGATCGGCCGCGACCCCGGCCGCGCGCAGCGTCCTGGCGAACCCGGTCATGGTGGCGGCCACCGCCCCGTCCGCGCGCTCAGCCATGGCCGAGCAGCCCGTTGCCGAGGACGTGCGCGACGTCCTCGCGGTATTTCAGCGCCGCGCCCAGCGTGGCGGCGGCCAGGCCGGGGTCGAGCTCCTTCGCGCCCAGCGTCAGCAGCGCCTCGGTCCAGTCCAGCGTCTCCGCGACGCCGGGCGGCTTGACCAGGCCGGCCTGCCGCAGCCGCTCGGCCGCCCGCGCCACCTGCACGGCCAGCGTCTCGGTGCACTCGGGCAGCCGGCGCAGCAGGATGGCGACCTCGCGGTCGAAGCTCGGGTGCTCCAGCCAGTGGTAGAGGCAGCGCCGCTTGAGCGCGTCGTGCACCTCGCGCGTCCTGTTGGAGGTCACCACGACCACGGGCGGCTTGACGGCCTTGATCGTGCCCAGCTCGGGGATGGAGATCGTGAAATCCGAGAGCACTTCGAGCAGGAACGCCTCGAACTCGTCGTCGGCCCGGTCGATCTCGTCCACGAGCAGCACGCTGGGCTGCGTCTCGATGGCCTTCAGCAGCGGCCGCGCGATCAGGAAGCGCCGGTCGTAGATCTCCCCTTCGAGCCGGCTCACGTCGGTGATCCCGGCCGCCTCGGCGGCTTTGAGATGGAGGAGCTGGCGGGCGAAGTCCCAGTCGTACAGGGCCTGGGCCGCGTCCAGGCCCTCGTAGCACTGCAGCCTGATGAGCGGAGCCTTGAGCAGGCTCGCGAGGGTTTTGGCCAGCTCGGTCTTGCCGACCCCCGCCTCCCCTTCGAGAAACAGTGGCCGGCCCATCCGCAGCGCCAGGAAGGCGGCCGTGGCCAGTCCTTCGTCGGCCAGGTAGGTGTGCCGGTCGAGAAGCTCGATGAGCTTCTCCGGCGACTCGATGTCCATTGCCTTGATTGTCCGCCGCAGCACGCCTTCAGGCTACGTCGACACCCGCCTCCGCGACATCGGCTCCCGCCCTCCATCGCTCACGGCGATCAGCTGATCACCGAACGGAAGCGACGGCAGGGCAGGCCCCCGGGACGCGCGCCCGGGGGCGGCCGGCTCAGTCCTTGGCCTCGCCGCGTTCCCTGATCAAGGCCGCGAGCTCGGCCGTGGCCCGGCGGGCGCGGGCCTTCTCCGACCCCTGGATCCCCATCGCGCCGATCGTCCGGCCGTCGGAGAAGTCGATCTTCGGCCACGGGTCGCCCACCAGGAGCGTGACCTCCAGCACCTCCGGCCAGGTGTAGCGGTGCGTGCGGATGGCGTTGACGATCGTGACGCCCTCCTCGTCGGCCTCCACGCGCACCCGCCCCAGCAGGTGCAGCACGAAGGCCACCGCGCACCCGAACAACACGATCGCCACCCGGTCGGGCAGCTTGAACGGCTCGGCGATGAAGACGGCCATGACCACCGCCCCCGCAACGATCAGCACGGCGAAGCCGTACGGGACGATCCTTCCCCGGCTGGGACGCCAGGTTACGGGCAGGGGCGGAGGGGTGACGGGCTCTGGCACGAGGGAAACCTACCGCAGGTCAGTGGAGGTCCCGCAGCAGGAGTGCGGTCTCGAGCGCGGCGACGGCCGACTCGTACCCCTTGTCCTCCTTGCTTCCCGGCAGCCCCGAGCGATCGAGTGCCTGGTCCATGGTCTCGCACGTGAGCACGCCGTTGCCGACCGGAGTCCCCTCGTCCAGGGCGATCCGGGTCAGCCCGGAGGTGACCGAGTCGCAGACGTACTCGAAATGGGCGGTCTCGCCTTTGATGACCGCACCCAGGGCCACCACCGCGTCGCACCGGCGGGCCAGCGCCTGGGCGATGACCGGGATCTCCAGCGAGCCCGGCACGCGGACCACCGTCGCCGTGGCGCCGCTGTCGTCGCAGGCCGCCAGGGCCCGCGCCACGAGCTGATCGGTGATCTTGGCGTGCCAGCTGGCCGCGACCACTCCCACCGTCAGCCCCGCGGCGTCCGGCGCCGCGGCGCCCGGCCGTCCTTCCCCACTCATGGACCCTCCTCCGCCGGCCCCATGCTCGGGACCGGGCTGTAGCCGATTGACCGCTCGCTCATGAAACGTCCTCCCCCGGCCGCAAGCCCGGGACCCGGCTGCGCCTGATCGGCCGCTCCCTCACGAGGCCTCCGAGATGTCGTGGCCGAGGCGGTCGCGCTTGGCCTTGAGGTATCGCTCGTTGTGGGGGTTCATGGCCACCGGCATGGGCTCGCGGCCGAGCACCTTGATGCCGTAGCCGTCCATGCCCTTGAGCTTGGCCGGGTTGTTGGTGAGCAGCCGCACCGACTTCACGCCGAGGTCGGCCAGGATCTGCCCCGCGTTGGAGAACTCCCGCGCGTCCACCGGCAGCCCCAGCTCCACGTTGGCGTCGACGGTGTCGCTGCCGTTGTCCTGGAGGCTGTACGCCTTGAGCTTGGCCAGCAGCCCGATGCCCCTGCCCTCGTGCCCGCGCAGGTAGACGACCACGCCGCGGCCCTCCTGCGCGATGGCCGACATGGCGTGCTCGAGCTGCACGCCGCAGTCGCAGCGCAGCGAGCCGAACACGTCGCCGGTCAGGCACTCGGAGTGGGCCCTGACCAGGATGTTCTCGCCGCCGGACAGGTCGCCGTAGACGAGCGCGACATGCTCGCCGCCGTCCAGCGCGCTGGCGTACCCGTACGCCCGCCACATCCCGTACGCGTTCGGCAGCCGCGTCTCCGCGACCCTGGTGACCATGCTCTCGGCCCGCCGCCGGTGGTCGACGAGCTGTTCGATGGAGATCAGCGCCAGGTCGTGCTCGTCGGCGAAGCGGCGCAGCTCGGGCAGCCTGGCCATGGTGCCGTCGTCGTTGACGACCTCGGCCAGCGCGCCCGCCGGGGACAGCCCGGCCAGCCTGGCCAGGTCCACGGCCGCCTCGGTGTGACCGCGCCTGGCCAGCACCCCGCCCTCGTGATAGCGCAGCGGGAAGATGTGCCCGGGGCGCACCAGCTCGTTGGGCTCGGTGGCGGAGTCGGCGAGCGTGCGGATCGTCTTGGCCCGGTCGGCCGCCGAGATCCCCGTCGTGACGCCGTCGCGGGCGTCCACGGTGATCGTGTACGCCGTGCGCATGCGCTCCTTGTTGTGGAAGACCATGAGGGGCAGCCCGAGCCGGTCGAGCTCCTTGCCCTCCATGGCCACGCAGATCATGCCGCTGGTGTGCCTGATCGTGAACGTGCACAGATCCGGCGTGGCCTTGGCGGCGGCGAAGATGAGGTCGCCTTCGTTCTCGCGGTTCTCGTCGTCGACGACCACGACGGGCTTGCCGTTGCGGATGTCCTCGACGGCTCGCTCGATGGGGTCGAGCTTGATCTCGTTCATTGCGCCACCGCCACGTTGAGGCCGGCCGTCCGGTATTCGCGCAGCCATTTCGCGAACCCGACGAGGACCAGCACGAAGAAGATCCCGTAAACGGCTCCGGAGACCACCAGGCCCGAGCTGAACGCCAGCGGCACCCCGACCAGGTCCACGGCCACCCACACGATCCAGAAGTCCACCAGGGCCCTGCCCTGCGCCCACGTGGCTATCGCGCTGCCGACGAAGATGTAGGCGTCGGCGGCGACCAGGAAGGCGCCCTTCGGCAGCGGCTCGTGCGCGCCCCACGACAGGCCGGTGGCGTAGAACAGCACTCCCACCACGGCGGTGCCCAAGATCATGAACAGGATCAGCAGCATCCGCTCCCACCACTCGGCCGGACGGACGGCGAGCTGCCTGCCGTCCTGGGTGCCGCGCCGCCACGCCCACCAGCCGTAGATCGCCAGGCCCGCGAACAGGGCCTGCTTGAGCGCGTTACCGGTGATGTGCGCGTTGATGGAGGCGATGAACAGCAGCACCGCGCCGGCGAACTGCACCGGCCACGTCCACATCGACTTCCGCATGGCGAGCAGGACGGTGGCCAGGGCGGCGATGTTGCCGACCAGGTCCGTCCAGAGCACGTGTGTGCCGAATGCCGTAAATCCGGCGTTGGCCCAGTTCACTGCCTGACCACCAGCCTTTCCACATACTTCGCGATCACGTCGACCTCGATGTTCACCACGTCGCCCACCAGGCGGTCGCCCAAGGTGGTCAGCTTCAACGTGGTCGGGATCAGGCTCACGCCGAAGCTTTCGTCGTCAACCGTCGTGACCGTCAGGCTGATTCCGTCGATCGCGATCGAACCTTTCTCCGCCACGTACCGGCTGAGCGTCCCGGGCAGCGAGAAACGCAGGTCGTCCCAGCTCTCCCCGGGCTCCCTGGACAGCAGCACGGCCGTGCCGTCCACGTGGCCCTGCACGATGTGGCCGCCGAGGCGCTGGTCGGCGCGTACGGCCCGCTCCAGGTTCACCGCCGAGCCGGCGACCAGCCCGCCCAGGGAGCTGCGGTCGAGCGACTCCCTGATCACGTCCACGGTGAACACGTCATCCTCGACCGACACGACCGTGAGGCACACGCCGTTGACCGCGATCGAGTCGCCGTGCTTGGCGTCGGAGGTGACGATCGGCCCGCGCACCGACAACAGGGCTCCGCCGCCCTGCTGCTCGATCGCCACCACGTCGCCTTTTTCCTCAATGATTCCGGTGAACATCACTTCTCCCTGCCTGGTTGGGTGGCGGGCCGGGCGATCAGCCGTACGTCCGGCCCAATGGGGGCAATATCGTCAAATGTCAGGCGGTGAACTTCGCTGATCGTCCGCACCCCGGCCGCGCCGAGCGCGGCCCGCCCGGAGCCGAGCAGCGCGGGCGCCAGATACGCCACGACCCGATCGACCAGGCCCTGCGCGATGAACGAGCCGGCGAGCGCCGGGCCGCCCTCCACGAACACGCTGACGACCTCCCGCGCCGCCAGCTCGCGGAGCAGGGCGTGCAGGTCGAGGCCGTCCTGGTGGCGGGGCAGGCGCAGGAGGTCGGCCTTGAGCGCGGTCCCGGCGTCCTCGGCCACGGCGACGAGGGTGGGCGCCTGGTCGTCGAGCACCTTGGCGTCCTGCGGCGTCCTGCCTTCGGTGTCGACCACGACCCTCAACGGCACCCGACCGGCCACCGCGAGCCGGGAGACGGAAGCGTCAGGGGTCGCAGCGGGGGCGGCGGGGCTGAGGGC
>NZ_VCKX01000131.1 GCF_005889725.1 Nonomuraea zeae
GAGCCCGAACAGCCCCCGGCGGCTCACCCGCCCGGTCGTGCCCTCTGCGCTCCCGCCGGTCATGAGAGTCCCTCCCCGCTACTTCGCGACCACCGGGGCGATCTTGCTGATCGGCTCCCCGAGCGCGTTGATCGCATCCGACAGCGTCTTCAGCTCCGCCTTGGACAGCTCGTCGTGCAGCCGCCAGCCGTCCCCCTTCTGGTGCACGGCCAGCGCCGCCTCGGCCGCGGCGAACTTCTCGTCCAGCGTCTTGACCAGGTCAGGGGCGCGCTCCTCCAGCACCGGGCGCAGCGACTGCACGGCGGCCTTGGAGCCTTCGAGGTTGGCGTCGAAGTCCCACAGGTCGGTGTGCGACCAGATGTCCTCCTCGCCGGTGATCTTCCCGGTGGCCACCTCGTCGAGCAGCTCCTTGGCGCCGTTGGCCAGGTCCAGCGGGGTCAGCTCGGCGGCGTTCGCCTTGGCCACGATGGTCTTGACGTCGGTGATCAGCTTGTCGGCGACGGGGCCGTCCTCGCTGATGTCCTTGGTGATCCAGAGGTCCTTCTCGATCTTGTGGAAGCCGGTCCACTCCTCGCCCTCGGCCAGGTCGGCCTCGCGGGCGTCGATCGCCGGGTCGAGGTCGCCGAAGATCTCCGCGACCGGCTCGATGCGCTCCCAGTATGTGCGCGAGACCGGGAACAGCTCCTTGGCCTCGTCGATCTTGCCCGCCTTGACCGCGTCCACGAACTCCTGCGTCTTGACCAGCAGCGTGTCGCTCTGCGACTTCACATAGCGCTTGTAGCTGGTGACGGCGTCGGCGAGCTTGGCGTCCGCGGTGAGCGCCTTGTGCTCGCCGGTGACCTTCAGCGCGTTGCGGATGCCCTTGCCGATCATGCCGGGCTTGCACGCGGTCTCGTACGCGCCCGCGGGCAGCTCGGCGATGAGCTCCCTGGTCAGCCCGGGCACGATGTTCTCCACCTCGGCCATGACCCGGTCGCCGGGGGCGTACACGTAGAACTCGGTCACCTTGCTGCCGCCGTTGGTGATCGTGAACGTCGTGGTGCCCGCCGCGACCTCGGAGGCCGCGACCTTGCACTCGGTGTCGGAGGCCGCCACGGTGATCTTGCCGGGGGCGGCGGGCTTCGAGGGGCCGGCGGCGGGAGCGCCGCCGGAGCCGCAGGCGGTCAGCCCGGCCAGGGCGAGCACACCGAAGGACAGGCGAAGAGCGGTAGGCATGATGCTCCTGTTCAGGCTGCGGAGGAAGCGGGTGCCGGAGTGGGCTTGACCCGCTGCGGACGCAGGAAGAAGAAGAGGGTGGGGATGAGGTAGGCGGCCCAGGCCACCATCTCGGCCACGCTGGGCTGCGGGGTGAGGTTCAGCAGGCCCGCCAGCAGCGTGCCGTACCAGGAGTCCGGGGGGATGGCGGCGCTGACGTCGAAGGCGTACGTGCTCAGGCCCGGCAGGACGCCGGCCTCCTGGAAGTCGTGCACGCCGTACTTGAGTATCCCGGCCGCGACCAGGATCAGCAGCAGCCCCGTCCAGGTGAAGAACCGGGTCAGGTTGATCTTCATGGCGCTGCGGTAGATGCCCCAGCCGATGATCATCGAGGTGACGAGCCCCAGGCTGATGCCGATCAGCGGCCCCGCCGTCGTGGTCGCGCCCTGCACGGAGGCGAAGAACAGCAGCGCGGTCTCCAGCCCTTCGCGGGCCACGGCCAGGAACGCCATCAGGACCACCGCGAGGGAGCCCACCGCGAGCGCGTCGGAGAGCTTGCCGCGCAGCTCGCCGGAGAGCGCGCGGGCCGCCCGCCGCATCCAGAAGATCATCCAGGTCACGAACACCACGGCGAGCACCGAGGTGATCGCGTCGAACAGCTCCTGGCCGGTGTATTCGAGGTGCGCCGCGGTGAACGTGAGCAGCGCCCCGAAGCCCACGGACAGCCCGACCGCCGCGCCGGCTCCCGCCCAGACCTGGGGAAGCTTGTTCTTCCGATCGCTCTTGACCAGGAAAGCGATGAGGACGGAGACGACCAGGGTCGCCTCCAGTCCCTCGCGCAGCCCGATGAGGTAGCTGGCGAACACTGTCACTCCCGGAATGCTTGCTGAGGAAAGCCTTGCCTAAATTAGGGCAGGCGAACCATGCCTACGCAAGCACGGAATGCGACAGTGTGTGCCCGGTCATCTCGTCAGATTGTCCGCCAGCAGGTCGAGCAGGGGCTCGCGGCGTACGCACCGCTCCAGGAGGAAGGAGTCGGCCAGGGCGAGCAGCTCGTCGTCGCCGAGCCCGCGGAACAGCTCGGCGTACTCGGGCAGCAGTGCCTGGGCGATGAGGATGTGCCTGATCAGGTCGTCGCTCTGGTAGCGAGCACCCCACGGGTACGGCTCCCAGCCGGGGAACTCCGTCTCGATCAGCGCGTGCAGGGGCGCGAGCACGTCCGCGGCCTCCTCCATGGTGGAGCCCCAGCGGTCCGCGCCGAGCCGCCGCTTCTTCGCGATGAACGCCCCGAACCTGTCCAGGTAGGGCCCGGACGCGTGCACCAGCCCCTGCAGGCCCACGTCCTTGTACGTCCACAGCGACCAGCCGACGTCCTGCTCGTCGTAGATCGCGAGCTGGTCGCGCAGGATCCGCAGGCGCTGCGCGTCCACGTCCGGATCCCCCGTGTAGACGGGCCCGAACTCGCCCACCCACAGCGGCGTGCCCGTCTCGCGCTGGAATCGGGAGCGCTTGGCGAAGGTCCGCTCCAGCTCGTCACGGTCGCACCACTCGCCGCGGGTGTAGCCGGGGTAGGGGCCGCCGTGGGCGAAACCGGCGAGAGCATAGTCGTGCATGACAAAGACCGTGTTCTCATACACCTCACGAAATATCGAGAAATCGGTGGCGTAGGTGTTGCCGTCCAGGAACAGGACGTGCTGCGGGTCGGCCGCCCGGATCGCCTTGACCAGCCGGTCGTAGAAGGGCCCGATCACCTTGCCGGTGCGGTCGCCCGGCTCGTTGACCGGGTTGTACCCGGCCACCCAGGGGTTGTCGCGATAGTGGTCGGCGATGGTCTCCCACAGGTGCACCGCCCGATCCTGGAAGTGGCGATGCTGCCAGAACGCGGCGACGTGCGTGGGGTTGTCGGAGTGCCAGTGCTGGTTCTGGGCGCCGGGCAGGGCGTGCAGGTCGATCACGCTGTGGATGCCGCGCTCGCCCAGCAGGCCGATCACCCGGTCCAGGTGGCGGAAGCCCCGCGGGTCGATCTCGAACGGCCGGTCGTCGGCCTCCCAGTGGCGGTAGTTGACCGGGATGCGCACGCAGTTCATGCCCAGCCCGGCCAGCAGCTCCGCGTCCCGCTCGGTGAAGAACGAGGTCATGAGCCGGTCGAAGAACAGCTCGGCCCGCTCCTCGCCGAGCACGCCGCGGACGGCGTACCGCATCGAGCTCTCGTCGGCCGGGTAGCCGGTGATGAAGTTCTCCATGTTCAGCCAGCCGCCGAGGCCGACGCCGCGCAGCCGTACCGGGGTGCCGCCGCCGGTGACGAGCTGGGTTCCGGACACCTGCAGCATGTTCACCCTTTCGTCGCACCCGCGGTGAGCCCGCCGATCAGATGCCGTTCCGCCACGGCGTAGAACCCGAGCGCGGGCACCATGGCCAGCACCAGGTAGGCCAGGATGCGGGCCGTGTCGGAGGCGTACTGGCCCTGGAACTGCTGGATGCCCAGCGGCAGCGTCCAGCTCGCCTCGTCGCTGAAGACCACGAGCGGCAGCATGAAGTTGTTCCAGCTGCCCACGATGGCGAGCACCGAGACGGTGGCGATCGCCGGCCTGGCCATGGGCAGCAGGATCCGCCAGAAGAACCCGAACGGGGTGCAGCCGTCGATCGTGGCCGCCTCCTCGATCTCGCCGGGGATGCTGCGGAAGAAGCCGCGCAGAATGATGATCGTCAGCGGCAGCCCGAAGGCCGACTGCGTCAGGATCACGCCGAGCGGGTTGTCCAGCAGGCCGAGCGCGCGCAGCAGCACGAAGATCGGCAGGATGGCCACCGCGAACGGGAACATCAGCCCGGCGGTGAACATCGTGAAGTACAGCTCCCTGCCGCGGAAGGCGAACCTGGCGAAGACGAACCCGGCCAGCGCCGACAGCGCCACGGTCACCACCGTCGTGGTGACGGCGATGAACGTGCTGTTCCAGAGCTGCAACCAGAACGAGCCCGAGCCCAGAACGTCGGTGTAGTTGGCGGTCACCCACGTCTCCGGCAGGCCGAATGGGTTGCTGGACAGCTCGCTGTTCTCCTTGAACCCGCCCAGGAACGCGTAGATCACCGGAATGAGGATGAACGCGCCGACGATCCACGCGATCAGGTGCAGGGGCAGCGTGTTACGCCGCGCGGCAGGCGTCTTCCTCCGGCTCATTGGCGTGCTCCCATGGACGTGGTCGCGCCCTCAAGGTCGCGGCGCATGACGAGCCGCTGGTAGACGAGGGCGAAGACGAGGCTGAGCACGAACATCACGACGCTGATCGCGCTGGCGTAGCCGACCTGGGAGCGTTTGAAGCCCCAGTCCATCATGGTGACGGCCATGGTCTCGGAGGAGTGCGACGGGCCGCCGCCGGTGAGGATCCAGATCAGGTCGAAGAGCTGGATGGTGTAGATGACGGACAGGAACACGCTGATCCGGATCGTCGGGCCGAGCAGCGGCAGCGTGATGTGCCAGAACGTCTTCCAGGCCGTGGCGCCGTCGATCTGGGCGGCCTCGATCAGCTCGTTCGGGATGTTCTGCCGCCCGGCGAGATAGATCATCATGTGGAAGCCGAAGTACTTCCAGGTCATGACCAGGAAGAGCGAGGGCATCACGGTCGCGGGATCGGCCAGCCACTCCGATTCGAGCCCGAACACCGACAGCAGCTGGTTCGCCATGCCCGCGTCAGGCGCGAGGATCAGCGAGAACAGCACCCCGGTGATCACCTCGGAGAGCACGTACGGCGCGAAGAACACCACCCGGTAGAGCGCCCGCCCGCGTACGCGCTGGTTCAGCAGCATGGCGATGGCCAGCGAGAACGGGAGCTGGATCACGATCGACAGCAGCACCAGGAAGACCAGGTGCCCCAGGTCCTTGGCGAAGATGTCGCTGCTGAACAGCCGGGTGAAGTTGTCCGTCCCGATGAAGTTGGTCGGCAGGCCGCCGAAGCCGTTCCACCTGAACACGCTCGAATAGATGGCCACCAGCATCGGGGCCACGACGAGCAGGAGGAAGAGCACCATGGCGGGCAGCAGGAACAGGGCGATGGTCACCCAGCGGCGGCGGCGCCTGGCGGCAGGGGCGGGGGCCGGAAGCCTGAGCGCCTCCGGCCCTTTCGTCAAGGTCGTCATCCTTCGTTCTTGGCCACTTCTGTGATGGCCTGGCCGACCTCTTCCGGCGTCTTCGTGCCGGCGATCAGCTCCGCCACGCTGTCGTTGACCTGCTGGCCGACGGCGGGCGGGTAGGCCTGGTCCAGATAGAGCTGGTAGCCGCTGGCGTTGGCCAGCTGGGTCGCCACCTGCTTGAGGTTGGCGTCCTTGACCGCGCTCTCCTCGCCCTTGAGCACCGGCAGCACGCCACCGGCCTCGACGGCCTTGGAGTGGTTGCCCATCTCGGTCATGAACTTCACGAAGTCGATGGCCTCCTTCGGCGCGTCCGCGCCGACGGCCAGCCCGCCGCCGCCGCCGAACGCGTCGCCCGCCGAGCCCTTGCCGCCCTCGACGGCCGGGAACGGGAAGAAGCCGAGGTCGTCGCCGAGGCCCTTGCCCGAGTCCTTCTGCACGCTCGGCGCCCACTGGCCCATCAGCTCCATGGCCGCCTTGCCGTTGCTCACGGTGGCGGACTGGCCGTCAGGGGTGGAGTAGGCGGCGCCCAGGAAGCCCTTCTGGAACGGCTGGAGGTCGGCCAGCGCCTTGACCTGCTGGCCCGCGGTCACGAAGTCGGGCTTGGTGAAGTCGTGGTCGGCGGCCGCCTGCTTGAGCGCGTCCAGGCCGGCGATCCGCATTGCCAGATAGGCCCAGTAGTAGTGTCCTGGCCACTTCTCCTTGCCGGCCAGGGCGATCGGGGTGACACCCGCCGCCTTGAGTTTCTTGACGTTCTCCAGGAACTCGGACCACGTCGCAGGCGGTGCCGTGATGCCGGCTTTTTCGAAAAGTTTCTTGTTGTACCAGAAACCGACGAGACCGATGTCGGTCGGGAGCCCGTACGTCTTGCCGTCGAGCTGGTACGCGCTCAGTGCCGCCGGCGTGAAGGTGGGCAGCACCGAGGCGACATCGGCGGAGATGTCCTTGACCAGGCCGGCGTCGATCTGCTGTTTCAGCACGCCGCCGCCCCAGGTGGCGAACAGGTCGGGAGCCTTGCCGGACTGGGTGATGGTGGTGAGCTTGGCCTTGTAGGCGTCGTTCTCCAGGACCGTGGCCTTGATGGTGACGTTGGGGTTCTTGGCCTCGAACTCCTTCGCACGCTGGGCCCAGAGGGACTTGAGCGGCTCGGCGGTCGACAGGTGCCACCACTCGAGCGTGACCTTGGCGGCGCCGGAGCCGCTCTGCGCGGGGGTCGTGGTCCCGCCGCCGCCACCGCCACAGCCGGCCACCAGGACGGCCGTCGCGATCAACACAAGACTGCGTTTCATAGGGGTCCCTTCTTTGCAGGCGAAAGTTTCGTGAACCCCCCGATAATTTCGTTGCCTGGATCGTAGGTAAACGGCAGGTAAAGCGTCAACACCTCGGGTGGGAGCGATCCCAAACCGAAACTTTCGGATACACTCCCGATTTGTGTCAGCGAAGAGGCGGGTCACGATCGCACTGATCGCGGAGGAGGCGGGAGTCTCCATTCCGACGGTCTCCAAGGTCATCAACGGACGTCCGGAGGTCGCTCCGGCGACCCGTCACCGGGTCGAACGGCTGCTGCAGGAGCACGGCTACCAGCGGCGCATCAGCCAGGACGACACCCCGGCGGGTCTGGTGGACCTGGTGTTCGCCGAGATCGAGTCGCCCTGGGCCATGGAGATCGTGCGCGGGGCGGAGAGCGCGGCCCACGAGGCGGGGGCGAGCGTGGTGATCTCCGTGCTGCACACCCACGCGGGCCCCGGCCGCGACTGGCTCGAACGGCTGGCCGCGCGCAGGACCGACGGTGTGGTGATAGTGGCCTCACGCCTGTCGACCGGCATCCAGGCCCAGCTCAGCGCCCGGTCGCTGCCGTTCGCGGTGGTGGACCCGGAAGGCGAGCCCGCGCCCGGGGTGGTCTCGGTGGGGGCGACCAACTGGAACGGCGGCCTGGCCGCGACCCGGCACCTGCTGGAGCTGGGTCACCGGCGGATCGGCATGATCAGCGGTCCGGCCGACATGCTGTGCAGCCAGGCGCGGATAGACGGTTACCGCGCGGCGCTGGAGACGGCGGGGGTGCCGCTGGCGCCCGAGCTGATCCGGCGCGGAACGTTCCTGGTCGACTCGGGGCACGACCAGGGGCACGCGCTGCTCTCGCTGGACGACCCGCCGACGGCCATCTTCGCGGGGAGCGACCTGCAGGCGTTCGGCGTCTTCGAGGCGGCCAGGCAGCGCGGGCTGCGGGTGCCGGAGGACCTGAGCGTGGTGGGCTTCGACGACCTGCCGCTGTCGAAGTCCGCGTGGCCGCCGCTGACCACCGTGCGCCAGCCGTTGCAGGAGATGGCCGCCCTGGCCACCCGGACGGTGCTCGGGATGGGGCGGGGCGAGGTGCCGGACACCAAGCGCGTCGAGCTGGCCACGGAGCTGATCGTCCGCGACAGCACGGCCAGGCACGAGTAGCCGCTCTCGCCCGGAGACCCCGCCGCCCGGCCGGGATCAGGTCTGGCAGAGCTGGGCGTGCAGGGTCGCCCGGGCCCACTGCTCCCATCGTTCGCGCGACCAGCCGCGCTCGTGGACGAACAGCAGGTACAGCTCCGGGCTGAGCAGCCCGAACAGCACGTCGGCGGCCTCATCCACCGCCAGGCCCGCCCGCGCTCCCGGCTTGCCGGCCAGCGCCTCGGCCGCGTGCCGCTGGACGACGTAGCGCGGGTTGACGTCGAACGACCACAGGGCGGAGACCTCCGGGTCGCTCGCGGCCGCCGCCTCCAGCATCTTCCCGATCGGCGCGACCCGCTCCAGCACCGCCGTCGCGCCGGTGACGTAGGCGCGCAGCATGTCATCCGCCGTCTCGGCGGCCAGCGCCCCGGTGTACCACGGCCGCTCCATCGTGGCCACCGGCGCGTCGTCGCCGGCGATCGTGACATCGACCAGTTCCTTCAGCAGGGCGCGTTTGTTGCCGAAGACGAAGTAGATCGTCTGCACCGCGACCCCGGCCCGGTCGGCGACGTCCTGGAGGTTCGTCGCGCCGTAGCCGTCCCCGACGAACAGCTCCAAAGCCGCCTGCAGAATGCGCCGGCGCGTCTCCTGTGCCTTCTGGGTCCGCTTGCTCGGCCGCTTGACATCGCTCATGGCTAGAGTCTATCTCTAGATTCAGTCACTAGAAGCCAACTCTAGAGAGCAGGTACAGCAATGTCCGTCATCACCGTCACCCGCTTCCAGATCGATCCGGCCGACGCCGAGCAGCTCAGGGCGCGGCACGCCGCACTGGTCGCCGCGATCAGGAAGACGTCGCCCGGGCTCATCGAGGCGCGCCTGGGCCGGATCAGCGACGAGACCTGGGCCGGCGTCTGGCGCTGGGACTCCGCCGCCAGCCTCCAGGCCGCCCGTCAGGCCGTACCCGGCAGCGCCGAAGCCGCCGCGGCCTTCGCGCTGACCCGCGAGGCCGGGGTGGACGACATCGAGATCCTCGACGAGCACTGACCACCCTCACCGGCCCCGGGACCCTGGGGCCGCAAGCTTCCGGATCGGGAGGACGACGTGATCGAGATCGACGCGTTGACCAAGGTGTACGGCTCGGCACAGACCCCCGCGGTCGACCAGGTGTCGCTGCGCGTGCCCGCCGGATCGGTGTTCGGCTTCCTCGGGCCGAACGGCGCCGGCAAGACCACCACCATCAAGATGATGGCCGGCCTGCTGACCCCCACCTCGGGCCGGGTACGGCTGGGCGGCCACGACGTCGTACGCCGGCGCTCGGCCGCCATGGCGCAGTTCGGCGCCGTGCTGGAGGGCTCGCGCAACGTCTACTGGAGCCTGTCGGCCTGGCAGAACCTGATGTACTTCGGCCGGCTCAAAGGCATGCGCAAGGCCCGGATCAAGGAGCGGGCCGGCGATCTGCTGACCGAGCTGGGCCTGTGGGAGCGCAGGGACGACAAGGTCGGCGGCTTCTCGCGCGGCATGCAGCAGAAGGTCGCGATCGCCGCCGCGCTCATCGCCGGGCCGCCGATCGTGCTGCTGGACGAGCCGACGCTGGGCCTGGACGTCGAGGCCACCCACACGGTCAAGAGATGGATCGCCGAGCTGGCCCGCGAGCTGGGCACGACCATCCTGCTCACCACCCACCAGCTCGACGTGGTCCAGGAGCTGTGCGACCGGGTGGCGGTCATGCGCCAGGGGCGGCTGGTGTCCGACCTGCCCACGCGCGACCTGCTGGCGAGCTTCCGCGAGCGGGACAGGTACGAGATCCGCGTCGAGGGAGCCGCGCCGCCCGGGTTCGACGCCGTGACCAGCGAGGGCGTGAGCACGATCAGCGTCAGGGTGCGCGATCCCATCGAGGTGTACGACGTGGTCGAGCGCCTGCGCGCCCACGGAGCCGTCATGGAGTCGCTCACCCAGGTCCAGCCCGACCTGGAGGACGTCTTCCTCGCCCTGGTGAACGAGCCGTCCCATGCTTGACGTCCTGGGCGCGGAGATCGGCAAGGGCCTGCGCGTCCAGCTGGCCCACCCGCTCGGCCACGTCATCACGCTGCTGATCAGCACCACGATGTACCTCGGCCTGCAGTTCGTGATGGGGCAGGGGCAGCTGCGGGCCGACCTGCTGCCGCAGACCCTGGTCGCGATCGGCGGCTACTGGTTCCTGCAGTACGCCGCGCTGGTGATGGTGGCCGACCTCGTCGAGGAGCTGCGCGCGGGCACCTTCGCGCAGGCGCAGATGACGCCGGCGCCGATCTGGCTGCCGATGCTCGGCCGGCTGATCACCGCGTCGGTGTTCGGGCTGGTGGTGGCCGCCGTGGCCGCCCTGGTCCCGATGGCGGTGGCCGGGATCACGATCCCGCTGGACTGGGCGGCGGTCGTGCCCGCCCTGCTGCTGGGGGCCGACGCGCTGGCCTTCACGTTCCTGCTGGCCGCCCTCGCCCTGCGGGCCCCGATGATCGGCGCCCTGCAGGCGCTGTTCACCTCCCTGGTGCTGCTGCTCAACGGGGCGTTCCTGCCGCTGTCGTTCTATCCGGACTGGCTGGCCGCCCTGGCCCGGCTGCTGCCCACGACCCTGGGCATCGAGGCGGTCGGCCAGACGCTATTCGGCGGCCGGTCCCTGGGCGAGGTCTGGGCCGGCGGCACGCTGCCCTGGCTGATCGCCCACATCGTCGTGCTCGCCGCCGCCGGTGGGGCGCTGTTCGTCCGCAACCATCGCCTGGCCATGGAGGTGTCGTCATGACCTTCGTCTCGGGCTTCGCCGCGGAGGTCCGCAAGGGCCTGCTCGGCTTCGTCGCCGGGTGGCGGGAAGCGCTGCTGCAGATGATCACGTTCCCGCTGTTCTACCTGCTGATCGTGCTGTTCATGGGACGCGGGCAGCTCCGGCCCGAGCTCCTGCTGCCGATCCTGCTCGGCATGGTGGCGCTGACCTTCATCCACGAGCAGGTGAACCGGGTGTTCTGGAGCTATCTGGGCGACATCCAGTCCGGCGTGCTGGAGCAGACCTACCTCACCCCGCTGCCCTCGGCCGCGCTCATCCTCGGCCGGCAGGTCGCCGCCGTGGTCGCGGCCCTGCCCACCGCGCTGGCCGTCCTGGTCACCGGCGCCGTCGCCATCGTGTCGCAGGGCGGCGCGCTGCCCTTCGACGCGCAGGTGCTCGTGCCGATGACCGCGATCGTGCTGGGCACCTGCGGGCTGGCCCTGGTCCTGTGCGGGCTGACCCTGGTGTTCAAGCGCATCGAGATCATCACGCAGGTGTCGGTGGCCGTGTACGCCATCGCCGGCGGCACCCTGGTGCCCCTGGCCGCCATGCCGGACCCGGTGGCCTTCGTCAGCCGGCTGCTGGTCCCGGTCGCGCCGGGTGTCGAGGCCATGCGCGACATCCTGCTCGGCGGCCACTCCCTGGCCGCGCTCCCGACCGGCTGGGGGCTCGGCTGGCTGCTCCTCCAGCCGCTGATCATCGTGGCGGCCGGGGTGATGGTGTTCGGCCGGCTCGAACACCTCGCCAAACGCCGCGGCACCCTCGGCCGCTATTAGCACCCTGAGAAGAGGAGTCGCCGAATCATGAACGTCTTGTTGTGGATCCTGCAGGTGGTGCTGGCGGCGGTGTTCGCCGGGCTGGGGACGTTGAAGTGCATCCGAGCCAAGGAGAAGCTCGAACCCATGCTGCCGTGGACGGCCGACTTTTCCGCCGGCACCGTCCGCTTCATCGGGCTCGCCGAACTGCTCGCCGCGCTCGGGCTCGTCCTGCCTGCCGCCACCGGTGTCGCCCCTGTCCTGACACCTCTGGCGGGTACCGGCCTGGCACTGATCATGGTGCTGGCGGCTGTGACGCACCTGCGGCGCAAGGAGCCGGCGGCGATCGTGGTGAACGCCGTCCTGTTCGCCGCGGCGGCGGCCGTCGCCTGGGGCCGATACGGCCCGTACGCCTTGTGAGGGCCCGCTCCCGGTGGGAGCTCATCATCAGTGGAAGAAGGACTTGCGCGGCTCCTGCCCGGTCCGGCCGCCGATGCAGCGGTAGAAGCGCACGCCGTTCTCGAACTGGGCCTGGGACGGCGGCATGACGTCCACGTCCCAGCCGGCGCTGCCGAGGGTCTTGGCCGTGCCGGTCCTGGTGGCCAGCAGCACCGCACGGCTGCAGGTCCGCTTCACCGTCGGATGCTTGGCGAGGTCCTGCTGGACGTAGGTGTCGGCGTCGGCGGGGATCGCGGCGACCGCGAACGTCTCCCACGAATGCGTCTCCTCGCAGCCGACCCGCCTGGCCTTGGTGTCGCCCGCGATGATGACCAGGCCGCCCCAGCACTCCGACTCGCGGACGCACGCCGCGCCCGCCCCGCGCACCTTGGCGGCCGGGCAGTCCTGCGTGTAGGTGTCCAGGCCGGTGAACGGCGTCTTCTTCGTCGCGGTCCCGGGGCTGGTGGTGGACGTGGTGCCGCCGAGGGCCGCGTGCTGGGAGTCCGGCTCGCGCGTGAGATAGGAGTACACGATCACGCCAACGCCGATCGAGATCACCAGGGCCACGGCGGCGGCGATGGAGACCAGGGCCTTCGACTGGCCGTGGCGGGCGGGCGGCCTGGTGTCCGAATGCGGGCTCGGCGGCGGCGCCGCGGACAGGGAGATCGGCGGCGGGGAAGTGGCGAGAGGGACCGCGGCCAGGGCGTTGCGGAAGGCTTCCGCGCTGGGCGTACGGACGCGCAGGTCGCCGGCCAGCGCCTGGCGCAGCACGGCGGTCAGCTCCGGCGGCACCCCGGGGATGTCCGGGACGGGCAGGCGGTGCAGGGCGAGGATCATCGCCAGATTCGGTACGCCGCTCGCCGGGAAGCGCGGCGGCCGGCCGGAGAGCAGGGCGTAGACGGTGCCCGCCAGCGCGTACACGTCACCGGCCGGGGTCGGCTCGGCCAGCTCGAACGCCTCGGGCGGCGCGTAGGAAGGGGTCAGCGACTCGCGCGTGACGGAGGCCTCCGGGCCCGTCGCGGGCATGGTGGCCAGGCCGAAGTCCGACAGCGCCACTTGGCCGTAGCGGTTCAGCAGGAGGTTGCCCGGCTTCACGTCCCTGTGCAGCACGCCCTGCGCGTGCGCGGCGGCCAGTGCGTCGGCGATGCGCACGCCGACGTCGCGGGCCTCGGCGGGGGAGAGGATCCGGCCGGACAGCGAGCCGCCGGGGCACAGTTCGAGCACCATGTACGGGCGGCCGTCCGGCAGCAGGCCCGCGTCGTAGACGGGGACCACGTGCGGATGGCCCGACAACGCGCCGGCCGCCGTGACCTCGCGCATGAACCGGCGCCTGTCGCGATCGGACAGCAGGACCCGGTTGTCGACCTTGAGCGCGACCTCGCGACCCACGGCCGTCTGCAGGGCCAGGTAGACGACGCCGAAGCCGCCCTGGCCGAGCACGCCCTTGATCTCGTAGCCGGGCACCGATAATTCGGACACGCGCGGAAGCGTACAGGTTCTCCAGGTTGTCGGGGGGAAGGAGCGATACGGTCTCGAACACCTGCGCTATTTGTGACAGGATGCTGGGCGGCCGGGGCCGCCGGATGCCCCAGATGACCCGGATGACGGGAAAGGGAAGGGTGCGGCATGGAGTGGGATCGATACCTGGAGCTGTTCGAGCTGGACGTCGCGCGGCTGCGCGAGACCGGGGCCCGCGACCTGGGTGCGGCCGTGCCGAGCTGTCCCGGCTGGACGGCCGCCGACCTCCTCCTGCACGTCGGCGAGGTCTACCTGCACAAAGTCGAGATGATGCGCAAGGGCGTCTGGCCCGACCCGTGGCCGCCGGCGCCCGATCCGGCCGGGCCCGCCGCCTACCTCGACCGGGGCGCCGCCGAGCTGCGCGGCGAGTTCGCCGCACGCGCGCCGCAGGACAAGAGCCTCACCTGGTACGACCCCGACCAGACGGTCGGCTTCTGGATCCGCCGGATGGCGCAGGAGACGGTGGTGCACCGGGTGGACGCCGAGCTGGCGGCCGGTGAGACCATCGCTCCGATCCCCGACGATCTGGCTGTGGACGGCATCGACGAGCTGCTCGTGGTGCACTTCGCCTACTCCGTCAGCAAGTGGCCCGAGGAGTTCGGCGAGCTCCTCACGAGTTCGGACGGCCGCGCGGTGTCGATCGAGACGGGAGCGGAGCGCCGGCTGGTGCGTACGCGGGCGTCCGGGGTCGAGATCACCCGCGGGGAGCCGGGCTCGGCCGCGGCGTCGATCTCGGGGACGCCTCAGGAGGTGTTCCTGTGGCTGTGGGGCCGGGCGGACGGCGCGGCGCTGAGTTTCGCCGGTGACCTGGAGCTGGTGGAGCGGTTGCGCGCGCTGCTCAAGGTCGCCACGCAGTAGGGGCGAGGTGTCAGCGGGCGCCGGCGGTGGCCCCGAGGACCTCTCGGAGGCGAGCGGCGTAGGCGCGGGGATGGCTGGTGTTGCCGTTGTGGCCGCCCGGCAGACGCACCAGCTCGGTGCCGAGCAGCTCGGCCAGCGCGACGGCGCACTTGTGGTCGAAGACCGAGTGCGGCGTGGTCAGCCCGGCCGCGGGCAGGATCGGCGCCGGGCATCCCGGGAAGTCGAGCTCGTCCTCGATGACGGCGGTGAAGTCGTGCCTGAGGAAGAAGTCGAAGTTCGCCCGCCGCCGGGCGTCCATGGGCTGCGGCGTCAGGCCGGGCTCGGCGTCCTTGGTGATGCCGAGCACGCGTGGCACCTCCTCGAACGCGGCGGCCAGGCCCTCGTCGAGGTAGAGGGCGCGCAGCTCGGCCAGCTCCGCGCGGTGCCGGTCGCGCTCGGCCGCGGGCAGCAGCCAGGGTGAGACGGGCTCGTGGGCGATGAGCAGGCTGAGCTGCCCGGGGTGCTCGACGGCGAGGTGGAGCCCGATGGAGGCGCCCAGGCTCTGGCCGAGCATGAGCACGGGCTGGTCGGTGAGGTGGGCCAGGAGCCGGTGCACGTCGTCGGCGTGCTGCCGCACGCTCACGCCCGCATCGGGGTCGTCGATGGTGCTGCGGCTGAGCCCGCGCCGGTCGTAGGTGATCACCGTGTAGGCGTCCTGGAGCCGGTCCACCAGGTCCACGCTGCGACCGGCGTCGCCCTCGCCGCTCTGTGAGATCAGGAGGAGCGGGCCCGTCCCGCGGATCTCGTAGTAGATGCGGCCGCCCGGCACGGTCAGAAAGTCTGAGGTCATGGCGAACATCATAACCCATCATTTTTGATGTATCAAGTTTGATGGATTAAGCCCGCAGCCCCGGGATCAGCCGCGCCGCCAGCTCCTCCAGGACCGTCACCGTCTCGCTCACGCGGTCGGGGTCCTCGGTGCCCAGCGCGGCGGCCAGCGCGGCGTCGATGGGCGTGTCCCTGACCTGCGTCACGCGCTCGGAGACCTCGGGCGCCTCCCGGATGATCGTCCGGCGCCGGTCCCGGGGATCGGTCTCGGTGATCACCGCGTCGACCGAGCGCAGCCGCGAGATGGAGGCGGACACGGCGCTCTGCGGCAGGCCGGTACGGGCGGCGATCTCGCCCACGGTGGTGCCGGGGTGGCCGCGCAGGTCACTCACCACGATCAGGACCGTGCGCACACTCGTGGAGTGCTCGCCGATGCCCTCGGCCGGCATCGCCTCCTCGCCGATCTTCATCAGTGTCCGGCCCAGCAGGAACAACTCGACCCCATTCACCTTCAGCAACATACAGCCACGGATCGGTAGGGTCCTGTGACGTGACGACGGAGTTGGAGCACCTTGCCGCCCGCCTGCGGGAGTTCGCCCGGGTGCGGGAGTGGGAGCAGTTCCACACGCCGAAGAACCTGGCGATGGCGCTCGCGGGTGAGGTGGGGGAGCTGGTGGCGGAGTTCCAGTGGCTCACCGCCGAGCAGTCCGCGAGCCCGGAGCCCGACGCGCTCGCCCGGATGCGCACCGAGCTGGGGGATGTGACGCTCTACCTGGTACGGCTGGCCGACGTGCTGGGCGTGGACCTGATGGAGGCGGCGAGGGCCAAGCTCGACGACAACGAGCGCCGCTACGACGCCGACCTCTACCGCGGCTCGGCCAGGAAGGCCCCGCCTTCCTGAGCGCGATATGCGCTTTTCCCGAGCAATAGCCGCACATAGGGTGACCAGCATGCGTTTTGGGGTGCTGGGGCCGCTGGCCGTATGGACGGACGCCGGGGAGACCGTGACCGTTCCCGGTCTCAAAGTACGGGCGCTCCTCGTTGACCTGCTCGTCCACGAGGGCCATCCGGTGTCCGTGGACCGGCTGGTGGACGACCTGTGGGGCGAGGATCCGCCGGCCAACCCGGCGGGCGCGCTCCAGGTCCGCGTCTCGCAGCTGCGCAAGGCGCTCGAAGACGCCGAACCCGGCGCCAAGAACCTGGTCGTCTCCCGCGCCCCCGGCTACCTGCTGCGCTCGGACGAGGGCGCGGTGGACGCGGTCAGGTTCGCCGGCCTGCTGTCGAAGGCCGAGGCCGCCGACAGCCCCAGGGCCAGGGCGGGGCTGCTGGCCGACGCGCTGGCCCTGTGGCGGGGGCCGGCGTTCGCCGACTTCGCGGACGAGGAGTACACCAGGTCGGCCGTGGTCCGGCTCGAGGAGCAGCGGCTGTCGGCGCTGGAGCAGCAGGCCGAGGCGCGGCTGGAGCTGGGTGAGCACGGGCTGCTCGTCGGCGAGCTGGGCGACCTGGTGGCCCGGCATCCGCTCAGGGAGCGGCTGCGCGCCGTACACATGCGGGCTCTTTACCGCGCGGGGCGGCAGAGCGAGGCCCTGGCCGGTTACGGCGAGCTGCGCGAGCGGCTGGCCGACGAGCTCGGGCTCGATCCCGGGCCCGAGCTGGTCGCGCTCCACCAGGCGATTCTCGGTCAGGACCCGGCGCTGAGCGTGCCCGCTGAGCGGCCGGTGACGAACCTGCCCACCCCCGTCAGCAAGCTGATCGGCCGGGACGAGGCGCTCGCCGAGGTGTGCGCGCTGGCCGGGGAGGAGCGGCTGGTGACGCTCACCGGCAGCGGCGGGGTCGGCAAGACCCGGCTGGCGCTGGAGGCGGCCAACCGGCTGGTGGCCGACTTCGCCGACGGCGCCTGGCTGGTCGCGCTGGACCAGGCGTCCCGCACCCCGGTCGAGGCCACGATGGCGGCCCTGGACATCAGGGAGGACGCCGGCTCGGGCGACGCGGCCGGGCAGCTCGCCGCCGCGATCAAGGCCCGGCGGATGCTGCTGGTGCTGGACAACTGCGAGCACGTCGTAGAGCAGGTCGCCGAGCTGGTCGAGCTGCTCCTGCGGGCCTGCCCCGGCCTGCGGATCCTGGCCACCAGCAGGGAGCCGCTGGCCGTGGACGGCGAGGTGCTGTGGAGCGTGCCCCCGCTCGACGTGCCCGCAGCGGCCGACCTGGCGACGATGGCCCGATCCGACGCGGTCCGGCTGTTCGTGATCCGCGCCGCCGCCTCCGTCCGCGGCTTCACGCTCGACTCGGGCAACGCGCAGGCGATCGCGCAGCTCTGCCGGCGGCTCGACGGCATCCCGCTGGCGCTGGAGCTGGCCGCGACCCGGGTGCGGGCGCTCGGCGTGCACGGCGTGGTGAGCCGGCTGGACGACCGGTTCCGGCTGCTGGCCTCCGGGCAGCGGGGCGCCCACGCCCGCCAGCAGACGCTGACCGCGGTGATCGACTGGAGCTGGGACCTGCTGTCCGACGAGGAACGTCTCGTGCTGCGCCGCCTGGCCGTGCACGCCGACGGCTGCACGCTGGAGTCCGCCGAAGGCGTCTGCGCGGAGGCGGGGCTCGACGTGCTGGACCTGCTGGCCCGCCTAATCGACCGGTCGCTCGTGGTCGTGACCGACGCCCCGGCGGGCGTCAGGTACCGGCTGCTCGAATCGGTGTCGGAGTACTGCCTGGCCCGGCTGGCCGACGCGGACGAGCTCGATCGGGTACGTCTCGCGCACCTTCGCCACTACCTGGCGCTGGCCGAGGCGGCCGAGCCCGAGCTGTACGGGCACGGGCAGCGGGAATGGCTGCTGCGCCTGGACGCCGAGGCCGCCAACATGCGGGCGGCCCTGGACACCGCGGTCGCCCAGGAGGCCGGCAACGAAGCGGCCCGCCTGGTGAACGCGCTGGCCTGGTACTGGGTCCTGCGCGCCCGGCTGGCCGAGGGCCGGCGCTCCCTGGCGGCGGCGCTGTCGATCGCCCCGGAGGCCGGGGGAGCAGGGGGAGCGGTGACGCCGAGCCAGGCCAGGGCGGCGGCCTGGCAGGCCGGGTTCACGCTCCTGGTGGGCGAGCAGATCGACTGGCGGCCGGCGCTGGAGGCGCTCGTCGATCCCGGCGAGCGGGCCAGGGCCGAGCTGTTCATCAGCATGCACATCCACAACATGCCGACCGGCCAGGAGCTGGTGAGCAAGGCCCTGGCCACGTTCCGGGCGGTCGGCGACCGATGGGGCATCGCCGCCGCGCTCAGCAGGCAGGCCAGGGACGCGTTCACGCAGCGCGACAACGACGCGCTGGAGCGGATCGGCGGGGAGAGCGCCCGCCTGTTCACCGAGCTCGGCGACCGCTGGGGGCTGCTGCAGGCCACCGAGTGGCTGGGCGGGCTGGCCGAGATGCGGGACGACGGGGAGCAGGCCAGGCGGCTGTTCGGCGAGGGGCTGCGGATGGCCGAGGACCTCGGGCTCTGGTCCGAGGTGGCCACGCGGACCGCCTGGCTGGGCTGGGTCGCGATGCAAAGCTGCGAGTACGACCGCGCCATGGAGCTCTGCGACCGCGCCATGAAGCTGGCCCGCGGCCAGGGCTACAAGGAGGGCGAGACCATGGCCGAGATGGGCCTGGCCTTCGCCGCGCGCCGGGCGGGACGCCTGGACCTGGCGGAGACGCACCTGCGTCACCTGCTCGAAGGCGTGCCGCGCGGCCCCGACGTGGACCCCCTCATGCACGTGCCGTCCACGCTCATCGAGCTCGGCCACCTCACCGAGCTGCGCGGCGATCCGGCCACGGCCCTGGACCTGCACATGGAGGCGCTGGCCGGAGGGCGGAAGGTCGGCGACCCGAGGACGATGGCGGGCGCGGTGGAGGGCGCGGCGTCGGCCTCCGGCCCGACCGAGCAGGCCGCCAGGCTGCTGGGGCTGGCGGCCGCGGCCAGGGACCACCATCAGACTCCTGCGGGGCCGTCGGAGCGGGAGGAGATCGAGCGCGTCACGGTCCGGGTGCGCGACGCGCTCGGGCAGGAGGCATTCGCGGCGGCGTACGAGGAAGGCGCCGCCCGCAAGCTCGACGAGACCCAGGACCTACTGCGCTGACCTACTGCGCTGACCTGCTGCGCTGGCCTGTTGCGCTGACCTGCTGCAACGACCTGGGGCTCTCGATCGGGGGCCTTACTCGACCTGCGCGGCCAGGCGGTCGAAGAACTCGGCCCAGCCCGACCTGGCCTGCTCGGCATGCTCCTGGTCGGTGTTGACGCCGTACTGGTGGAAGCGCATCTCGGTCTTCCCGTCCGCCTCCACGAGCTGGATCGTCACCACGGACGCGGGCGCGTCGCCGGGCCGGTCCGGGTCTCCGGTGGTGAACACCAGCCGCCCCGGCGCCTCCACCTCCCGGTACGTGCCGTCGAGCGTCACCTCGAACCCCTCGTCGCCCAGCAGCGAGGCCCGCCAGATCCCGCCCGGCCGGGCGTCCAGGGTGATCCGGCCCACCGGCGTGGCCAGCGAGGCGGGCCCGAACCAGCGGGAGAAGCGCTCGGGCTCGGTCCAGGAGGCCCACACCAGCTCACGGGGGGCGTTGAAGACGCGGGTGATGCCGTACTCGGCGGTCTGGGTCATCGCTTCGTCCTTCGCGATCGTCGTCGATGACACCAAGGTGCCGGGCCGGGCTTACGATCCCCTTCTCGTGGCCTTAAGACGCGTGACAGTGTGGACGCCATGAGGATCATCCGCGCCGCAAAAGTGCTCACGGGACGCCCCGGAGAGGTCGTCGCGGACGGCGAGGTGCTCATCGACGGCGACAAGATCGTCTCGGTCGGGCCGCGCGGCAGCGCGGGGGAGGCCCCGGAGATCGTCGAGCTGCCCGGCCACACGCTGCTGCCCGGGATGATCGACGCGCACGTGCACCTGGGGTTCGACGACAAGGTCGATCCGGTGACGCGGCGCAGCAGGGAGAGCGACCACCACCTGCTGCTGCGGATGGCCGAGAACGCGCGCAAGCTCGTCTCGGCGGGCGTCACCACCGCCCGCGACCTCGGCGCGCGCGGCTTCCTCGACCTGGCCCTGCGCGACGCGATCGAGGATGGCCTGGCCGTCGGGCCGCACCTCCTGGCCGCCACCAGGCCCATCACCATCACCGGCGGCCACTGCTGGTACATGGGCGGCGAGGCCGACGACGAGCCCGCGATCCGCCGCGTGGCCAGGGAGAACCTGCGGGCCGGAGCCGACTGCCTGAAGGTGATGGCCTCGGGCGGCCAGATGACCCCCGGCGCCCCGCCGAGCTGGGTGCCCCAGTACACCACCGGGCACCTGCGCGTGGTCGTGGAGGAGGCGGCGACGCGCGGCAAGGGCGTGGCCGCCCACGCGCACGCGGCCGCGTCCATCCAGAGCGCCGTCGAGGCCGGGGTCACCACCATAGAGCACTGCACGTTCTTCACCCCGGCGGGCCACCGCTACGACGCCAAGGTCGCCGACCTGGTCGCGGCCGGCGGCACCTACGTGTGCCCGACGGTGCACGGGGTGCTCTGGCGCTCGCGCGACGTGTTCGGGCCCGAGATGATCGACGACTGGCTGCGCACGGTCGCGGCCATGCGGGACGCGGGGGTCCGGCTCATCGCGGGGACCGACGCCGGGTTCGCGGTCGCCGGCGTCGAGAACCGTACGGACGGCTATGTCGGCGGGCTGGAGACCTTCGCGCAGGCGGGGTTCGCCAACGCGGAGATCATCGAGATGGCCACCGTGCGGGCCGCCGACGCGTGCGGGGTCGGCGCGGTCACGGGCAGCCTGGAGGCGGGCAAGCGGGCCGACCTGATCGCGGTCGAAGGCGACCCGCTCGACCGCATCGCCGACCTGCGCAACCTCGCCCTCGTCCTGGTCTCGGGGCGCGCCGTCACCCAGGCGGGCGTGGACACGGTGACCTCGTCCGTCGGCTGAATCCGCACGTCATCTCACGAAGGAGCCTGCATGCTGCCCTGGTCCGCCGAGCTGGCCGGTCGCCTGGAGCACCACGTCATCGACAGCGCCCTGCTGCGCGGCAACCCCCTGGGGGATCCGCACGAGCGGCCGCTGATGGTCTACGTGCCGCCCGGCTACGACGACGAGCCCGACCGGCGCTACCCGTCCGTCTACGTGCTGCTCGGCTACACCGGCCACGTCGCCATGTGGATGAACCGGGTGCCCTTCCGGCAGCCCTACCCGGAGCTGGCGGACGCCGTGTTCGCCGGCGGCGACACCCCGCCCGTCATCGTCGTGTACGTGGACGCGTGGACCTCGCTCGGCGGCAGCCAGTACCTCGACTCGCCGGGCACCGGCCGCTACCACTCCTACCTGCGCGACGAGGTCGTCCCCTGGGTGGACGAGCACTACCGGACGATCGCCGGCCGCGACCACCGAGCCGTCACCGGCAAGTCGAGCGGCGGCTACGGGGCCATGGTGACCGCCATGCTGGCTCCCGACGTGTTCGGGGCGCTGGCCACGCATGCCGGTGACGCGTTGTTCGAGGTCAGCGGGCGGATCGCGTTCCCCGGGCTGGCCCGCAGGCTACGCGACATGTACGACGGCTCCTACGACGCCTTCCTGGCCGACTTCCGCGGCCGGCTGGCCGGCACCAAGGAGGGCGACCTGGAGCTGCTGGAGATGTACGCCTACGCGGCCGCCTACTCCGCCGACGACGACGGGAAGGTGCACATGCCGTTCGACGACACCGGCGCGGTCGTGCCCGAGGTGTGGCGGCGCTGGCTGGCCCGCGATCCCGTCGTGATGGCCGGCGAGCCGCGCTACGCCGAGGCGTTGCGCTCGATGCGGGCGATCTGGGTGGACGCGGGGAACAGGGACGAGTATTTCCTGGACGCCGGCGCCGTCGCGTTCCGCCGGGCGCTGGAGGCGGCCGGCGTACCGGATGAGCGGGTCTATTTCGAGCTCTTCGACGCCGGTCACGGCGGGATCGAGTACCGCTACCCGCTCGCGCTCGCGTGGCTCGCCCACCGCCTGACCGGCTGAGCCCGGCGGAGGGCCGCCACCTGCCACGCCGGGCATCCCCTTGCCGCTAGGCTGCGCGAATGGACTCAGGGGAACTGAAGGATCGGGTACGCGAACTGAGGGCTCAGGGCCGCTCCCCGAAGGAGATCGCCCGCGCGCTGAAGGTGTCGCCCTCGGCCGTCGCGCCGCTCGTGCGCGCGATCGCCGCGGAGAGCGCCGAGAGCGCGGGCGACGGCGAGCCCGACGTGGTCGGGTGCTGGATCAACGTCGGCTGGAGCGCGGGCCTCGGCGTCGATCCCGCGCGCGGCTGGGTGGACGAGGCTCCCGGCTCGGGCATGGAGGGCATGGTGTGCGTGCTCGTCGCCCGGCGGCACACCTGGGACCGGATGACGGTCGCCGGCTACCTCGCCGACGTCCGCTGCCTCGGCGTGAAGAACGCCATCGGCCCCGACGTGCTCGACGACCGCGAGCTGCGGCGTTTTCGCGAATACTTCTTCGGCGAGTACGCCGGCTGGCAGGAGGCGCCGATCGAGCTGGCCCAGCACCTGGTGTTCGGGTCCCTCGACTACGCGCGCACGCTCGGGTTCGAGCCGCACGAGGACTTCGCGCCCGCGTCCGACGTGCTGGGCAAGTGGGAGGGCGACGCGGCGATCACGTTCGGCCGTGACGGCCGGCCCTTCTACACGCCGGGCCCGTACGACGACCCGGCCAGGGTGCTGCGGACCCTGCGGCGCACGCTCTCCGACGACGAGTTCGACTACGTCATCCCAGCCCAGTGACCCGCATCGTCAGGTTGAGCCGGCCGGAGGCGAGCCCGCTGGCGGGGTCGCCGGTGCCCGGATAGACCTTCGGCACGCCGTGATAGGCGAGCCGCGACGGCCCCCCGAACACGAACAGGTCGCCGGAGGCGAGCCGCACGTCGGTGTACGGGCGGCCGCGCGTCTCGGTGTTGCCGAAGCGGAACAGGCACGTGTCGCCGATGCTGAGTGACACCACCGGGGCGTCGGACTTCTCGTCCTTGTCCTGGTGCATGCCCATCTTCGCCTGGCCGTCGTAGAAGTTGATCAGCGCGGTGTCGGGGTCGTAGGTGTCGTCGGGGCGGCCGTACGCGCAGGCCAGGGCGCGGCGGCCGAGGTCGCCGAGCCAGGCGGGGAAGTCGGCCACCTGGCGGTCGTTGACGTCGTGGGCGACGCGCGTGTAGACGTACGGGCGCCAGTGCCAGCCGACGCAGACGGTCTGCACGGACATGACGCCGCCTCTGGGGAGCACGGTGTGCCGGATCGGCACCGGGCCCGTGGCCCAGTCGCGGCACGCTCGCACCAGGTGGCGCTGCTCGTCGAGGGTCAGCCAGCCGGGCACGTGCACCGCGCCGGGGGCGATCTCCCGCATGGGTAGTGGGATCACGATGGCTCCCGAAATATCACGTTACGGCCGATCTGCCAGCCGTTTCCGTCATGGTCGGCTCCACGCATGCCTTCCAGTGTCCCAGGCGCGGCCAGGGCGACCGAGCGGGCGGTGGACGCGAAGCCGTACGTACGGGCCGGGTCCCAGTCCGTGCTCAGCCGCAGCCGCTCGCTCATCCTGGCCCACCCCAGCGGCGCCCCCGCCACCACCCAGGCGTCCGGCTCGCCCGTCGCGAACCGCCTGGCCTGCCGCAGCCACGACGCCGCCTCCTCGGGCCAGCCGACCACCGCGAGCACCGTGCCGGGCCAGGCGGCCGCGAACGCCTGCGCCACGTTCGCGGCAGCCCGGCCGTGCCCGATCACGACGGCGCGCGCCCGGCGCTCGTGCAGCAGCTCGACCACCTTCGCCAGCTCGGCGGCCGTGGGCGCACTCCGCCAGCTCCGGTACGCCTCCGGCAGGCACACCGCGCACGGGCGGTAGCCCGCCGCCAGCGCGGTCCCGGCGTCGGCGAAGAACACCCGGTGCCGGACGTAGCCCCCGCGCGCGATGGCCCGCAGCGCCGACGGGCAGTCGAGCCGCCCGTACAGGCGGGCCTTGCGGTGCCCGCCCAGCGTGCCGGGCACCGGGCCGGCGTGCGGGCGGCCGTCCGCGCCGATCAGCGTGAACGTCATGCCGCGTCGTGGAAGACCAGCCCGAGCGTGTGCCGCAGGCCGGATCGTACGGTGCTCACGCCGTGCCGCACGGGCGAGGCCGACCAGCCGCGCGCGGACCGCACCGGCCGGTCGCGCGTGGTGAAGATCAGCCCGTGTCCCTGGGGCAGCAGGGTCACCGTGCCCCGCGACTGGGCTCGTGGCCGCTGCTCCACCAGCAGGAACTCGCCGCCCGCGTAGTCCTCGCCCGGCCGGTCGAGCCCGATCACGACCTGCAACGGGAACACCAGGTCCCCGTAGAGGTCGCGATGCAGGGCGTTCCAGTCGTTCTGCTTGTAGCGCAGGAGGATGGGCGTCGGCTTGCGCTGCCCGGCCTCGTGGCACATGCCGAGCCACTCGCCGAAGTCGTCCGGCCAGGGCGCGGGCTGCCCGAGCCGGGCCGCCCAGTCGCGGGCGATCGGCAGCAGGTACGGGTAGAACGCCGCGCGCAGGTCCTGGACGAGGGGCGGGAAGGGCCGGTCGAAATACCGGTACTGGCCGGACCCGAACCGGTAGCGCTCCATGTCGATCGTGGAGCGGAACAGCCCGGCCCGGTCGTACAGACCGGAGATCTCCCGGCACTCCGCGTCCGTCAGCACCTGCGGCGTCAGCGCGCAGCCGACGGAGTCGACCTCCTCCGCCAGCTTCGCCCAGTCGGCGGCACCCACCTTCCCGGCCCGCGGCCCGGCTCCGGGCGCCGGCGGCACGTACGACGTGGTGAGGCTCAGCTGCTCGGCGGTCATGACACGCTCCAGAGCTGCGGCTGGAGCACGCCTTCGAGCGTGAGCAGGTCGTGCTTGCGCCCGAGGCCGCCCGCGTAACCGGTCAGGGCGCCATCGGCGGCGACGACGCGGTGGCAGGGCCGCAGGACGAGCAGCGGGTTCGCGCCGACGGCGGCCCCGACGGCGCGGATGCGGTCGCGCGGCGCGCCGATGCGCGCGGCGATCGCGCCGTAGGACGTGGTGGTCCCGTACGGCACCGCCGCGACCTCGGCCCAGACCCGCTCCTGGAACTCGGTGCCAGACGAGAGGCAGGGCAGCTCGAAGGAGGTGCGCCCACCCGCGAAGTACTCGCCGAACTGCCGCTCGGCCTCGGCGAACGCGCTGGGCACGCGCCGCCACCCGGCCGGCACGCCCACGTCGAACGACACGCGGGTCAGCACCGAGCCGTCGCCGGCCAGCAGGATCTCGCCCAACGGGCTCTCGATCGTGGTGTAGATGTCCATACTCTCTACAACACCGGCCGCCCCCGGAAAGTCAGCGGTTTTCGGACGTCGCGGCGGCCTTCTCCCCGGCAGGTCAGGTGGACGATCAGCGGCCCGCGGCGTACGCTCACCGCAATTTCGAGCGAGGCGTGAGCGAGGAGCAGGCATGGCCGAGTCGCGAGAGCACACCTTCACCGGCGTCAGAGGGCTCAACACGGTCCGCGAGTGGCCCCATGACCGGCCGCGATACGTCGTCGTGCTGGTCCACGGCTACGGCGAGCACATCGGACGCTACGAGTACGTGGCCGACCGGCTCGTCCGGCACGGCGCCGCCGTCTTCGGCCTCGACCACATGGGCCATGGCAGGTCGGCGGGCGACCGGGTGCTCATCGAGGACTTCGAGGACGTGGTCACCGACGTGCACACCGTCGAGGAGCGCGCGCGGGCCGAGCACCCTGGCGTGCCCGTCGTGGTGATCGGCCACTCGATGGGCGGCATGATCGCGGCCCGCTACGCCCAGCGGTACGGCGCGGGCCTGGCCGCGCTCGTGCTGTCCGGGCCGGTGATCGGCGACTGGGCGGTGGTGCCCGCGCTGCTGGCCTTCGAGGAGCCGCCGGACATCCCCATCGACCCGGCCACGCTCTCCCGCGACCTGTCGGTGGGGGAGGCGTACGCCGCGGACCCGCTGGTGTGGCACGGGCCGTTCAAGCGGGCGACGCTGGAGGCGTTCGCCACGACGCTGGCCGAGATCGCCAAGGGCGGGACGTTCGGGGCGCTGCCCACGCTGTGGGTGCACGGGGAGGAGGACGAGCTCGTCCCGCTGCCCGGCAGCCGGGGCGGCATCGAGGCCGTGCGGGGCTCGGACCTGACCGAGCGGATCTACCGGGGCGCCCGGCACGAGGTCTTCAACGAGACGAACAAGGACGAGGTCCTGGACGACGTGATCGCCTTCATCGACCGCGCCCTGAGCGCCTGACCCATCTGCCACGTCCCCTCGGACGTACCGGCCGCGTGCGCCGGGCTCACTGACGAGCGACGGCGCACCCAGCCCGCGTTGGCGGTCAACGGACGGGCAGCCACACGTGCCCGGCCGATTTCGCGGTCAACGGACGGGCAGCCACACGTGCCCGGGCCGATTTGGCGGTCAGCGGACGGGCAGTCACACGTGCCCGGGCCGATTTGGCGGTCAGCGGACGGGCAGCCACACATGTCCCGAGCCGCGCGTGCGGGTCAGCTCGATCTTCCAGCAGCCCCGCTTCGGGAAGACGAGCCCGGTGCCCCACTCCTGCCCGGGCCGCCGCCAGCTCGACCCGCCGTGCTCCTCGGGCCCCCAGGCGAGCTTGGCGGCGGTCCCGTCGGGGAGCGTGGCCTTGACCGTCAGCGGCCCTTCACCGGTCATCCGCCACACGATCTTGACCTCCTCGCCATGGGAGAGCGGCGGCTCCTTCACGAACAGCAACCCCCACAACTCAGCGTCCTTGGCAACGCCCTGCACCTCAGGAAACCCCTCACCCAGGCGAACCGGAGTGCCATCACACCCGGTCCCGGTGACGACCGGACCCACCTCACCACTCGGCCCGGCCTCCGGCCCCGAGCTGGCACTCGAAGCCGGGCTGAGACTCGAACCGGAGCTCGCGCTGGGACCGGAGCTCGCACCGGAACCAAGACTGGGAGTGGGACTGGGACTGGGACTCAAGGCGGATCCCCCCGCAGGAGCACCAGCCGAGCACCCGGTCAACCCCATCGCCGCCACCACAGCCACGACCACCGAAACCACCCCCACACCAGTGCGCAGCGGCGACGGAAGCACCCCAGCTCCCTCCATCGACGACCTCATCAAACGAACCCCCTTCTCCTCGACCTCTCTACTCCGGCCCGAGCCAGAAGGTTCCGAGACCGAGGATGGAGATTCGGCCGGTCGTGAAAGGAGGCTATGGACCGCCCAGGATCGGCAACATCACCGACGACGGATGTCCGGCACCATGGAAGATCTCGAACTGGGTCGTCCGAGTGCGTACGGCCCGGCCCACCGGCTCCCCGGTCCCGTGATTGCGGGCGTACCTAGGGAACGCCCCGCCCGCCACCTGCACCCGGAGCCGGTGCCCGCGCAGGAACCGGTACCCGGTCGGATGCAGCTCGATCTCGGCCTGGACCACCCCTTCACTCCCCGCTGGGAGCCGGAGGATGCCGTCGGTGACGTTCCGCGACACTCCGTCCGCATCGACGTCGCAGAGCCGTACGAAGACGTCGGCGTACCCGGTGTCGGTCCGGACGTACACGGTCGCGGAGACGGGACCGATCAGGTCGAGGTCCCGGGGGAGCGGCGCGCTCGTGTAGACCAGCACGTCGGGGCGGGACTCGATGTCCCGGTTGTCGCGCTGCTTGGCCTCCTGCATGGACAGGAGTGGCCCGCCGACCGACCTGGTGGGATGAGCGGGATCGTACGTGAAGGTGTCGGGGTCGCTCTCGCCCGGCGCGTCCCAGCCGAGCCCGCGGTGGGGCAGCAGGTAGAGGGGCGTGGGGGTGGACTGCGGCGGCGGCCACCGGTCGAAGTCGAGCCACCGGTCGGCGCGCTGGAGGTAGAGCCGTACGGGCGAGCGGTGGAGCTGGGCGCTGTCGCCGAGCAGATGCGCCGACAGCCACGACACCTGGTCGGACACCTGCGCCCGCAGCGCGCCCAGGTCGTGCCCCCAGGGGCCGATCGTGATCCGGCTGCGCCGCCCGGCCTCCCGCAACGCGGCGAAGTCGCGCAGTTGCGCGGGCAGGAACAGATCCCACCATCCGGTGACCATGCTGGTGGGAGTGGTCATCTTGACGGCGGCGGCGCTGTTGTCGGTGTCGGCCCAGAACGCGTCGCCGGGCTCGGCGTGCGCGGCCACCTCGCGCAGGAACGGCACTTCCTTGCCGATCGCGGCCACGTCGGAGGTGTCGATCGGCACGTGCGCCATGGCCCGGCGCACCCGGCGCTCCTTTCGCGGGTTGGGCAGCATGCCGCCCAGCGGGGCCTCCTCCTGCGTGCCGATCAGCGCGGTCCAGGTCAGCATGTTGTGCAGGGCGAACACCCCGCCCGGATAGAACGTCGTCGTGAACTCGCTCGCCGTGACCCCCAGGCACATCGCCTCCAGCGGGGGATCGAGGTGCGGGCCGATCGCCCACTGCGTGTAGCCGAGGTAGCTCGCCCCGGCCATCGCCAGCCGGCCGTCGCACCAGGGCTGCTCGCGCAGCCAGGCGGCCGTCGCGAGCCCGTCGTCCTTCTCCTGGTGGAAGGCCGAGAACCGGCCGCCTGAGCCGAAGGTGCCGCGGGCGTCCTGCACCACGACCTGCAGGCCGCGACTGGCCAGCACGCGCCCGGTCACCTTGGAGTCGAGCCGGTGCTTGCCGTACGGGGTCCGTATCAGGACCACCGGCAGCGCCTCGGACCCGCGGGGGCGGTAGCGGTCGGCGAGCAGCACGACGCCGTCGGGCATCGGGACGCGCAGGTCACGGGTGACCTCGACGTCGGGCGTCGTGGGCTCGGGCAGTCCGAGATAGCGGTCGAACAGTCTGCTGAGCACGCTCATGGCAGATCCTTTCGCTCCGGCCCCCAGCGTAAGGCTCACTTTCCCCATCGAAACGGTCCAATAGCCGCAGCAGCGCATCTTTCCTCACCGAACTCTCCATCCGGCACCGCTCACCTGACCTCTCTCCGAGGTCCGGCACATCCCGAAAGTCGGTGCCGGGCAGGCCGATGATTTTTCCCGTGCCTGGGGGTCTGCATCTGCGAGGAGGCGATATGAGCGGTCAGACACAGGCATTGGTCGCGGGTGTGGCATTGCTGGAGCGGGCGATCGACTACGCGCGCGGAGCCTTCCGCGTCGTGAGCCCGGCAGCGCTCTGCCGCACCACCCCCTGCGCGGGCTGGAATCTCCAGACGTTGCTCGCGCACATGAACGACTCCCTGCAAGCCCTGAACGAGGCCGCCACCGGCCACATCGGCTGGCAACAGCGACAACCGGTGTCGCGTACGCCGTCGGCGCTCCTCCTCCGGGACAGGGCGACCGAGACGCTGGGCCTATGGGCGGGCACGCTCTCCGACCACCTGGTCTCGATAGACGACCGCCACCTGACGAGCCCGATGGTGGCCGCCGTGGGCGCGATCGAGATCTCCGTGCACGGGTGGGACGTGGCCAGGACCTGTGGCGAGCACCATCCGATCCCGCCGCTCATGGCCGAGGAACTGCTCGACCTGGCCCACCTGTTCGTGACGCCGGCCGATCGGCCCGACCGGTTCGCCCTGCCGCTGAGCGTCCCGGCCTACGCTCCGGCGCAGGACCGCCTCCTCGCCTACCTCGGTCGCGACCCGGCCTGATCCGCGCCGCAGCCCGGTTTCGAGGACAGAACAGCCGAGCCCATCCAGCATTTCCCGCTCATAGGCCGTACGATCATTCCGTACGCATTGTCCGACCGCTCACGCGGGCACGGCCCCCCTCCCACGACCCACAATCGCCCGGCCGGTACGGTGAGAAGATCGTCAGCGGGCACCGGCCGCAGCAGAACCACGACGCGAGCTACGCCGTGCCAGGCGGATGAGACCCGTCCGGCCCGGTCCGCGGGATGGCGAAATATCCGATCGCCGCGACCAGGCCGGCCAACGTGGTGGCGACGACCGTTCTTCGTGCGGCCGTCGCCACCACCACTTTCACCCCACACCCACATCAACCGCCCAGCACACCCACCGTCCTGTGTGGCCGCCATCTCATGTGGTCACCATCTCGTGCAGCCCTGCCCGCCCCGCCATCTCGTGCGGCCCGCCGTTCCGTCCGAGCCCTCTGAGGCCCGCCATCCCGCGCAGCCCACCGTTCCGTCCAGCCTTATGCGGCCCCGCCGTTCCGTCCCATCCCTGTGAGGCCCGCCATCTCGTGCGGCCCGCTGTCTGTGGGACCCGGCATTCCACGCTGCCTGTGCGGGTTCGCTTGGGCGTCCGTGTCCGCAGGGTGTGGCCTGTTGTCCTGCGCGCCCGCCGCCCGGCCGGTGTCGCCTGTCGTCCTACGCGCCTGTCGCTCGTCGGATGTGGTGCACCCTCCCGTGCGGCCCGCTGTCCGTCCGGCGTGATCTGCCGTCCGTGCGCCCGCCGTCCGGCCGTGCGGTACGTCGTGCTCTACGGCCGGCGTCCACCCCGTGCGGGCCGCGAGCTTGTGCGACCCCACACGCGTGCGGCCCCACAAGCTCGTGGTGCGCACGCGGGTGGGGCCCCACCGTCGTGCGTCACTCGGCTCCGTGCAGTGTGGCCAGCACCTGCTCCCCATACTTCGCCAGTTTGTTCTCGCCCACGCCGTTCACCCGGCTCAGCTCCACCAGCGAGGACGGCGACAGGGTGGCGATCTCGCGCAACGTCGCGTCGTGGAAGATGACGTACGCCGGAATGCCCTGCTCCTTCGCGATGCTCGCGCGCCAGGCGCGGAGGCGTTCGAAGACCGGGGCGGCCTCGGCGGGCAGCTCGGCCGCCGGCTGTGCCTTCGACGAGGCCGTCTTGGCCCGAGCCGGTCGATGCGCGTCGCGGCGCAGCAGCACCTCCCGCTGCCCCCGCAGCACCGCCGCGCTGTCGTCCGTCAGCACCAGGGCCCCGTAGTCAGACTCCACGGCCAGCAGCCCCTGCGCCAGAAGTTGCCGCACCACTCCGTGCCACTCCGCGTTGCCGAGGTCGCTCCCGACCCCGAACACGGTCATGCTGTCGTGCCCGTGCTGGAGCACCTTGGCGGTCTTCTTGCCGAGCAGGATGTCCACCACCTGCCCCACTCCGAACTTCTGCCGCTTCTCCCTGGCCAGCCGCAGCACGGTGGACAGGACCTTCTGCGCCGCGACCGTCCCGTCCCACGACTCCGGAGCCGTCTGGCAGGTGTCGCAGTTGCCGCAGGGCTCCGAGCCCTTCTGGCCGAAGTAGTCGAGCAGCATCACCCGGCGGCAGGTCACGGTCTCGCACAGCGCGAGCATGGCGTCCAGGTGAAGAACCTGGCGCCGCCGGTGCGCGTCGTCGCCCTCCATGGCCATCCGCCGGTGCTGCACCACGTCTTGCAGGCCGTACGCCATCCACGCGGTCGCGGGCAGCCCGTCGCGCCCGGCCCGCCCGGTCTCCTGGTAGTAGCCCTCCACCGACTTGGGCAGGTCGAGGTGGGCGACGAAACGGACGTCGGGCTTGTCGATGCCCATGCCGAACGCGATCGTGGCCACCACGATCAGCCCGTCCTCGCGCAGGAAGCGGGACTGGTGCGTGGCGCGGGTGCGGGCGTCCAGCCCGGCGTGGTACGGCACCGCCGCGATGCCGTTTTCCTGCAGGAACTCGGCGATCTTCTCCACCGACGAGCGCGACAGGCAATAGACGATGCCCGACTCGTCGGGATGCTCGGTGCGCAGGAACTCCAGCAGCTGCCGCTTCGGCTCGGCCTTCGGCGTGATGCGATAGTGGATGTTGGGCCGGTCGAAGCTGGCGACGAAGTGGCGGGCCTGGTCGAGGCCGAGCCTGGAGGAGATCTCCGCGTGGGTGGCCGGGGTCGCGGTCGCGGTCAGAGCGATGCGCGGCACGTCCGGCCAGCGCTCGTGCAGCTCCGAGAGCCCGAGGTAGTCGGGACGGAAGTCGTGACCCCATTGCGCCACGCAGTGGGCCTCGTCGATGGCGAACACCGAGATCTCACCCTTGGCCAGCAGCCGCATCGTGGCGTCGACGCGCAACCGCTCGGGGGCGAGGTAGAGCAGGTCGAGCTCGCCCGCCAGGAAGGTGGCCTCGACGAGCTGGCGTTCGTCGAAGTCCTGGGTCGAGTTGAGGAACCCCGCGCGTACGCCCAGCGCCCGCAACGCGTCCACCTGGTCCTGCATCAGTGCGATCAACGGCGAGATGACCACGCCCACGCCCGGGCGCACCAGGGCGGGGATCTGGTAGCAGAGAGACTTGCCGCCGCCGGTGGGCATGAGGACGAGCGCGTCGCCGCCGGCCACCACATGGTCGATGATCTCCTGCTGACCCTCCCGGAACGAGTCATAGCCGAAGACACGGTGCAGAGCCTCGATGGGGGTATCCATGCGGCTACCTTACGTGTTCGGGGGCGGTGTGTTCGGTCAGTTCGCCGACGGCGATCGCGTCCCACCAGTTTGCCCCCTCACACCTCCGC
>NZ_VCKX01000132.1 GCF_005889725.1 Nonomuraea zeae
GGCCACCCTCGCGCCGCCCGGCCCGGCCGCACGCCTGCCCGCCGCACCCCGCGCCGATCAGGAACGGAGCCGCCCTGCCTGCCTCACTCCACGCCGATCAGGAGCGGGTAGCCGCCCTGCTCGCCGTCGTACACGACCAGGTCCACGTCCGGGCGCGTCCGTTTCAGGTGCTCCTCGACCTGGCCGGCCAGCCCCGGCGGCGCCTCCGCGCCCGTGACCAGGGTCACCAGCTCGCCGCCGCCCGCCACCATCCGGTCCACGACCGTCGCCGCCACGCTCCCGAGCGAGTCGCCGATCACCGCGACGTCCCCGTCGATCAGCCCCAGCACGTCACCACGACGGCACACCCCCGCGCTCGTGACCGCCTCCTGGCCGGCCACCGCCAGATGCCCGCACCGCGTGTGGCCCGCCGCGTCGGTCATCGCCACCACGTCGTCGTCGAAGCGGCGCAGCGGATCGTGCACGGCCAGCGCGGCCAGCCCCTGCACGGTCGCCTTCGTGGGCAGCACGCTGACCGCGACCCCGTCCTCGCGGGCGATCTCCGCCGCCGCGGCGGCCACCGCTCTGACGCCGTCGTCGTTCGGCAGGACCGCGACCTCGCTGCCCGCCTCCCTGATCGCCGCGAGCAGGGCGGGGATCGTGGGCCTGGTGCCGGGTGCGCGCCGCACCACGACCGCGCCGCACTCCTCGAACAGCGCCGCGATCCCGTCCCCGGCGGCGACCGCCACGACGCCCCTGCCCTCGCTGCCGCGATGTGTCCGTTCCGCCAGGTACGTGATCCTGATCCGGTGGGGACGGCCCGCCCGCAGCCCGGCCTCCACGGCGGGGCCCGCTTCGGGCACGTGGACGTGCACGTTCCACAGCCCCTCGCCGCCGATCACGACGAGCGAGTCGCCCATGGCGTCGAGCTCCGCGCGCAGCCCGGCCACCGCGCCCTCGTCGGCGTCCAGCAGGTACATGACCTCGTAGCCGGCCCCGACCTCGGTCATCGGCGAGACGCGCGAGGTCGGGGCGGGCACCTCGTAGTGGTCGGTGTAGGAGTCGGTGATCACGGAGGCCAGGGTTTCGAGCACGATCGCCGCCCCCGCGCCGCCCGCGTCCACCACGCCGCTGCGGGCCAGCACCTCAAGCTGGTCCGGCGTACGCCGCAGCGCCGCCCGCGCCTCCCCCGCCGCCTGCCGCGCCACCTCGTTCAGATCGCCTTCAACGTCCTGTACGGCCCTGGCGGCCGACTCCAGCACGCTCAGCACCGTGCCCTCCACCGGCCTGGCCACGGCCTCCCTGGCCAGCATGGCCGCCCTGAGCAGCCCCGCCCGCAGGTCCGAGCCGTCCTTCAGCACCTCGGCCATGCCGCGCAGCGCCTGGCTGACGATCACCCCCGAGTTTCCGCGCGCCCCCATCAGGGCGCCGTACGAGAGCGTCTGCCACACCATGGCCGCGTCCACGTCCTCCGGCAGCGCCTCGACGGCCTCGGCGGCGGACAGCATGGTCAGGTGCAGGTTGGTGCCGGTGTCGCCGTCTGCCACGGGAAACACGTTGATCGCGTCGATCTCCGTCCTGGCCTGACCGAGCGCGTCGGCGGCCAGGCGGGCCCAGCGGCGGACGGCGGGTGGGTCGAGGATCCTCATCTACGCGCTCCGACCTCCCCGAGTGCGCTACGGTTGTTGGTGGAGGATATCGCCGCGCGGGGCCCCGTCCAGCGCTCCCGGTTCGCGCCCATCGGTGTGGATCGGATATTCTCGTCTGGCTGGCCGGTTGTCCCGGCATGCCCTCCGCCCGGAAAGCATCAGCGGACAGGGCTATATCGACTGTTTTAAGGAGCGATACCGTGGCTTCCGTCTGCGATGTCTGCCGCAAGGGGCCGACTTTCGGCAACAACGTGTCCCACTCTCACCGCCGGACCCGCCGTCGTTGGAACCCCAACATCCAGACGGTTCGCGCGGTCATCGGCGGCACGCCGAAGAAGCTGAACGTCTGCACCTCGTGCATCAAGGCGGGCAAGGTCACCCGCTAGTTCTGACTTCCGCGAACGCCCGCCACTCCTGCTGGAGCGGCGGGCGTTCGTCATGTCCGGGCCCGCTCGGCGGCGGGCGTTCCGGCATACCCCGGGGGCCCGCACGATGGCGGGCGTTTCGGCATGCCCGCGGCCCGCATGATGGCGGGTGTTCGGCGTGCCGGGTCAGCGCCAGCGCCAGGCGTGGTCCACCGGGCCGATGCCGGCGCCCAGGGGGAAGCCGCGGGCGATCGCCCCCGTCACGTACTCCTTGGCCTTGCCCACCGCCTCGGGGACGTCGTCGCCCAGCGCCAGGCGGGAGGCGATCGCCGAGGCCAGCGTGCAGCCCGTGCCGTGGGTGTGGCGGTTGTCGAGGCGCTCCGCGGCGAAGCGGTATTCGTTCGTGCCGTCCGTGAGCAGGTCGACCGGGGCGCCGGGCAGGTGACCGCCCTTGATCAGCGCCCAGGCGGGCCCCAGCTCCAGCACGGCCTCCGCCGCGCCCCGCAGCCCGCTCTCGTCCTCCACCTTGACGGAGGTGAGCTGCTCCACCTCCCACAGGTTCGGGGTCACCACGGTGGCCAAGGGCAGCAGCCGCGTCCGCATCGTCTCCACGGCCTCGGGCGCGAGCAGCGCGTCCCCGTGCTTCGACACCCCGACGGGATCCACCACCACGGGAGCGTCGTAGGAGGCGAGCGCGTCGGCCACGGTCTCCACCAGCACCGGCGAGGCGAGCATGCCGGTCTTCACCGCCCGCGCGCCGATGTCGCCGAGCACCGCGTCGAGCTGGGCGCGCACGGCCTCGGGCGGCAGCTCCCAGTAGCCCTGGACGCCGAGCGAGTTCTGGGCCGTCACCGCGGCGATGACGCTCATGCCGTGGACGCCCAGGGCCATCATGGTCTTCAGATCAGCCTGAATGCCCGCGCCGCCGCCAGAGTCGGAGCCGGCGACGGTCAGCACGCAAGGAGGGGTCAAAGCCGTCATATCCCCCATCCAACCACTCAGCTGATGGCGCACTCCCCACTGACCATGCCGCAGTTCTCGGCCTTGGAGCCCCGGCCCGTGGCGGTGAAGGTGACGTCGACCGACTCTCCGGCCGCCAGGGTCTCCACGTCCAGGATCAGCAGGTCGCCGTCCTGCGTCCATTCGGCGCCGCTCACGTTCATGACCCGGCCGTCCACGGGCAGCGAGACCGTGGGGCTCTGGAGCGTCACCCGGGAGGTGTTCGAGAGCTGCACGGTGGCCGCGTAGGTGGCCACGCGCTGCTTGATGGCCTGGCGGACGCTCACCGACTGGCCGCCGGCGTTGCCCGTCCCGGACTCGGTGGTCGCCGTGCTGGTGGGGGCCGCGGTGATGGTCGGTGCGACGCCGGTGTCGTCGTCGTCGAGCGTCGACGCCTCCTGGGTCGGGGTCTCCGACACGCTCTCCTCGGCGGGCGGCGGGGCGGTCGGCTCCTTGGTGGGCTTGGCCGACTGCTTCACCCTCGTCTTGGTGGGCGTGGGGGTGGGCGTCGCGCTGCGGCGGGGCGTGCGGGCCGCGTACGTGGTGGTCGGCGTCGGCGTCGGAGCCGCGTCGGCGTCCTCGGCCTCCTCCGACGGCTCCTCTTCCGGCTCGTCCTCGGGCTGGGCCGCCGACGGGTCGGAGACCTCGGTGCTCGGCTGGGCGGTCGCCTGTACGGCGGCGCAGCTCGTACCCGTGCACTCGGCCGGGTCGCCGGAGGAGCTCATGAACTTGACGCCCGCCACGGTGCCGCCGAGCACGACGGCGACGGCGGCGACGGACAGCAGCGCCACGCGGCCCTTGCCGGCGCCCGCGGGGGCGGCGGCGAGCAGCTCGTCGTCGTTCCTCGCCGACTTGCGGCGGCCCCGGCGGCCCTTGGGCTCGTCCGGCTCGTCGATGCCGGAGTCGGTGGACCAGCCGGAGTCGAGGAAACCGGTCTCGGCGCTCGCCCAGGCGGGGGTGTGGACCGCCGTCGGCTCGCCGGCGACCTTGACGTCACCCGGCTCCGGCGGGCCGCCGTACACGGGGTTGGGGCCCGAGGGGACGTCGAATCTGGCGGTACGGTCGGCCGGCCCGTCGAAAGGAGCGCCAGGCCCGTCAGAGGGCCCGTCGAACGGCCCGTCGAATGGCCCTGCACGGTCGGGACGGCCGTCGAAGGCCGGACGGTCGGGCTGGCCGTCGAAGGGTCCCGGCTGTCCGTCGAAGGCTCCCGGATGACCGGGCCGGCCGTCGAAGGCTCCCGGGCGGCCGGGCTGGCCGTCGAAGGGCTGCGGGCCGCCAGGGGGACCGTTGAAAGGCCCTTGATGGACGGGCTGGCCGTCGAAGGGCGCGGAGTGTCCTGGCTGGTCGTCGAAGGGCGCGCGAGGGCCGGGCCGGCCGTCGAAAGGCGGCTGAGGGCCGGGTTGAGCGGCGAAGGGTCCCGAGTTGTCCGCCTGGCCGTCGAAGAACGGCGAGCGCTCGGCCGTTTCGCCGAAAGACCCCGGGCCTCCGGCCGGCCGGCCGCCGAAAGAGCCCGGCTGTCCGGGCCCCGCCGGGCCCGCCGCGTCGAAGAGGCCACGTGGCGCACCGGGGTTCGGCTGGCCGGGAGGCTGGTCCCACTCGGGAGGGCGGACGAAGGCGCCCGTCGTCTCGAACGGCCCGGCCTCCTCCCCCATGCGGTTCTGCGGGAAGGCACCAGGGCCGGCGTCACCGGGCGGTGGAAATCCGGAGGCGGCGTCGTTGGGGAGCGCGAACGCGCCGGTGGTCTCGTACGGCTCCGACTGCGGCCCGCGCGGCGGCGGCCCGTCTCCTCGCCGGGGCATGGGAGCCCACTGGCCCGTCACCTCAGGCTGGTCCGGCAGCGAAGGCCAGCCGGGCGCATCGGCCTGCTCGTCAGGACCCCAAAAAGCGCTGCTGTCCCCCCGTTCATCCCCGTCGTCGGATCCACCTGGTCCGTGGCGGCCCATGGCTGCCCTTTCTCGCGGTTACAGTGGCCGCCAATCTTCATAACACCTTCGCTACACCCTTGTCACAGCAATCCCCGTAGTCACACCACAAATCCGGAAAATATAACTCAAATCGGGACAACTCATCACCGAAAGTGATCCCATCCGGGTTGTCCAATCTCACGGCCATAAACCAGGACGCCGTCACCCTCGACCACCCGGCCCACGACCTGCCACGTCGCCGGCAGCCGTACATTCGCGGGGAACACCGCCGCGAGCGCGTGATCCTCGCCCCCGGTGAGCACCCACTCCAGCGGGTCGGTTCCCAGCTCCTTGGCCGCCGCCGCCACGGGCTCCCCCACGGTGAACGCCTGCGGGTCCACCTCGACGCGTACGCCGCTCGCCGCCGCGATGTGGCCGAGGTCCTGCAGCAGGCCGTCGCTGACGTCCAGCATCGCGCTCGCGCCCAGCTCGGCCGCCTGCGGGCCCATCGCGTACGGAGGACACGGCCGGCGATGCCCGGCCACGGCCTCCTGGAGCGCGGGAGAATCCTGCGGCGCGCCCGCCTCCAGCAGCGCCCAGCCGGCGGCGGCGTATCCTAGCCGCCCCGACACCGCCACCACCTGGCCGGGCCTGGCGCCCGAACGCGTCACGGGATCCCGCCCGGCGAGATCGCCCAGCGCGGTCACGCCGAGCACGACCAGGTCACAGCGGGTCACGTCACCACCCGCCACGCTCGCCCCGACCGTCGCGCACTCGTCCCCGAACCCGTCGGTCAGGGCGTCGAGCCACTCCAGGGGCAGATCCGCGGGGATCCCCAGCCCGACCACGATGGCCGTCGGCACGGCCCCCATGGCGGCGACGTCCGCGAGGTTCTGGGCGGCGGCCTTGCGGCCCACGTCATAGCCGCTGGACCAATCGCGGCGGAAGTGCCTACCCTCCAGCAGCAAGTCCGTTGAGACCACGACACGCCCGTCCGGCACGCCGACCATGGCGGCGTCATCCCCCGGACCGAGCATTACCGCCGCGCCTTGGGGCAGACGTCCGGTAATACGATTTACCACTCCGAACTCGCCGAGATCTCCGACTGTGATGACGCACCTCCTGACGCACACAGGGTACGGTGGCCCTTCGGCGTGATCCAATCGCCCGGGAGGACGTAATGGTGCAGGCCTACATCCTTATTCAGACCGAGGTCGGCAAGGCCGCTGCCGTGGCGCGCGAGATTTCCGGGATTCCCGGGGTCACTCAGGCGGAAGACGTGACGGGGCCTTACGACGTGATCGTGCGCGCGGAGGCCAACAACGTGGATGAGCTGGGCAAGCTCGTCGTCGCGCAGATTCAGGCGGTCGATGGGATCACGCGTACGCTTACGTGTCCCATCGTCCACATTTGAAGGTAGTCGCCGCATGCGTGCCGCCGCCGTCCTGCTCGTTCTCCTGGCACTCGCCGGTTGTGGCGGCACCGTGCAGGTCGATCCGCCCGAGCCGCAGGGCGACGCGGTGGCCGCCTGCGACAAGCTGGCCACCGTGCTGCCCGGTACGCTCGACGGCGAGCAGCGCGGCGGCTCCACGCCGGAGTCCCCGTACGTCGCCGTCTGGGGCCCCGGGACCATCGCGCTGCGCTGCGGCGTGCCCCGGCCGGTCCGGATGGCGCCCACCGACCAGCTCCAGGAGATCGGCGGCGTGGGCTGGTTCGCCGATCCGGACAAGCCCGCGCTGTTCACCGCTGTGACGGACACCGCTTACGTGGAGGTCACGATCGGCGGCGAGCACGTGGCCGCCGAGGTGCTCGCGGACCTGTCGAAGCCGGTCGGCCAGATCGCCGCGCCGCCCCGCTGAGGCTCCCGGTCAACGCAGGCCCACCGGCCGGGCCAGGGCGAGCTGGATGAGCCGGTCGACCAGCGCCGGATAGGACAGCCCCGAGGCGGCCCAGAGCTGCGGCGCCACCGACAGCGAGGTGAACCCCGGCATGGTGTTGATCTCGTTGAGTATCAGCTCGCCGCCGGGCGTGTAGAAGAAGTCGACCCGCGAGAGCCCCTCGCAGTCGAGCGCCTCGAACGCGCGCACCGCCAGCGCCCGCAGCTCCTCGGCCGTCTCCTCCGGGAGGTCGGCGGGCACGGTCAGCGACATCTGGTCCGGGTAGTACTTCGCCTCGAAGTCGAAGAACTCCTGCCCGCCCTCGACCTTCACCTCACCGGGCAGCGACGCGGCGGCGGGCTCGTCGCCGGGCGACTCCAGCACGGCGCACTCGATCTCGCGCCCCGCGATCGCCTCCTCGATCAGCACCTTGGGGTCGTGCTGCCGGGCGAACTCCACCGCAGCCTCCAGCTCGGCCCGGTCGGCGGCCTTGGAGATGCCCTGCGAGGAGCCGGCCCTGGCGGGCTTGACGAACAGCGGGTAGCCGAGCTCCTCGGCCTCCTTGAGCACGCGCTCGCGGTCGAGCCGCCAGTCACGGTCGCGTACGACGACGTAACGGCCGGTCGGCAGCCCGGCGGCGGCGAGTACGGTCTTCATGTACGCCTTGTCCATGCCCACCGCGCTGGCCAGCACGCCGGAGCCGACGTAACGCACCCCGGCCATCTCCAGCAGGCCCTGGATGGTGCCGTCCTCCGCGTACGGGCCGTGCATCACGGGGAACACGACGTCCACCGAGCCGAGCTCCACGGGGATGCTGCCGGGGTCGTAGGCCACCAGCGAGCCGCCGCCGGAGGGCAGCGCCAGCGCCGCTCCCGTGGTCTCGACGACGGGCAGCTCACCGCCCTCGATGGCGTAGCTCTGGCCGGAGGCCGCCAGCACCCATCTGCCGTCCTGGGCGATCCCGATGGGGATCACCTCGTACTTGCTCCTGTCGATGGCGTCCAGCACGCTGCCCGCGCCCATGAGGGACACGGCATGCTCAGAATTTCGGCCTCCGAAGACGACGGCGACGCGTGGCTTGCTCATGGTGTCCGAATCTACCGGGGTGTCCCGGTCACAGCGAGCCAAGCACGCCGTAGTCAGGTCTTTTCACACTCCGTAGCGCTCCGGCTTCGGCGAGCGGGACATGAGCAGCATCCCGGCCTCCTGGGGCGACATGCCGTCGTGGACGACCCCGACGACGACCTCGGTGATCGGCATCTCCACGTCGTGCTTCCTGGCCAGCTCCAGCACGGACTCGCAGGACTTCACGCCCTCGGCGGTCTGCTTGGTGGCCGCGATCACCTCTTGCAGGGTCATGCCCCTGCCCAGGTTCTCGCCGAACGTGCGGTTGCGCGACAGCGGCGACGTGCACGTGGCCACCAGGTCGCCCATGCCGGCCAGCCCGGCGAAGGTGTGCGGGTCGGCCCCGAGCGCGGCGCCCAGCCGGGAGATCTCGGCCAGCCCTCTGGTGATGAGCATGGCGCTGACGTTGTCGCCCATGCCCATGCCTGCGGAGACGCCCACGGCCAGCGCGATGACGTTCTTCACCGCGCCGCCCAGCTCGACGCCGACGACGTCGGTGTTGGTGTAGGGGCGGAACCACGGAGGCAGGTGGCAGGCGGCCTGGAGGCGCTCGGCGACCGACAGGTCCGTGCAGGCCACGACCGTGGCGGCGGGCTGGCGGTGGGCGAGCTCCTTGGCCAGATTGGGGCCCGACACGACGGCCACGCGTTCTTCGGGGACCTCGGCGACCTCGCGGATCACCTCGCTCATCCGCTTGGTCGTGCCCAGCTCGACGCCCTTCATCAGGCTGACCAGGACCGCGTCCGGCGGGATGTGCTCGCGCCAGGCGACCAGGTTGGGCCGCAGGAGCTGGGAGGGCACCGCGAGCACCACGAAATCGGCCCCGTCGAGCGCCCGCGCGGGGTCGCTCGTGGCGCGCAACGTCTCCGGCAGGGTCACCCCGGGCAGGTAGTCGGCGTTCACGTGCTCGCGGTCGATCGCCTCGGTCAGCTCGCGCCTGCGCCCCCACAACGTGACCTGATTGCCGGCCTCGGCCAGGATCATGGCGAACGTGGTGCCCCACGAGCCCGTGCCGAAAACGGCCACCTTGGTCATGTCGTCACCTCCCGGCTGGATCGTACGGGGTCGCGGGCGCCTTCTCACCACGGAGCTCGGCGAGCTGTGCGGTGATGGCCGCCATGATGACCGCCGTGGCGTCGCGCAGCACGTCGGCGTGCGGCTCCTTGCCCGCGAACTTCGCCAGGTCCACCGGCGGCCCCACGCTCACCCGGAACGTCTTGCGCGGGAACGGCCTGGGCCGCTTCTCCCCGTACGGAAGCAGCTCCTGCGCCCCCCAGTGGGCCACCGGGATCACCGGGGCGCCGCTCTCCAGCGCCAGCCGGGCCGCGCCGGTCTTGCCCACCATGGGCCACAGATCGGGGTCACGCGTGCAGGTGCCCTCCGGGTAGAACAGGATCGCGGCGCCGTCCGCCAGCCGCTGGGCCGACGCGCGCAGCGACCTCGCCGCCTCGCTGCTGCCCCGGTCGACCGGGATGGCCAGCAGGCCGGTCACGGCCCGGCCGAGGAGCGGCACTCTGAACAGAGCCGACTTCGCCAGGATTACCGGCCAGCGGCCGTTGTTGTAGAGGAAGTGCGAGAGCAGGACCGGGTCGGTCCAGGAGAGGTGGTTGGCTGCGATGATCACGCCCCCGGTGCGCGGGATGCGCTCACCCCCGCGCCAGTCACGACGGACCAGGAGCCGGGACAGCGGTTTCACGATCACTACTGCCAAGCTCTCCCAGAAACGCGATGGTCGCGTGGGCCGGCTCATGATCTCCTCCTCCGGTATGCGCCCCAAGTCTCCCGGTTGGCCGCCTGGGATGTCGAGGCGCGATGCTTAAGCGTATGAGCATCCGCTGGTCACTGGTCATTCCGGTGAAGACGCTGGTCGCGGCGAAGACCCGGCTGGCCGACGCGACGGGTCCGCATCGCACGAAGTTCGCCGTCGCGGTGGCGAGTGACACCGTGGCGGCGGCACTCTCCTGCCCCGTGGTCGCCCGGGTGATCGTGGTGACGGCCGATCCGGCCGCGGCGGGTCCTCTGGGCGCGCTGGGCGCCGACGTGGTGCCCGACCCGGACCGCGGGCTGAACACGGCGCTGCGCGCGGGCGCCGCCCATGCCGGACGCCTGGCGCCAGGCGACGGGGTGGGCGCGCTGCAGGCCGATCTGCCCGCCCTGCGGCCCGCGGAGCTGGCGGTGGCGCTGGAGGCGGCGGCCGAGTTCGACCAGTCATTCCTGCCGGACGCGCTCGACGTCGGGACGACCTTCTACGGGGTGCGTCCTGGGACGCCGTTCACGCCCAGGTTCGGGGGCGAGTCGCGGGCCAAGCATCTGGCGGGCGGGGCCAAGGAGCTGTGCGTGCCGGGCGTCGACTCGGTGCGGCGGGACGTGGACACCCCCGACGACCTGCGCGCGGCCATCGCGCTCGGCCTGGGCCGGCACACCGCGGCGGTGGTCGCGGAGCTCTGGCCCGCCCGTGAGACCGGCGCCTGAGGCCGGTATGGGCGACCGGCAGGTAAGACCGGCGCCTGAGGCCGGTGGCGGGGTGGCTGTGGACCGCTGGTCGCGGCCACCCTAGGCTGGTGTGCGTGCAGGCGACGGTACGCAGCTTCGACGAGGCCACTCGCTCGGGCACGGTCTTCCTCGACGACGGGACCGTGCTGGAGTTCGGCGCTCCCGCCTTCGACGCGGGGCCGCTGCGGCTGCTGCGCTCGGGGCAACGGGTCAACCTCGCGATGTCAGGCGCGGAAATCTCCTACATCACGCTCTCGACTTTCCCGGTGCCCCCGCAGTAAATGCGGAAGCCCGGGCCCCTCGGCCCGGGCGTGGTGGTCCGCTGGGTTTACTTCTTCTTTCCGATTTTCTTGCCGCCCTCGTTCACCAGCTCTTTGAAATCGGAGCCGGGACGGAACTTGGGCCCCCAGCTCTCCGCGACCTTGATTTCCGCGCCGGTCGACGGATTCCTGGCCGTGCGGGCGGGCTTGTTCACCATCTCGAACGCGCCGAAGCCCGTGATCGAGACCTTGTCGCCGGCGGCCACGGCCTTTTGGATGGCGTCGATGACCGCGTTGACGGCCTCGGTGGCCGTCTTCCTGTCGCCCACCCGATCCGCGATGGCCTCGACGAGTTCTCGCTTGTTCATGAAAGTCCTGCTCCCCCAGTTACGGCTCGGGGTTCCAGCTCACGAGTTCGACGTAGAAACCCCTTACGCGCTCGAAAGTAGGCGGGATTGCAGGGGAACTCAATCACCGAGCGTGTTTTCTTCATTGCGTGGCGTGTCGGCGGCGTCGCCGAGGGAGGCCAGAAACGCCTCCAGACGGGCGGCCGCCCTTTCCGGATCCCGCTTCGCCAGGTCGCAGATGGTGAGGTAGCGGCGGGCCAGCCGCTCCCTTTCGGTCGCGTTCGCACTGGTGGAGAGCATGCGGACGCGGCGGTGCGCCTCGCGCAACCGCCGCGCCAGTTCGTCGTCCTCTAGACGGTCGTCGGCAGCCATGGCTGCCGACCATTCTCGTACGACGCCACATCGTCGGCATGACGCAGGGTCAGCCCGATGTCGTCGAGGCCCTCCATGAGCCGCCAGCGGGTGTAGTCGTCGATCTCGAAGGCGACGCTCTCGTCCGCCCAGCGCACCTGGCGCCGCTCCAGGTCAACGGTGATCTCCAGCTTCGGGTCCGCCTCGACGGCCGACTGCAGGGCCTCGACCTTGTCGCCCGGCAGGATGACCGGCAGCAGGCCCATCTTCGTGGAGTTGTTGCGGAAGATGTCGCCGAACCTGGCGGCGATCACGACGCGGAACCCGTACTGCTGCAGCGCCCAGACGGCGTGCTCGCGCGAGGAGCCGGTGCCGAAGTCGGGACCGGAGACCAGGATCGAGCCGCCCTCGTACGACGGGTCGTTCAGCACGAACGTCGGGTCCTCGCGCCAGGCCGCGAACAGGCCCTTCTCGAAGCCGGTGCGGCTGACCTGCTTGAGCCAGACGGCCGGGATGATCTGGTCGGTGTCGACGTTGCTGCGGCGCAGCGGCACCGCCGTACCGGTGTGGGTGGTGAAGGCTTCCATCGGTTCTGCTCCTTACAGGTCGGCGGGGGCGGTCAGGCGGCCCGTGACGGCGGTCGCGGCGGCGACCTGCGGCGACACCAGGTGGGTGCGGCCACCCTTGCCCTGGCGGCCCTCGAAGTTGCGGTTGGAGGTGGAGGCGCTGCGCTCGCCGGGCTGCAGCGTGTCCGGGTTCATGCCGAGACACATCGAGCAGCCGGCCTCGCGCCACTCGGCGCCGGCGGCCTTGAACACCTCGTGCAGGCCCTCCTGCTCGGCCTGCAGCTTGACCAGCATCGAGCCCGGCACGATCAGCGTGCGCGTCTTCACCTGGCGGCCACGCAGGATCTCGGCGGCCGAGCGCAGGTCCTCGATGCGGCCGTTGGTGCACGAGCCGACGAACACCGTGTCGACCTCGATCTCGCGCAGCGGCGTGCCGGCGGTCAGGCCCATGTACTCCAGCGCGCGCTCGGCGGCCGAGCGGGCGACCGGGTCGGCGAAGGACTCGGGGCTGGGCACGGTCTCGCCCAGCGGCAGGCCCTGGCCCGGGTTGGTGCCCCACGTGACGTACGGGGTCAGCGTCGTGGCGTCGATCTCCACGACCGCGTCGAACACGGCGTCGTCGTCGGTGCGCAGCGACTTCCAGTATTCGACGGCCTGGTCCCAGGCCGCGCCCTCGGGCGCGTGCGGGCGGCCCTTGAGGTAGTCGAACGTGGTCTCGTCCGGCGCGATCATGCCGGCGCGGGCACCCGCCTCGATCGACATGTTGCAGACCGTCATGCGGCCCTCCATGGAGAGCTTGCGCACGGCCTCGCCGCGGTACTCGACGATGTAGCCCTGGCCGCCGCCGGTGCCGATCTTGGCGATGATGGCCAGGATCAGGTCCTTGGCCGTGACGCCCGCGGGCAGCTCGCCGGAGACCTCGATGGCCATCGTCTTCGGCCGGTAGGCGGGCAGCGTCTGCGTGGCCAGCACGTGCTCGACCTCGGAGGTGCCGATGCCGAACGCGATGCCGCCGAACGCGCCGTGCGTCGAGGTGTGGGAGTCGCCGCAGACGATCGTCATGCCCGGCTGGGTCAGGCCGAACTGCGGGCCGATGATGTGCACCACGCCCTGCCCGGCGTCACCCATGGGATGGAGCCTGATGCCGAACTCGGCCGCGTTCTTGCGCAGCGTCTCGACCTGCGTCTTGGACACGGGGTCGGAGATCGGGCCGAGCACGGTCGGGACGTTGTGGTCTTCCGTGGCGATCGTGAGATCGGGCCGCCGAACCTTCCGGCCGGCGAGACGGAGCCCGTCGAACGCCTGCGGGCTGGTCACCTCGTGGATGAGGTGCAGGTCGATATAGAGCAGATCCGGCTCGCCCTCGGCACGCCGGACTACGTGTTGCTCCCAGACCTTCTCGGCCAGTGTGCGGCCCATGATCTCCTCCTTGAGATTCGCCGCCGACTTGCTTTCTCATATGTCGAGACGGCAGTATCGGTCTATGGACAACTCTAGCGGAGTCGGAGTACTCGACAAGGCCGTTCTTGTACTCAATGCCCTCGAAGCGGGGCCCGCTTCACTGGCGCAGCTCGTCCAGGCCACCGGCCTGGCCCGCCCCACGGCCCATCGGCTGGCCGTGGCGTTGGAGCATCACCGCATCGTGAGCCGTGACACACAGGGCAGGTTCGTCTTGGGACCGAGGCTCTCCGAGTTGTCCACCGCGGCCGGCGAGGACCGGCTGCTGGCGGTGGCCTCGCCCGTTTTGATGCAGCTGCGGGATCTGACTGGGGAGAGTGCCCAACTCTACCGGCGCCAAGGTGACGAGCGGGTCTGTGTGGCGGCGGCGGAGCGGGCGAGCGGTTTGCGCGACACGGTTCCCGTGGGTTCGGCGCTGCCCATGGGGGCGGGCTCGGCGGCGCAGATCCTGCTGGCGTGGGAGGAGCCCGACAGACTGCACAGGGGGTTGCGCGGCGCCAAGTTCACCGCCGCCACTCTGGCCTCCGTACGACGCAGGGGCTGGGCCCACAGCGTCGGAGAGCGCGAGCAGGGGGTGGCCAGTGTTTCCGCTCCCATAAGGGGCAGCGGCGGCAAGGTCATCGCGGCGGTTTCCGTCTCGGGACCCATCGAGCGCCTGACCAGGGCGCCTGGTCGGCTGCACGCGGTGCCCGTGATGGCGGCCGCCGAACGCATCACTGAAGCCATGCGACGTACGTCATGATCAGCAAAAGGATGTATTTCGGGAGCCGACTGCCTCGCGGGCGCACTAGCCTGAGTGCGTGACAGATCGCATCGAGGTAGCCGCCACTGAGCTGCGACCCCTGCTCGAAGAGTTCATCATGTGGGCGCGTGTGAACGCGCCCGGAAGCGACCCCGAGCTCGTGGGGCCCGCCGCTCTGTGGCACCGTCTCGCCTTCTCGCAGGACCTCGGCACGTGGAAGCGCGCCGACCTGCGTAACCTGCTGCTCGACCGGATGCCCAAGGTCGTGGAGGATCCCGACGCCGCCGCGGACGGGATGCTCCCGGCCGTGGACGCGTACCTGACGTTCCTCTCGCAGACCGGCAGGCTGGCCGAGGGCTCGGACTCCCTCGCCGATCTGCAGGCCGAGCTCGACGACGTCGAAGACGAGTTCGTCGATCTCATGGAGGACCTGCTGGAGGACTCCGAAGGCGACGATGACGATGAGGAGGCAGGCGACCTCGGCGATTTCGAGCCGTTCGCGGACGAGCTGGCCGAGCTCGACACGATCAGGCTGCGGCCCGACTCGGAGCTGGCCGCGGCCGCCCGCGCGGTGCCGCTGGTCGCCAAGGCCCGCGATCTGGCCCTGTGGGTCGGCTCCGGCCGCCGGGTGGGCGAGGACACCCTGCTCACCGACGCCGAGGTCGAGGAGGCTCTGGTCGCCGTCGGGCTGCCCAGGCCGGAGACCGACGGCCCGGTCGCCGAGGCCGTCCCGCAGCTCTGGAACGTCTGGAACCTGGCCGTCGACCTGGAGTTCCTCGAACCGGGCGACGCCAACACCGTGGCCGTGCAGGACGACACGTCCGAGTGGCCGTTCGACGACGACGAGGACGTGCTCGACGCCTGGATGCTCGGGCTGCACTCGGTCGACTACGGCGACCCCGAGCTGGCCGACGACGACCTCACGATGGCCCTCGCGGGGCTGACCCGCGGCGTCCTCGTGCGCCTGTTGCTGGGCGGCGGCTCGCGCGACATCGACGAGCTGGCGCAGGAGCTGGCCGAGGCCGCCGCCGACCTCGACGAGCTGGGCTCCGACGCGTGGGAGGCGGCGGGCGACCCGCTGGCCTCCGCGATCGACTGGCTGACCGGCTACGGCATGGTCGAGACCGACGGCCGGACCCTCAGCCTCACGCCGCTCGGCACCGAGGGCGTGGTCCACCTGGTGGACGACGCCGACATCGAGGTGGACGCCAGGCCCGCGATCGAGTCGATGAGCGCCCACGAGCTGCTTGCGCTCAGCGCCGAGCTGCCGGAGGACGAGGCCGACGCCGAGTTCGCGGCCTGGATGCGGCTGCGCGAGCCGGAGAAGGCGGCGGAGGAGCTGCTGGAGGCGGCCGCCGAAGACGAGAGCGACGCGCTGATCAGGGTGCAGGCGGCCAGCGTGGTCGGCACGCTGGGGCAGGCGGCGATCCCGGCCTGGCAGGCGGCGCTCAAACAGCCGTCCCTGCGGCCCTACGCGGCCACGCACCTGAGCCAGCTGGAGATCGAGGGAGCGCCCGAGCCCACCCAGGACGACACCCACTGGCTGATCCTGGACATGTGGACGATCTCGGCCGGGCTGGGTCGGTCGGAGTTCGTGAGCAGCCTTCAGGACATCGGGCCCGACATGGTCAACAGCCTGCTGGAGGTGATCTGGAAGATCCCGCACGCGCATGTGGAGGAGCTGCTGGATCTGATCTCGCAGGTGCACCCGGACAAGCAGGTGGGCAAGGCGGCGCGGCGCGCGCTCTTCAAGGCCCGCTCGGCGTGATGTCCGCGAAAGCCCTCGCCGGAAGTCCGGCGAGGGCTTTCGCGTCTCTTCGCGCCGGCGATCCGGAAAGTTCACCGGGCATCGTCGAGTAAATCCGGCCGGTGAATCACGGGAACGTCGTCAACCGCTCGGAAAACGCGAAACGCTCCGGGCTGGAAGCACCGGAGCGGAAGTGAAGACGTAGTCCCGACCGGATTCGAACCGGCGCTACCGCCTTGAGAGGGCGGCGTCCTGGGCCACTAGACGACGGGACCTTCGCGGGCTTGTGACAGTGGTAGTCCCGACCGGATTCGAACCGGCGCTACCGCCTTGAGAGGGCGGCGTCCTGGGCCACTAGACGACGGGACCCTGTCCACAAGCTGCTGTGCCGGGGATTTCCCCCGGCGACGCTGGTTACTCTACCGCACCCCGCAGACCACAACCAAACCGCTTATCCGCCCATCAGATCGGGCCTGTGGCGGCGAACCCAGGCGCCCATCGGGCCGCGTTCCCACAGGGCGTCGAACTCGCCGAGCGGGATCGCCACCTCGGGGCGGCCCGTGGCCGGGTCCACCGGCGCGCGGGCCAGGCGCTCCCGCATCCAGCCCGGGATGCGGGGCGGCACGGTCCGCTCGCCCCAGCCGACGAGCCCGGCCGAGGGCAGCGCCTGCACCCGCACCCGTACGCCGCCGGGGCGGCCGAGGCGTCTCGGGTTCGCGAGCCGGGTGTTCACGACGTCGATCCTGGTGATGTCCGGCCAGCGGAGCCGGACGCGGAAGCCGTACGAGTCGGTGAGCTCGACCCCGTCGGCGGAGAAGCGGACGACGGTGCCCGAGACGAGGCGGCGGTGCTTGACCGCGAGGACGGCGAGCATCGCGGCGGTGGCCAGCGCGCCGGTGAGGATGCCGAGCGGGGTGCTGTTGGTGAGGATCGCGCCCAGGAGGAGGCACGCGACGAAGAGGAGGCCGAGCGGGGCGGCGAACGGTGCGGCGAAGCGCGGGAAACTGCCCGCGCGAATACGAAACTCATCCATAAGTCGGGCGGACTCTACCCGCACCCACCCGCCGGGCTCCACCGAGGTGGCCGCGAGTGCCCGTCCCTCCAGGCGTACGGCGCGGGCGGCTCGCGGTCCCGGGATCGTCAGTCGATCAGGCCGCGCCGGTAGGCCTCGCCCACGGCGGCGGCGCGGTCGCGGACGCCGAGCTTGGCGTAGATGTGCAGCAGGTGCGTCTTGACGCTGGCCTCGCTGATGAACAGGCCGGCCGCCGCTTCCCGGTTGGTCGCTCCCCCGGCCACCAGGCGCAGGACCTCCAGCTCGCGCCTGCTCAGCTGCCCCCTGGCGGGTTTGCGGAGGTGGTCGGCCAGGCGGGTGGCCACGGCCGGAGCCAGCACGGTCTCGCCCCGGTGGGTGGCGCGGACGGCCCGGACGAGCTCCTCCGGGGGTGCGTCCTTCAGCAGGTAGCCGCTGGCTCCCGCTTCGAGCGCCGGCAGCACGTCGGTGTCGAACGTGGTGAGCACCAGCACCCTCGGCCCGGTGCCGCTCAGCTCGCGGATCGCGCTGACGCCGCCCATGCCGGGCATGCGCAGGTCCATCAGGACGATGTCGGGGTGGAGCTCGGCGGCCAGGCGTACGGCCTGCGCCCCGTCGGCCGCCTCTCCGACGATCTCGAAGTCGGCCTCGCTCCCTAGAGCCGCGCGCAGCCCGTCGCGCACGATGGGGTGATCGTCGGCTATCAGCAGCCTGAGCCGCATCGCTCCCCCTCCCGCCGGTCGATCGCCTGCCTTCAGGGTCTCACCGATCACGTCCGGGGTCGTCGTCCGCGCGTCCGGCCGGCGGAATGGCGTCCTCGGCGGCGGGCGCGTCCTCCGCGGGGATGGCGGGGACGGCGGCGGCGATCGCCGTGCCCTGGCCGGGCTCGGACTCGATCGCCAGGGTGCCTCCCACGCCGCGCACCCGTTGCCGCATGCCGTCCAGGCCGAAGCCGTCAACCGGCCGCTGCGGGGCGAAACCGAGTCCGTCGTCCCGGATGTCGAGGAGAACGGTTTCGTCCGCGTAGGAGAGAGTGAGGACCGCCCTGGAGGCCTTGGCGTGCTTGGCGACGTTGGCGAGCGACTCCTGCGCGACGCGGAACAGGGTGGTCTCCACGTCCGGGGCCAGGGCGACGGGGGTGCCGGTGATCTCCACGGTGAGCCGGACACCGGCCGTCTCCGACCATGAGCGGGCCATCCGGCTGACGGCCTCGGGCAGGCGGGCGTCCTCCAGCGGCTCGGGCCGCAGCGCGCGTACGGATCTGCGGGCCTCCGCCAGGCTCCGGCGGGCGAGCTCGGCGGCCTGGCCGAGGTGGCGGCGGCGGGCGGTCTCCTGGGACGCCCGGTCGGCGGCGTTGAGCTGGCCGATCAGCGCGACGAGATCCTGCGCGACCGTGTCGTGGATCTCGCCGGCCATCCGGTGCCGCTCGTCGAGCACGCCTGCCCGCCTGGCCTGGTCGAGGAGCCTGGCGTGCAGGCCGGCGTTCTCGGCCATGGCGGCACGCAGCCGCTCGACCAGGCGGCGGCGCTTGTCGTGCTCGGCGGAGACGTACCAGCCGGCCACCACCAGGGGCACGGCCACGCCGGCGATCACGGCGAGGAGGGTGGCCTGGGTGCCCGGGCCGGCCTGGACCGCCACGTTGGCGAGGGCGGTGAGCGTCACGCCCGCCATGATCAGCCGGGCGGGGAGCAGGGCGATGGCGATCGGATAGCCGGCCGAGATGAACACGACGAACGCCGTGCTCTTGAGCGCCAGCGCGCCGGCGAGGGCGATGAGGACCACGAAGTGCGCCACGACGAGCGCGCGGTGGGTGTCGCGGCGCGGGTGCAGCCAGGCGATGGGCGCCAGCCACAGCGCGGCGGCCAGCGCCAGGGCCGGCCACCCGGCGGCGTCCGCCCGCGGGCCCGTCCCCGCCAGCCAGGCCGGCGCCGGTCCCGCGAGCCGGCGCGCGAGCGTCCACGGGCCGCTGTCCTCGGGCGCGCCCGCGAGCGCCGCCGCGGTCACGGAGACGGCGAGCAGTCCGTAGGCGAGCGCCAGGTAGACCCAGCGCTCGCGTCCGTCGAGCCAGCTCATGGGTTCCACCCTGACACGTCTCCGCCGGGGGCCGGCAAAGATCCCCGGGCGGGATGGAGCTCGGTACGGTCCCTCGGGCAAGGCCGGCTGCCGCAGAGGGGACGAGGGCAACAGGGCATCAGCCGATCGGTGGATGGTGGGGGTCAGCCGTACGGAGAGCCGGCCGGGCGATGTGGCGGGGCTCTGAGCTGGGCGAGCATCGGGGTATGACCGAAACGACCAGGAGAACGATGTTCCAGCTCGCCGCCGTGGCCGGCGCCGGCGCCGGCACGGCCTCGACCACCGGCAAGCCCAAGAAGGTGACCACCTACGTCTTCGTGACCGGCTCGAACGGCGTGGCCGCCGGCGATCCGGGCCTGACCCTGCGCGGCCACCGCACCCTGGGCGTGGAGCTCCCGGGGCACGGCCCCGCCGCGCAGTTCCACCACGCCTACCAGGCCCCCCAGGACCTGGCGAAGCTGGCCACGATCCCGTCGGCGGTGGCCGGGGTGACGCTGGACGACTACGTCGAGGCCACGGTGGACGTCGTCCGCAAGGTCTCCGGGTACGGCCCGGTGATCCTGGTGGGCGGCAGCCTGGGCGGCGCGGCGATCACGAAGGCGGCCGACGAGGTGCCCGACCTGATCGACCGGCTGGTGTACGACACGGCGTTCTGCTGCACGAAGCTGCGCTCCCCGGCCGACTACCTTCAGACGCCCGAAGGACGCGAGAGCCTCGCGCCGGGCCTGGTGGAGGGCGTCATCGCCGACCCGGCGGTGATCGGGGCGATGCGGATCAACTGGCGGACCAACGACAGGAAGTTCCTGTCGGCGGCCAAGGCGGCGTTCATGGCGGAGGCGGGCGAGGGCGAGTTCCTGGCCATGCTCAACGGGCTCCTGCCGGACGAGAGCATGCAGGTGTCGGGCGCCGACGCGCGCGGGCGCAAGGAGGCGTGGGGGCGGGTGCCACGGGTGTACATCAGGCATGCGCGCGACCGGGCGATCCCGCTCGCGCTGCAGGACCGGATGATCAGGGACGCGGACGAGACCACCCCGGGCAACCGCTTCACGGTGTTCACGGTGGATTCGCCGCACGCGCCGACAATCAAGGCGTACGCCCAGATCAGGGACATCCTTCACGGGCTCGCACAATAAAACAACGGACGTCTCTCGATGGAGACATCCGTTAAATGCTGGGGTACCAGGACTCGAACCTAGACTAACTGAACCAGAATCAGTCGTGCTGCCAATTACACCATACCCCATCGCTGCGAACCCCTTGAGGTGCGCGTTGGCGACGTCCGAAAGAATAGCCCAGCTCGGGGGGTAAGACCAAAACGTTTGGCAGACCGGGTCCCCGGCCGCCCACAGCACGGGCCCGGCCGTGCCAAGCTGAGGGGGACAAAACACCACGTGGAGGAGCCCGAGCGTTGGCCGAGAATCCGTTCTTCGCCCCTAGCAATCTGCCGTACCAGTTGCCGCCGTTCGCGGACGTACGCGAGGAGCACTACCTGCCCGCGTTCGAGCGCGGCATGGCCGAGCAACTGGCCGAGGTCGACGCGATCGCGGGCAGCACAGAGCCGCCGACCTTCGACAACACGATCGCCGCACTCGAGCGATCGGGACAGATCCTCGACCGGACGGCCACGGTCTTCTTCAGCGTCGCCGCGTCCAACTCCACCGACGGCATCATGGAGATCGAGAAGCAGATCTCTCCCGAGCTGACCAGGCACAGCGACGCGATCCGGCTCAACAGGGCGCTGTGGGCGCGGATCAAGCAGATCACCACGGCGGACGCCGAGGAGTCCTGGCTGCTGGAGAAATACCGCGACGACTTCATCAGGGCGGGCGCCGACCTGTCGGAGCCGGACCAGGGCCGGCTGCGCGAGCTCAACGAGGAGCTGTCCAAGCTCTCGACGGAGTTCGCCCAGAGCCTGCTGAAGGCCTCGACCGAGTCCGCCCTGGTGGTCGAGGACCCCAAGGAGCTCGACGGCTTCGACGAGGCCAAGGTCGAGTCGCTGCGCAAGGACGGCAAATACGTCCTGCCGCTGCTGAACTTCACCGCCCAGCCCGGCCTGGCCCAGCTCACCGACCGCGACGTGCGGCGCAGGCTCTACGAGCTGAGCGTCGGCCGGGCACCGGGCAACTTCCAGCTGGCCGCCAGGATGGCGGCGCTGCGGGCCGAGCGGGCGGCGCTGCTCGGGTTCCCCAGCCACGCCGCCTACTCGGTGGCCGACCAGACCGCCAAGACCGTGGAGGCGGTCGAGGAGATGCTCGGCCAGCTCGTCGGCCCGGCCGTGCGCAACGCGGGCAAGGAGGCCGAGGCGCTGGCGGAGCAGGCCGGGTTCGAGATCGAGCCGTGGGACTGGTCCTACTACTCGGAGAAGGTGCGCCAGGCCCGCTACGAGTTCGACGGCGCCGCGATGCGGCCCTACTTCGAGCTCAACCGCGTCTACCGGGACGGCGTGTTCTTCGCGGCGACCAAGCTGTACGGCGTGACCTTCACCGAGCGGCCCGACCTGGGTGGATATCACCCTGACGTGACGGTGTTCGAGGTGTTCAACGAGGACGGGAGCCGGCTCGGGCTGTTCGTGCTCGACCCGTACGCGCGGGAGACCAAGCGCGGCGGCGCGTGGATGAACAACCTGGTCGACCAGTCGTTCCTGTTCGGCCAGCTCCCCGTGGTGATGAACAACCTCAACGTCACCAAGCCCGCCTCGGGCCCGACGCTGCTGACGTACGACGAGGTGAACACGGCCTTCCACGAGTTCGGGCACGCGCTGCACGGCCTGTTCTCGCAGGTGCGCTTCCCGCGGGTGTCGGGCACCAGCGTGCCGCGTGACTTCGTCGAATACCCGTCGCAGGTCAACGAGATGTGGGCGACCTGGCCCGAGGTGCTGGCCAACTACGCCAAGCACCACGAGACGGGCGAGCCGATGCCGGTCGAGCTGGTGGAGAAGCTGACGGCGTCGGAGAAGTTCAACCAGGGCTTCAAGACCGTCGAATATCTGTCCGCCACGCTGCTCGACTGGGCCTGGCACAAGCTCGCGCCCGGGGAGACGGTGGCCGACGCCGAGGCGTTCGAGTCGGCGGCCCTGGAAGCCGCCCAGATCGCCGTCCCGCAGGTCAGGCCGCGCTACCGGACCAACTACTTCGCGCACATCTTCGCGGGCGGCTACAGCGCCGGCTACTACTCCTACATCTGGAGCGAGGTGCTCGACGCGGAGAGCGTGGAGTGGTTCAAGGAGAACGGCGGCCTCACCAGGGCCAACGGCGACCACTTCCGCCAGGAGCTGCTCTCGCGCGGCGGGAGCCTCGACCCGCTGACCGCGTTCCGCAACTTCCGCGGGCGCGAGCCCAGCATCCAGCCGCTGCTCACCCGCCGCGGCCTCGACTGATCCGGCGCGGAGGCGCCCGCGGCTGAACCGCCGCGCGAACCGTGCCGTGGCTGACCCAGGTCAGCGACGCCGCGCGGCCCGGGCCGTGGCTGATCCAGGTCAGCCACGGCCCGGGCCGATCCGTTCCACCTGGAAACTTCGCGGAGCTATCGCGGCCGCTCCAGCTCCTCGATCCGCCCGCGCAGCCATTCGCGCTCGGCCTGGCTCGACGCGCGGGCGATCAGCAGCATGCCCCGGCGGTAGGGGTCGGGCTCGTCCTTGGCCCTGACCGGCTTGCCGCCCTCGTAGAAGAAGCTCGCGGGAGCCTCCAGGAAGGCCAGCCGGCGGGCGAGCACCTTCGCCTGGTCGGCGGGGTCGGGCAGCGCCGACAGGAACGTCAGGAGCGCGAAGAACCTCGTCTGGTCGCTGACGTCCAGATCCGCGGGCTCGCGCAGCCGCCGGAGCAGCTCCTCCCGCCCCGACTCGGTGATCGTCAGCACCAGGCGGCGCGCGGCGGCCGCCCCCGCCTCCTCATGCCGCTCGACCAGCCCTTTCGCCTCAAGTCTGGAGATGGCGGGATAGAGCGCGCCGTCGCTCACCGGCCGGAGGTGGCCGGTGAGCGCGGTCAGGCGCGACTTGAGCTCGTAGCCGTGCATCGGCCGCTCGTTCAGAAATCCCAGGATGGTGAGGCTCAGGTCACCGCCGCTTGCCATGGGATGCATCGTAACGCTATACCTCTAAACGTTGTATATCGAAACGAGGTAATAGCGATGCTCCGGTTGGCGCTGCCCATCTACGTGGAACTGCTCACCGCCGTGGTCGCGGTCGGCGTGATCGACCTGTTCTGGGTCTCCGGGCTCGGCGCGGCGGCGATCGCGGCGGTCACGGTGGGCACCACGGCCGAATACCTGGCCTACGGCCTGTTCCTGGCGGTCCCCACGGGGATCACCGTGCTGATCGGGCGACGTGACGGCACCGCGCCGCTGGCCCCCGTGATCAGGACGGGCTGGGCGCTGTGGGCGGCGTTCTCGCTCGCCATCGCCGTGCCCGGCGTGCTGCTGCGCGAGCCGCTGGCGGCCCTGTTCACCGACTCCCCCGCGCTGACCGCGGACTTCTTCCTGATCTCGCTCGCGGGCCTGCCGGTCTTCTTCGCCCAGACGGTCGTGGACGGCATCCTGAAGGGCCTGGGGAACACCACGACGCCCATGCGCAACGCGCTCATCTGCAACGGCCTGGTGATCGCTCTCGACCCGCTGTTCATCTACGGCCTCGATCTGGGCGTCCAGGGCGCCGCGCTGGCCACGGTGCTGGCGCGGCTGATCACGCTGCTGATCGCCCTGCTGTCCGTCGTCCGGCTCCGCTCCCCCGGCCGGGGACTGGTCGCGGGCACGGTGATCCGGACAGGGCTCCCGATGTCCGGAGATTTCCTGGCACGTTCGCTGGTGGGCATGGCCCTGGTGGAGATCGTGGCCGGGTTCGGGACGGCGGAGGTGGCCGGCTACGGGATCGGGCAGAAGATCATGCTGGCCGGCGTCATGGTCTTCTACGCGCTGCGGCAGGCGGCGATGATCCGTACCGCCCGCTCGGAGAGCGCCGGGTCGCCGCTCTGGCTCGGGCTCGGGTCAGGCGCGGTGGTGGCGATCGTGCTCAACGTGGCCGCGACGCCCGTCGCCGGGTTGTTCACCGCCGATCCCGAGGTGGCGGTGGGATTCCTGCGGTGGATGACGTTGTATCTGGTGCCGTTCGGCGGGCTGATCGCCGTGGGCGGCGTGCTCCAGGCAAGCGGAAGGGGCAGCCGCCTGCTCGCCGCCACGCTGGCGGGCTTCGCCGTGCAACTGCCCCTCGCCTATCTGCTGAGCTCGTGGCTCGGTGTCACCGGGGTGTGGCTGTCGATGGCCGCGGGAGCCTCGATCAGCCTCGCAGGCGCGCTAGCGCGGCGCGCAGACGCTCCTGGGTCCGCTCGCGACCGAGCACCTCGATCGACTCGAACAGCGGCAGACCCACCGTCCGGCCGGTGACCGCCACGCGCACGGGGGCCTGGGCCTTGCCGAGCTTGAGTCCGTGAGCCGTGCCGACCTCCTCCAGCGCCTGCTTTAGCGACTCGGGGTCCCAGCTCACCGACTCCAGGCGGTCGAGATAGCCGGTGAGGATCTCCTCGGCGGAGCTCTTCATCGCCTTGTCCCACGACACCTGGTCGAAGACCGGCTCTTCGAGGAAGAGGAAGTCGACGTTCTGCCGGATCTCGGACAGCACCGCGATGCGGGTCTGGGCCAGCGACGCGACCTTGCTGAACAGCTCGCGGTCCCAGGCCGGGTCGAGGTAGGGCGCGCAGCGCTCCTCGAACGTCTCCAGCGGCAGGGCCCGGATGTACTCGCCGTTGAACGCGCGCAGCTTCTTCTCGTCGAAGAAGGCGTTGGACGGGTTGACGTCCTCCAGCCTGAACAGCGGGACCATCTCCGACCACGGCATGATCTCGCGGTCCTCGCCCGGGCCCCAGCCGAGCAGCATGAGGTAGTTGACCATCGCCTCGGGGAGGTAGCCCTCCTCGCGGTAGTCCTCCAGCGCCACCTTGTCGCGGCGCTTGGAGAGCTTCTTCCGCTGCTCGTTGACGATCACCGGCAGGTGCGCCCAGACCGGCGGCCGCGCGCCCAGCGCGGGCCAGAGCAGCTCCTGGCGGACGGCGTTGGGCAGGTGCTCCTCGCCGCGGGCCACGTGGGTGACGCCCTGCGTGATGTCGTCGACGGCGTTGGCCAGCACGTAGAGGGGCGAGCCGTCGCTGCGCGCGATGACGAAGTCCTCTTGCGCGTTGTTGGGGAACTCCACCCGGCCCCGGATCACGTCGTCGACCACCGTGACGCCCTCGTCGGGCGTGCGGAAGCGGACCGCGCCCGCGCTGAGCCCGCGCTCGCGGCAGTGGCCGTCGTAGCCCTTGTCCTTCGAGCCGGTGCGCTCCTGGACCTGCTCGCGCGTGCAGTCGCAGTAGTAGGCCTTGCCGTCGGCCAGCAGCTTGGCCACGGCCTCGCGGTGCTGCGGCTCGTAGGCCGACTGGAAGTAGGGGCCCTCGAAGACCGCGTTGGTGCCGTTGATGCCGATCCAGTCGAGCGCCGAGATGATGCCCTCGGTCCACTCCGGGCGGTTGCGCGTGGCGTCGGTGTCCTCGATGCGCAGGATGAACCGCCCGCCGGACTGCTCGGCGACAGCCCAGTTGAACAGCGCCGCGCGGGCGCTGCCCACGTGGAACATGCCGGTAGGAGACGGCGCGAACCGCACCCGTACGTCAGTCACGGGAGACCACCTTGTTCGTGAGTGTGCCGATGCCTTCGATGCCGACGCTGACCTCGTCGCCGATCTCCAGCGGGCCGACGCCCGCCGGGGTGCCGGTCAGGATGACGTCGCCGGGGATCAGCGTCATGACGGCGCTGACGTAGGCCACCAGCGCGGGGATGTCGTTGATGAGCTGGCTGGTGCGCCCGCTCTGGCGGATCTCGCCGTTGACCGTGGTCGTGAGCGCCAGGTCGCCGGCGTCGAGGTCGGTCTGGATCCACGGCCCGAGCGGGCAGAACGTGTCGAACCCCTTGGCCCGGGTGAACTGCACGTCCTTCTTCTGCAGGTCGCGCGCGGTGACGTCGTTGGCGCAGGTGTAGCCGAAGATGACGTCCTTGACCCGCTCGACCGGCACCTCGCGGCACAGCCGGCCGATCACCACGGCCAGCTCGCCTTCGTAGTCGACGCGGTCGGACAGCGTCGTGGGGTAGGCGATGTGCTCGCGGTGACCGATCACCGTGGTGGACGGCTTCATGAAGATGAGCGGCTCCTCGGGCACCTCGTTGCCCATCTCAGCCGCGTGCTCGGCGTAGTTTCTGCCGATGGCGACCACCTTGCTCGGCAGCATCGGGGCCAGCAGCTTCACTTGGGACAGCGGGAACCGCTCGCCGGTGAACTGCACCTGGCCGAACGGATGGCCGGAGATGCCGGAGATGAACTCCTCACCCGGACCGCCCTCGACCACGCCGAACGACACGCCTTCGCCTGTGGAGAACCTCGCTATACGCACCTGACAAGGCTATCGCCGCCGCCGGAGGGGTCGGCCACCCACTCGCCGCCGGCCATGGACGGGTCATGAATGAGCCTAAAGTCCGTTTTGTTGCGCATTAGGGGCGTTACAGGGGTTAGGTCTGCTTCTTAGTGAAGAGACGCAGAGGGGGGTGACGGATCATGTCGGACACGATGTCCAACCAGCCCACCGTGCCTGGTCAGACCGGGACCGTACCGCGGGCCAGGACGCAGGACAGTGGCTCGGCGACCTCGCTGGTCACCGACAGGGGGACCACGAGCATCGACGACTCGGTCGTCGCCAAGATCGCCGGGCTCGCGGCCAGCGAGGTGTCCGGTGTCTACGCCATGGGCGGAGGCGCGGCGCGGGCGCTCGGCAGCGTACGCGGCATGGTCGGCGGTGAGCGGAATCTCACGCAGGGCGTGTCCGTGGAGGTCGGTGAGCGGCAGTCCGCCGTCGATCTCGACCTGGTGGCCGAGTACGGCACCGCGATCCCCGACCTGGCGGCGGCCGTCCGCAGGAACGTGATCGAGGCGGTCGAGCGGATGTGCGGGCTCGAAGTGACCGAGGTCAACATCCGGGTCGACGACGTGCATCTGCCCGACCAGGCCAGGGAGCGAACCGGCGACGGGGACCGTGGTCAGGACGGGCACAGGATGGACGAGGAGCCCAGGGTCCGATGATCGGGGAGCCGGGCACCGCCACGTCCGAGGCGCAGGCGATCGCCGACCGGGTGCTGGCCTGCGCCGGGGTGGCCGGGCTGTCCGGCGGCCGCTTCGGGACGGTGGCCACCTATCTCCCGGGCGAGCGGCTCCTGGGCGTCTCGGTGAGCGGCGCGGCGATAGAGATCGCCATCGTCGCCACGCTGGACCGGCCGCTGCCGGAGACCGCCGCCGAGGTACGGCGAACCGTGCTGGGCCTGGCCGGGGACCGCCGGGTCGACGTGCGCATCGACGACATCCGCATCGAGGACGCGCCGGCGGGTCAGGCCCGCTCCGGCGACGACCGCCTCGACAAGAGCGACGAGAGCTAGGAGAGGCCATGAACAACATCCACTGGATGCCGGTCATCGGCATGGCGGCCGGCACCATCCTCGGGCTGGCGGGGGCGTTCGGCGGGCTGGGCGCGTTCCTGCTCGTCCTCGTGCTGGGCGCCGTCGGCCTCCTGGTCGGGCGGATCGCCGAGACCGGCGAGGTGAACCTGTCCGGCCTGACCGTGAGGCGCAAATGACCGCCGTCGGCTCCGAACGCGCGGCAGGCGCGGCGACGGTGCCCGGCCAGCGTCGCCCGCCGCAGGAGCGCGGGCGTACCGAGGTCTCCGACCGGGCGGTCGTGAAGATCGCGCACTGCGCCGCCAGGGAGGTCCCTGAGGTGACCGACGTGCGTCTCGGCGGGCCGCCGTGGTCGCACTCGTCCGGCGCCCAGGTCCACGGCGACCAGGCCACGGTCAAGCTGAACGTGAGCCTCGTCTACCCGTCGCCGGTGCACGCCGTGGCCGCGCGCCTCAGGGAGCACGTGATCCGCCGCGTCTACTACCAGACCGGGTTGACCGTCACCCGCCTGGACCTGGCCATCACCGACCTGGACAGCGGCCCGCGCACCGGCATGGCAGCGGCTCTGGACGGCGAGCGGGACGGTGATCTGCCATGACGGCCGAAGAGCGGTTCGGGCAGCCCGAAGTGTGCGAGGTTCCCGGCGGCGGCGGGGGCGGCGCGTACCGGGCGAGCGCCGGGCCGCCGCACGACAGATCCGCAGATCGGGCCGCCGACCGGGCGGCCATGCGGGCCTTCCGGCCGCAGCGCCGGATTCCGGCCATCGTGGTGGCCCTGCTGCTGGCGCTCCTGAGCCTGCTCGTCGCGGCCGAGACGATCTCGGCGCTGCTCGGGCGGCCGCTGCGCTGGATCCCGTACGACAGGATGCTCGGCTGGGCGGCCTCCACGCTGTGGTCGAACCCGCTGTTCCTGCTCGGCTCGGCGATCGTGACGCTGATCGGGCTGGCCCTCCTGCTCACCGCTCTGGTGCCGGGACGGCCGAGCATGGTGCCCGTGCGCAGCGGCGACCCCGATGTGATCATCGGCCTGCGCCCCAAGAGCGTCACCAGGGCGCTGGAGCACGCCGCCGAGCAGGTGCCCGGCGTGCGCTCGGCCCGCGCGCGGATGCACGGTCACACGGTGGCCGTCACCTCCGCCGGCTTCGGGCCGGACGGGGAGCGCTACGGCGAGGCGGTACGCGGCGCCGTGCTCAGCAGGCTGGCAGCGCTCGACCTCGTGGAGCCGTACCGGGTGGACGTGAACGTCAAGGAGCACAGGTGAACAGGAAGACCGGGCGGGGCAACCGATGGGGGCTGGCACTGGTCGGCCTGGCGCTGATGATCCTCGGCGGCGCCTCGCTGGCCAGAGGGCTGGGCGCGTTCTCGCAGAACTGGGCCGCGGCGCGCACCACGATCGTGGACGCCAACGTCGTGGGGTTCTTCGCCCGTACGAGCCCCTGGATCTGGTGGGCCCTGGCCCTCGTGTCCGTCGTCGTCGCGCTGCTGGCGCTGCGCTGGCTGCTCGTGCAGGGCCGCAGGGAGACGCACGGCCCGCTGCGCCTGGAGAGCGCGCCGACCGGCGTCACGGAGGTGTCGGCGGGCGGGATGGCGAACGCCGTCGCCGCCGACGTCGAGTCGAGCCCGGCCGTGCTGAGCGCCGACGCCGACATGGTGGGCGGTCGCGGGCGTCCGGAGGTGCGGTTGCGCCTGGTCGCCGACGAGTCCGTCCCGATGAGCGAGCTGAGCAGGCACCTGTCCGCGGTGACGCTGCCGCACATGCGCGACGCGCTGGACCGGGATCATGTGCCGGCGGTGGCCCGCGTTAGCCTGGAGCCCTCGACCGCGCCGCATCGTGTGGTGCGCTGAGGCGTTCGTCCGTGAGAGGGGTCCCTGTTGTCCGTCGTGAAGATCAACGTGCTGACCGTGCCCGCCGACATGCGCGAGGAGCTCGAACGGCGCTTCGCCAAGCGGGCGGGGATGGTGGACTCGGCCGACGGGTTCGAGTGGTTCGAGCTGCTGCGGCCGGTGGACGGCACCGAGCGCTACCTCGTCTACACCCGCTGGCGCAGCGAGGAGGACTTCCAGAACTGGCAGCAGAGCCAGGCGTTCCAGCGCGGGCACGCCCAGGCGGCCCAGGACGCCCAGGGACAGGGCCACGGGCACGGGCAGGGGCCCGCGCAGGGGCACGGGCACGGCCAGGGACCCGCGGCGACCGGCTCGGAGGTGTGGTCCTTCGAGGTCGCGGAGAGCGCGGGCCCCGCGTCCTAGCCGCCGGGAGCGCGACGTCCTGACGGCTTCACCCGCCGCGCCCTGACGGTCCTGATCGTCCGGGCTAGGCGTCCAGCGGGTTGCGGGCGATGCGGTCCGCGATCCCGGCGCGGACGAACTGCCCGGCGAAGCTCGACGGCTTGCGCGCGCCCTGCTCCGAGATGCACACGCCGAACTCCTTGGCGATCTCCAGCCGGGGGTAGCGCTCCAGGACCTCCTTGCGCACCCCCTCCGGGATCTCGTCGGTACGCCGGCCCGAGATGTCCATGCCGGTCGAGAGCTCGAGCAGGTGCCCTTCCGGGTCCTCCGTCGCCGGCACCTCCTCCCACATGTGCCGGATGATCACCTCGCAGGCGCGCAGCCTGCGCTCCGGCGACCAGCCGGCCCCCGCGCAGAAGACCCAGGCCACGTGCCCGCCGGCCTCCTCGAACGGCACCGTGTGGCTGTCGAACTCGGCCACCAGCCCGATGTCGTGCAGCATGGCCGACACGTAAAGCAGCTCGGCGTCGAACGCGATGCCGTTGTCCTGCGCGTAGGCCGCCGCCCACAGGTAGGCGCGGATCGAGTGGTTGAGCAGCGAGGGTGAGTGGTAGCGGGTCGCCACTTCGAGCGCGCCCCGGCAGGCGGGTGTGTCAGGGATCACCAGGTCGTCGAATTTCACGTACATAAGCATGTCTCGAACGTAGGGCCCCCGCCATCCCGGGTGCCGGCGACGCATCGGGCGGCTAACGAATCCGGCACGCGGCTTGACCAGTTGATCGCTATTCGGAAAGCATGTCCCGCCCTCACTTTTTGTCCGGAAGGAACTGGCGTGCGCCGGCTCGCGATACCTCTTGCCCTCACGCTCGCACTCGGCGGGTTCGTGAGCCCCGCGCAGGCAGACAAGGTCACCCGCACCGCGGAGTGCCAAGGCGACTGGCTGCCCGGCACGCCGACGGCCGACGACGTCATGCGCGGCGAGATCTCCCTGGTCGGGCTGCCGGCGTACACGCTGGGCAAGAAGATCAACTGGGGTGCGAGCCCGTACAAGAACAGGTCGTGGGAGTTCGTCTTCCAGTCGCTGCGCTGGATGGGCACGCTGGTCGTCCAGTACGAGAACAGCGGCGAGCAGCGCTACCTGGATCGCGCCACCGAGATCGCCAAGGACTGGGTGGCCAGCAACAAGCGCGGAGCCGGCGGGACCAAGTCGTACGTGTGGAAGGACCACCCGGTCTCGCTGCGCACGCAGCCGCTGCTGTGCCTGAGTATGCACGTCAAGGACGCCTGGCTGAAGGACAGCCTGGCCGACCACGCCAAGCTCCTGTCGGACTCGCGGCTCTACAAGAAGGGCCACAACCACGGCATCGACCAGGACATCGCGCTCATGGGCATCGGCTGCAGGTACGGCCGCAAGGACTGGTCCGACCTGGCCTCCAGGCGCCTCACCGGCACGGTCAAGCTCGACGTCGACTCCCAGGGCGCGCTCATGGAGCAGGCGCCCAGGTACGCGGTCTACGTGTACGGCCGGCTGCAGGTGGCCATCACCAACATGAAGGCGTGCGGCAGGAAGGTGCCCGGCGACATCGCCAAGCGCGCCGAGGCCCTGAAGGACTTCATCGCCCACTCCACCATGCCGAACGGCTTCATGGTGCCCATCGGCGACGGCAGCGCCGAGACCGAGCCCAAGATGGAGACGGGGACGCCGAAGCAGGAGGTCAAGGCGTACCGGGCCGGGTACGTCTTCGGGCGCACGGCCTGGGGCAAGCCGGACTCCGCGTACTACTCGATCAGGTACGGGCCGGGGATGAAGTTCCACGGCCACGAGGACCACCTGGGCGTCACCTACTACGCGCAGGGCCGCGACATCCTGGTGGACGGCGGGTTCCACTCCTACGAGAAGAGCTCCTACCGGTACTGGACGCTCTCCCCCGAGGCGCACAACGTGCCGACGGTGGTGGGGGCCCGGTTCCGGCCGAAGACGGCCAGCAAGCTCGTCAAGTCCGACTACGGCAAGGACCGGCAGGCGTTCAAGGTGACCGACAAGGCGTATGGCGTGAGCCGGACCAGGTCGGTGCTGGTGAACCACGGCGAGGACCTGATGGCGGTGCTGGACACGGCCTCCGGCGGCAAGAAGGTCAAGAACGTGTGGCGCTTCGACCCGTCGCTCAAGGTGCTCTCCGACAGTGGCGGCAAGGTGGTGCTGGGCGACGGCAAGTTCAAGGTCACCATGGTGCAGCTGTCGTCGTGCGACCGGATCGGCGGGCAGAAGGTGGAGCGCGGCGGGAAGCTGGGCTGGGTGTCGCCGACGTACCTGTCCAAGAAGCCGACGAACGTGGTCGTCTCGCCGGCGGCCAAGTCGCTGCTGACGGTGATCGTGCCGGGGACGGACTCGCCGAAGGTGTCGTGCTCGGGGGGCAAGGTCACGGTCGAGGGCGTCTCCTTCTCCGCCGACCTGTTCTGAGACGTACGCGCCGTGCGGGCCTCCGCCGTGGAGGTTCGCACGCCCTGTCTGGTCGGCCTTGCTCAGGTTGGCCTTGTTTCAAGTGAGCCCTGCTCAGATGGGCCTTGCTCAGGCGGGCCTTGCTCAGGTGGCCACGTGTGAGGCCAGCAACCGCCGACGCCGGTAGCCGATCCGCTCGTACACCCCGATCGCCACCGGATTGTCGTCGTCCACCATCAGCGCCGCCCGCCCGTACGCCGCCACCAGTTCCTCCGACACCCACCGGCACACCCGCTCGGCCAGCCCC
>NZ_VCKX01000133.1 GCF_005889725.1 Nonomuraea zeae
GGGTGGGCGAGTGGGCGCTGACGGACGTGCTCTACCGGATCGTGGCCGGGGTGGTCTGCGGCCTGCTGATCGGCCGCCTGCTCGGCCGGCTGTTCTTCCACTCCCGCGCCGAGGAGCTGCGGCTGGCCGAGCACCGCGACGGCTTCGTGGCGCTGGCCGCTACGTTCCTCGCCTACGGGGTGACCGAGCTGGTCAGCGGCTACGGCTTCATCGCCGTGTTCGTCACCGCCTGTACCGTCCGCCGGGTCGAGCACGGCCACGGCTACAACAACGTCCTGCACGGGTTCGTCGAGCAGCTCGAACGGCTCTTCACCGCCTGGCTGCTGCTCCTGCTCGGCGGCTTCGTCGCCACCGGCGGCCTGGCTCCGCTCACCTGGCGCGGCGCCGCCGTGGGCCTGGCGCTGGTGCTGGTCATCCGCCCGCTGTCCGGCTGGCTCTCCCAGCTCCGCGGCCCGGCCGGGCCCCGGGAGCGGCGGATCATCTCCCTGTTCGGGATCCGGGGGATCGGCTCGCTGTTCTACCTGGCGTACGCGCTGGGTCACGCCGACTTCGGCGTGCCACCGGAGGAGCTGTGGGCGGTGACCGCCTTCACCGTGATGCTCTCCGTCGTCCTGCACGGCATCACCGCCACCCCGGCCATGAACCGACTCGACGGCCTCCGCGAGCGCGTGACGGCGCGCGGCCGGAGCTAGGACGCGCGAACGGCATCGTCCCCGGATGCGACGACACGCGGCGACCGCCGGGCGGCCCGGGGAGATCGCCCCCGGGCCGCCCGGCCGGCGACCTCAGCCTCCGATCGCGGGCATGCTCTCGGGAACGGTCTCCGCCGCCGCGTCCGGTCGCGCGGCCGAGAGCAGCTCCACCAGGTGGTCCCCGATCGCGGAGATGGTGGGCTGCTGCCACAGCAGGGTCGCGGGGAGACGGCAGCCGAAGCGCTTCTCCAGGCGCCGCCGGACCATGACGGTCATCACCGAGTCCAGCCCCTGCTCGACGAGGGGACGCCGGATCGCCAGGTCCTCAGGGGCCAGCCTCATCACGGCCGCGATCTCCGCGCGGACCTCGGGCACGACGCGCTCGCGCAGGTCCTCGGGCGCCAGGCCGGCGAACGACTCCGCGGGCTGCCGGAGATCGTCCTCGGCCGGGGCGGGCGCGTCGATCACCGGGTAGCGGAGCCCCGCGAGGTGGCCCACCACCCGGCCGTCCACGTCGGCCAGGAGCGCCCGCACGGTGTCGCCGGCGGCCGGGTCCACGGACGCGTCGATGATCACCGTCGCGGGCGGCGTGCCGGTCAGCACCACCTCGTCGATGTGCACGACCATGCGCAGCACCGGATCGCCGGGGAACACGCAGGGCGCCACGGACATCGCCGCGTCCAGCGCCGAGGCCCAGCTCCCCCACTCCTCGGTGCGGACCGTGGCCCGCAGCGCGCCGTCCCCGCCCAGCAGCGTCTCGATCGTCCAGTCGAAGCCCGTCGAGGGCACGCCGACGGTGGCCAGCCGGTCGTGCACGAACCCGGGGTCGATCGGGGTGAGAGCGCCGGCGTCCGGCAGCACGTCGGGCTTCACCTGGCCAGGAGCGGCCACGTTCGCGGTGACGTGCACCAGCCAGGCGGGCTCGGGCTCGTCGGGGCCGGCCGGCGTACGGGAGGCGAGCCGTACCGCCGGAGGCTCGTGCACGACCTGGATCTGCCTGCGTCCGGCGGTCATCAGCGGATGCGTCATCTCCACGTCGGTGAGCGTGACGTCCTCGTCCTCCACCGCGTGCAGGAACGTGTTGACCAGCACGGCGGCGGGCACGATCTCGACCCCGTTGAGCGCGTGGCTGCCCGGGTAGGGCCGGTTGGCGTCCTCCAGGCCGGTCCGCCACACCCGGGTCCGGCTGCCCGCGAGGCCCGACCCGGCTCCGAGCAGGGTGTGGGAGTGCACGTCGTGCCCCCGGTTACCGTCCCCCATGTACGCCTCGCGCCAGTGGCGGCGATGCTGCCAGGCGTACGGCGGCAGGTCGGCCAGGCCGCCGGACGGCTGCAGCCGGCGCCAGTCCACCTCGACGCCGTGACAGTGCGCCGTGCCCACCGCGACGAGGAAGGTCGCCTGCTCCGGCTGGTTCCGGCGCAGCGACGTGCCGACGAACACGTCCTCGAACCCGCTCTCCGAGAGCGTCTCGGTGACGGAGTGCGCGACCACGGGGTGGGGGGAGATCTCCAGGAACACGCGGTAGCCGTCCTGCGCCGCGGCCGCCGTCGCCGCGGCCAGCCGTACGGGCTCCCGGAGGTTCGCCGCCCAGTACGCGCCGTCCAGGACGGGCGCCGACCGGGGGTCCGCCAGCGCGGTCGTGTACATGGGGATGCGCGGCGCGCCGAACGACAGATCGGCGGTCGCGGCGGCCAGCTCGACGGCCAGCGGGTCCATGTGCGGGCTGTGGAAGGCGACGTCCGACGCCACCCGCCGCACCACGATGCCCTCGGCCGGCCAGTCGTTCACCACCGCCTCGACCGCGGCGACGTCGCCGGACAGCACGGTGGAGCCGGGCGCCGACGAGATCGCCGCCACCAGGTCGGTACGGCCGGCCAGCCGCTCGGCCGCCTCCTCGAAGGACAAATCCACCATCACCATGGCCCCCTTGCCCTCGGCCTGGCGCAGCAGCCGGGAGCGGCGGCAGATCAGGCGGGCGCCGTCGGCGACGGTCATCGCGCCGGCCGTCACCGCCGCCGCGATCTCGCCGACGGAGTGGCCGATGACGGCCTTCGGAGCGACCCCGTACGCGGTCCAGAGCCTGGCGAGGCCCAGCTGCATCACGAAGATCATGGTTTGCACGCGGTCGATCGTGTCGAGATCGCCGTCGGCCAGGACCTGCCGGGGCGAGAAGCCGATCTCCTCGGCGAAGATCGGCTCCACCTCGTCGACCAGCGCCGCGAACTCCGGCACGGCCAGCAGCTCCCGCCCCATCCCGCGCCACTGGCAGCCCTGCCCGGAGAAGACCCAGAGCGGTCCGGGACCGAGCTCGGGCAGCACGTCCCCGGTGAGCACGGCCTCGGCCGGCACGTCATCCGCGAGCCTGCGCAGGCCGGCCGCGAGCTCGTCCCCGTCCGCCCCGATCACGACGGCCCGGCGGGCCAGATGGGTGCGCCGGAGCGCCAGCGTGTGCCCGGCGGACGCCAGGTCGAGGCCGGTCCCGAGGTGGTCGGCGAGCTTGCCCGCGTACTGCCGCAGAGCCTTTTCCGACGCGGCCGACAGCGGGAACAGCCGCTCCCCTGCCGCCTCGGCCCTGGGCGTATCTTGGCTCGGGGGAGCCTGTTCGAGCACGATGTGCGCGACCGTGCCGCCGTACCCGAAGCTGGAGACCCCCGCCCGGCGGGGGTGGTCGCGCTCCGGCCAGGACGATCGTTCGGTGACCACGCGAAGGCCCGAGGACTCCCACGGGATGGCCGGGTTCAGGGTGGTCAGCACGCTCGGGGGGATCTCGCCGCGGTGGAGGGCGAGCACCGCCTTGATGACGCCGGCGATTCCGGCGGCGCCTTCGAGGTGACCGATGTTGGACTTGACCGAGCCGATGAGGCACGGGTCGCCGGGGGCCCGCCGCGCGCCGAACACGGCGGACAGCGCCCCCGCCTCCAGCGGGTCGCCCAGCCGGGTCCCGGTGCCGTGCGCCTCGATGTAGTCCACGGTGGACGGCGCGACGCCCGCCTGCCGGCAGGCCCTGGTCATCACGTGTTCCTGGGCCTCCCCGCACGGCGCCATGATGCCGTTGGTGTGCCCGTCCTGGTTCACGGCGCTGCCGATGACGAGCGCGAGGATCCGGTCACCGTCGCGCCGCGCGTCGGACAGCCGCTTGAGCACGACCACGCCGCAGCCCTCGCCGCGTCCGTAGCCGTCGGCCGACGCGTCGAACGACTTGGAGCGCCCGTCGGGGGCCAGGGCTCCGGCGGTGCCGAGCGTGAGGGTCTGGCCCGGGGTGACCAGCAGGTTGACGCCGCCGGCGAGGGCGACGTCGCTCTCGCCGAGCCGCAGGCTCTGCGCGGCCAGGTGCAGCGCGACCAGCGACGCCGAGCAGGCGGTGTCGATCGCCATGCTCGGGCCGCGCAGGTCCAGGGAGTAGGAGATGCGGTTGGCGACGGCGCAGGTCGCGGCGCCGATCCCGGTCCACGCCTCGATCTGGGGAAGGTCCTCCAGCAGACGGCTGCCGTAGTCGGCCGTGCAGACCCCGACGAACACCCCGGCGTCGGTGCCGGCCAGCTCGTGCGGCGGCAGGCCGGCGTGCTCCAGGGCCTCCCACGCGGTCTCCATCAGGATCCGCTGCTGCGGGTCCATCAGCTCGGCCTCGCGGGGCGACAGGCCGAAGAACTCCGCGTCGAAGCCCTCGATGTCGCTCAGGAAGCTGCCGTGACGCACGGCGTCGCGCAGCGCGGCGGCGTGTTCGGGGCTCCGGTTCTCGTACCGGCGCCAGCGTTCGGCGGGCAGCGGCCCGGTCGTGTTCCGGCCGGCGCTCAACAGGTCCCAGAACTCGTCCGTGGAGTGGACGTCGCCGGGGAGCCGGCATCCGATCCCGACCACCGCCACTGGTTCCACCCGGGCTCCGCGCGGACTGTCGCCCATCTGCGTTCAATTCCCTTCGATCTCAGGCCCATTGAGGAGTATCGATGATCTTGATCACGGCGCTGGAGACGGTCACTCCCGGCCCGGTGCCGAGCATCAGCATGTGGTCGCCGGGGCCCAGCTGCCCGGTCATGAGCAGGTGGTCGAGGGAGAGGACCTGGTCGCTGGCCCCGCAGTGGCCGATGGTGCGGCCGTGGTCCCAGGTCGAGCGGGACATGGGCAGGTCGAGCATGGCCATGCACCGCTGCTCGACGATCTCTTCGGAGTAGTTCATGAACGCCACCCGGGTGAGATCGCGGGCCTCGATCCCGCTCTCGTCCAGGGCACGCTCGACGACCTCCATGAGCGCCCGCTGGATGTTGAACAGCGCCGCGGTCGCCTCGCCCTTGGGCATGACCTGCTGCCGGAACTGCTCGTTCCTGGCCGCGAAGCTCATCCGGCGCCCGACCGTGACGCCCGGCGGGAACAGGGGCTCGCTGCCCCGGTGCAGCTCCTCGGCCTCGGCCACCGTCGTCGTGCAGACCGACGTCAGGCGCGCGAAACCGCCCTCCCTGGTGAGCACGAGCGCGCTGGCGGCGTCCCCGCCGATGTAGCCGGGGCCCATCCGCCACCGGTCCATCAGCGGGGTGCCGTAATTGTCGGAGGCGACCAGCAGGGCGGCCTGCCGGCCGGGAGCGCCGTCCAGATAGCCGGCCGCGAGCTCCAGGGCGATGAACATCCCGTTGCAGCCCTGCCGGATCTCGGTGGCCAGGACGTCCCCGCCGACGAGATGGCGCTGAAGGTAGGAGTGCGGGGGCCAGCCGTCCGGTCCCTGGTGCCAGGTCGAGGCGTACAGGAGGAGATCCAGGTCGGCCGCCGCGCGCCCGCTGCGCTTGAGCGCGCTCTGTGCCGCGTGCAGGGCCATCTCCGGAGCCGGTACGTCACCGGCCACCGCCGCCCCTGCCAGGTTGTGCAACTCGGCCTCTTCGGCCGGGTACCAGCCTTTGGCGACGGCCTTCTCGACGCTGACGACGGTCCGCGGGAGGAACGCTCCCACCCCGCTGATGTACGTGTCCGCCCACTGCATGACTCTGCCCACGCTCCGGCTAGACGGATTCGAGTTCTCTGACCATCGCCACGATGGTCGCGACGTCCCTGAAGTTCTCCGGGTCGAGCTTCGCCGCGGGGACCGGGACGCCGATGTCGCGCCGGAGGAAGTTCAGCAGCCGCGCGGTCCGCAGGGAGTCCAGCAGACCCGACACGAGGAGCGGGGTCGTCTCGTCGACCTTGATGTCGTCGCCGTCGAGGACGAGGTTCTCCTGGATGAAGCCGATCAGCCGCCGCGTGATCTCGATGTCGGTCATGCGAGGGCCCCGCTCGTGACGGGAGAGGTGGACAGGACCCTGAACGCCGCCGCGGCGACGGACGTGCCCGAGCCGAACCCGACCATGAGCAGGTGATCGCCGGCCACGAGCCCGCCGGTCGCGATCAGATGCTCGAAGGCGATGAACTGGTCCACCGCGCCGCAGTGGCCGACGCGCCGCCCGTAGTCCCAGGTCGTCTGATCCTCGTCGATGCCCAGCCAGGCCATCTGCCCGTCCAGGTCCTCGCGGCGGCCGTGCGGGAAGGCCACCCGCGTGATGTCGGCGAGCCCGATCCCGGCCTCGTCCAGGGTCTTCTCGACCTGCTGCATCATCGTTTTCTGGATCGTCAGGTGGATCCCGGTTCCCTGCGCCTGGAGCAGCCGCCGGCGGAACTCCTCGTGCCGGTCACCGAAGCTCAGCCCCCTGCCGACGGTGGCGTCCGGCGGGAACAGGGGGTAGGCGCCGTCGTTGACCGCGTCGGCCGCGGGGATCACCGTCACGTTCACCGACAGGAGCTCGGCCATGCCGTACCCCTTGCCGAGGATGAGCGCGGCCGCGGCGTCGCCGATCAGCGCCCCGGGCGTCATCCGCCAGCGGTCCACCAGCGGGGTGCCGTGGTTGTCCGCGGAGACGACCGCGGCCGTCTCCCGGTCCGCGTCGGCCTGCAGGTAGCTCGCCGCCAGCTCCAGGGAGCTGATCATCCCTACGCAGCCGCTCCGGATCTCGTGCGCCGGCACGTTCCCGCCGAGCAGATGCATCTGCAGGTAGTGCTGGGGCTGCCAGCCGTTCGGGCCCTGGTGCCAGACCGACGGGTAGAGCAGCAGGTCGAGGTCGCGCGGGGAGGACTCGCCCCAGCGTTCGTACGCGTCCAGGACCGCGAGCCGCGCCATCTCGGGCGCGGGCATGTCGCCGGCCACCGCCGCGCCGATCTGCCGGAACTTCCCGGCCTCCTCGGCCGGGTACCAGCCCTCACGAACCGCCTGCTCGACGCTCACGCTGTCAGGCACATGGACGCCGAGGCTCCTGACGAACATGTTGGATGTACGCACACGTCCCCTAACTCATCGACGGTCCCGGACAACGGCCTTCCGCAGCGGTAGGCGGCTTTTCCGATTTATTTCGGAGCCCCGGGATATCAAGTGACCCAAGGCCGGTCAACGAAAACAACGTGAAATAAGCCGGCGGGCCGTCACGGGCAAGGATAGGGGCGGCCCACCGGGAGAAGCAATAATGAAAGCCCACAACCCGGCCCGCCACATTGCGTGATCGAGATCCGACGGAACGTGGTGAAATTTGAAAATGCGCCTTTCCTCTTCAGGCCGCGGTTTCCCCGAAAGCTTTGGTCCGGAATCCGGGGCGGCGGGAGAACGGCGCCGGGCCGTCGCCATTCGGCTCGGGCCCGGCGCGCGTCGACTCAGGCGGGCACTCTCGTACAGACGATGTTGTTGAGTTTGAACTGGGCCGGAATGTCGTTCGTCCCGGTCGCGGTCGCCGAGAAGCCGAGGCTCTGACTGGAGCCGGGGCCGATGTAGGAGTTGTGGCCGGCGTCGCGGGCGGCGACCTGGGTGCCGGTCTGGGTCACCGTGGCGTTCCAGGCGGTCGTGATCTGCTGGTTGCCCGACCAGGCCCACGTCACGGTCCAGCCGGAGATGGGGGTCGTGCCGGTGTTCCTGATCGTCACGCTGCCGTTGAAGGCGCCGTTCCAGACGCCGGTGGCGTAGGTGACCTCGCAGGAGTTGCCCATCTTGAGCCCGCTGCGCAGGAAGGTCGTGAAGTTGGCCCAGGTGGGGTTGAGCGTGCCGGTGCCGACGGTCTCGCCGCAGTCGGTGGTGGTGCGGACGGTCTGCAGGCCGTACTGGGCGGGGTCCATGATCTGGACCATCATGTGGTCCGCGGCGGGCACCGATACGAACGTGGCGTCACCGCACTGGGCCTTGATCCTGTTGTAGAGCAGGACGCTCTGCCCGTGCGGCACCAGGAAGTCGGCCTGGCCGTGCAGGAACAGCAGCGGGGGGTCGTTGCTGTCGACGTAGGTCATCGGATTGGCCTGGGCCGCGGTGGCTGGGCAGGTCTGGATCGGGCAGCCGAGCAGGAGGGACTCCGGGGAGGCGGGCGAGTTGTGGTCCAGGCCGCCGGTGGGCAGGTTCTGCGCGTTCATCTGCAGGAAGTCGGTCGGGCTGTAGAAGGCGAGCCCGACCTGCACCGCGCTGGAGACGCCAGTCGTGCCGACGGTGCCCTCCAGCGCCGCCACGCCGCCGGACAGGGTGGCCATCTCCGTCAGCCAGCCGCCCGAGGAGTCGCCCATGATCGCGAAGCGATTGGGGTCGAGCTGGTACGTGGCGGCGTTCGCGCGCACCCAGCGGATGGCCGCCTTGATGTCGTGCACCTGGGCCGGGAAGATCGCTTGGGCGCTGGACCGGACGCTGACGCCGACCACGGCGAAGCCGAGCGGGTTGAAGATGTTCGCGATCGCGTCCGCGCCGGTCTTGCCGTCGTCGCTCGTCCACGCCGAGCCGCTGTGCCAGAACAGCACCGGCCGGGGCGTGATGCCGGTGGACGGCAGGTACAGGTCCAGCAGATGCCCCCTGCTGCCGGCCGGCTGCGCGGGCGCGTACGCGATGTCGGTGATCACCTGCGCGGCTTGGGCCGGCGGCGCGAAGGTCACTGACACACCGACGGCGGCCAGCATGGTCATGACCACGCCGACGATCATGGCCGGCCAGATTCGAGCTTGCATGGTGCGACTCCGGTTGGTCGGATGATCGCCGCTCCCCCGGTGGCCGTCCGTGTCCCCCCCGACGCAGGGCAGCCGCGATCAGCACGCCGACCGTAGCGCCTGCGAGAACAACGTCCTGCTGGAGTGTCGCGGCTCACATCGATATGGGCCGGGGAGACGATATGCCACGTAAGTGACGATGGTCAAAGGTTTCTATGTATCGTGCCAATCGAACAGGAAAAGCGGCATAAATCGTACTTTACGAGCTCAAAGAGCGAAGAAAGTCTCAGATCATCCATGCCATGCACAGGCAGTCGGATACGTGCCCGCGAGGCCCTCCAAGGCCGCCAGGTCCGCAATTGGACAGAAGCTGGAACTCCAAGAAAAAAATTGCGGCCCGGAACGTAACGCCGGCCTTACCAACGGTAAACACCCGTGAAACGCGCGCCGCTTCCCCGATAAGACCGATGAAAGTTTCAACGGCTCCTCCGGCCGATTTGGACCTGACAATCTCCGTGGCGCGCGGTGGGTGATAATGTCCACCGTCATGATCTCCCCAGTCGCAGGAGGACGAATGCGAAAGGCACGCGCTGTTCTCGTCTCGGCCGTCATGGCCCTCGGAGTGTCGTTGACGATCGGCGCCACCCCGGCGCACGCCACGGCGAAGCTGGTCGGCGTCTTCAAGGACTCTTCCGAGTGCCAGCGGATCGGGACCCTCGGCGTCACCCAGGGCTGGTGGGAGGACTATTCATGCAAGTGGGAGGACCGGTACCGCTACTACTTCCTCTACGCGTGACCCCGTGAAGCGCACGCGTCCCCGGCACTGAGCGGTCGAACCGGGGGCGCGTGCGCCGGGATTTCCGCACCCCACGGGCGCACCGGCCCCGCTCGCAGGCGCCGGTGCGGTCCGGACGATTGCCCCGGGCCGCCGGCGAGAGCACAATCCACGAGTATCACCACCCGCCAACCGCGTCCCAGCGCCTGCTCCCGGGAGCGTTCATGAGCACTGTCGCATTGATCACCGGCGCGGCGAGTGGCATCGGCGCCGCCGTGGCGCGGCGGCTGTCCGCGGGCGGGGTCGCCTGCGTGCTGGTCGACCGTGACGCCGAGGGTGTCGAGAGGGTCGGCAAGGAGGTCGGCGGCGCGTGGCTGGTGGGCGACGTCAGCTCGGAGGAGACGTCGTCGCGGGCCGTGGCGCTCGCCGACGAGCGGTACGGCCGCCTGGACCTCGTCCACCTGAACGCCGGGACGAACGGCGGCGTCGACATGTCCGCCTTCGACCCGGAGCGCTACCGCACGGTCATGGGGATCAACACCGACTCCGTGGTCTACGGCGTGGCAGCCGCCCTCCCGCTGCTCAAGCGCTCCGGCGGCGGCTCCGTCGTGGTCACCTCGTCGCTGGCCGGGCTGGTCGGCTTCGGCCTTGACCCGATCTACTCGATGAGCAAGCACGCCGTGATCGGCCTCGTCAGAGCGCTGGTGGAGCCGCTGGCCGGGGCGGCGGTCAAGATCGGCGCCGTCTGTCCCGGCTTCACCGACACGCCGCTGATCGCGCCCGCCAGGGACATGCTGATCGAGGCGGGGCTGCCGATGCTGACGCCCGACGAGGTGGCGGCCGCCGTGGACTCGCTCTTCCACGCCGAGACGTCCGGCACCGTGCTGGTGGTGCAGAGCGGGATGGAGCCGACGCCGTACCACCACGCGGACCCGCCCATGCCGGCCGGCTGAGCACGGCGACGATCTCGGGGGTCCCGATCTTGCCGGGTTAAGATCGGCTGGTGACGGTTCACGACCGAAGGGCCTTCATCATCGGAGGCACCGGACAGATCGGCCGGGCCACCGCCGCCCGGCTCACCACGGCCGGGTACGCGGTGACCCTCGGACACCGCCGGGCCCGCCCGGACGCCACGCATCCGGACGGAGTGACGTCGGTCCAGGTCGACCGGGCCGACACCGAGGCGCTGCTCAAAGCCCTCGACGGCCACGATCTGGTCGTGGACACGGTCGCGTTCGCCCCGCACCACGGCGCGCAGCTCGCCCGGCTGGCCGGCCGCGTCGGCTCGCTGGTGGTCATCTCGACGGGCGCGGTCTACCAGGCGCCCGGCCTGCCGGTGCCGATCCCGGAGTCGTGGCCGACGGTCGAGCGCGACGCCCACGACTATCCGGCGGGGAAGGCCGCGCTGGAGCGCCACCTGCTGGCGACGCCCGGCCTGCCGGTCAGCATCCTGCGTACGGGCGTGCTGCACGGCCCGTACGGCACCTCGCTCGATCACTGGTCGTTCATCAAGCGGGCGCTGGACAAACGGCCGCACGTCGTGATCGCCCAGGACGGGCGGAGCCGGTTCCCCACCACGGCGGTCGCGAACGTCGCCGAGCTGATCTGCCTCTGCGCGCAGCGCCCGGCGGCCCGGGTGCTCAACATCGCCGACGACCCGCTGACCGTCGCCGAGATCGGCGCCAGGGTCTTCGCCGTCATGGGCCACGAGGCGGAGATCATCACCTTCGAGGGCCCGTCACGTCCCGACGGCCTGGGCTTCCATCCGTGGAATGTGCCGGAGCCCATCGTGTTCAGCATGGACAGGGCCCGCGCCGAGCTCGGGTACCGGCACGCCGTCTCCTACGACGACGCGCTGCGCGCGGACATCGGATGGGCCGTCCCCGCCGTGTCCGAGGCTGAGGCGGCCGGCGGCGGCTGGCAGGACGTCTTCCCTGATCTGGTCGCTCGCCACGGGCCCGACGTCTGGTTCCCCTACGCCGCCGAGGACGCCTACGTCACCGGCGGATAGGCGGCACTACCAGGCGACCGGCATCGCGTGCAGCCCGAAGAACGGGGCGTCGTTGGCGAAGGGCAGGTCCTCGGCCCCGATCGCCAGGCGCAGCGTGGGCATTCGGGTCAGCAGCGTGCCATAGGCGATCTGCAGCTCGGCGCGGGCGAGGTTGCGGCCCACGCACTGGTGCACCCCGTGGCCGAAGGCGACGTGGTGGTGGGCGGACCGGCGGATGTCGAACTCGTCGGGGTTCTCGAACGCCCGCTCATCACGGTTGGCGGATGCGGCCAGCACCGTCAGGCGGTCGCCGGCGCGGATCCGCGCAGTGCCGATCTCCAGGTCGTCGGCCGCGATCCGGTCGAAGCTGACCCAGTCCTGCACCGAGTGGAAGCGCAACAGCTCCTCGATCGCGCCCGGCAGCAGGCTTGGATCGGCGCGCAGCGCGGCCAGCTGCGCCGGGTGCCGCAGCAGCGTGAGCACGCCCAAGGAGATCGTGTTCGCCGGAGAGTCGTAACCCGCGAGCAGCAGGAGAAAGCCGATGTTGATCAGCTCGTCGGTGGTCAGCTCGCCGGTGGGCAGGTGCCTGGCGGCCAGCCGCCGGATCATTCCCTCGTGCGGCGCGCGCTCCGCGTCGCGGATGAGCTCCCGCAAATAGCCGCGGACGTCGCTGGACGCCTGGGCCGCCACACTCGGGTTCATGCTCGTCACCGACAGCATCCGCAGCCGTGACTCGAAGAACTCGTGGTCGGCGGCCGGGATCCCGAACAACTCGCAGAGGACGCGGGCCGGGACCCGGCGCGCGTACAGGCTGACGAGGTCGGCGGGCGCGCCGGCCGCCAGCAGCTCGTCGATCGCCGTGTCGGCGATGCGCTGGAGGGCCGGGCGCATGGCCTCCATCGGACGGGCGCCGAGCTCCGAGATCAGCAGTCGCCGGAACCGGCTGTGCTCCGGAGGATCCAGGTCGACGAAGAAGCCGTCGTCGGGGCGATCGTCGTCGGGTCCGCGCGGCCGTTCGGGGCGTCCGGTGTTCGAGCTGATCCTCGGGTCGCTGAGGATCTGCCGCGCCTCGGCGTAGCGGGTGACCGCCCAGACCGGTGCGCCGTTGGGCAGGCTGGCCCGGACGACCGGCGCGGTGGCCCGCATCCGCCGGTACTCGTCGGGCGGCGCGAAGGGGCAGGTCCGCTCCATGGGGAAGGTCGGGGTCGCGGTGACGTCGTGCTCGGGTGTGCTCATTGCGCTTCCCCGTGTGAGCCGGCGGCGACATCGGCCGGGGCGCGGTCAGGTTTCCCGTGTGCCGGCAGATGCCGCTGTTCAGGTAGTGCAGATGCTAAATCGGGTGGCGCAAAAATTGCTAGTGATGGCATTTTCCCGATTTGTCATGCATAATCCACTTCTCTGGCGATCAAGGGCGCGCGCGGCGTTCAGGCGGCGAGCTTCCTCGATGTCCCCGGCTGTCAATCCCGCCGTTGGGTGGGGCAGGTGCCCGTGGGGTCGATGGCGAGCACGATGCGGTCGCCGATCTGGGCGAGCTGCTTGATCTGGCTTTTGCTGAGCGGCTCGATGACGTACTCGCGGACGGCCGCGACGTGGCCGGGCGCGGTGGCGACGACCTTGTCCCAGCCCTCTCCGGTGAGCGCGGCGAGGGTGTAACGGCCGTCCTCGGGGTCGGGGTAGCGGCGGATCCAGCCGCGCTTCTCCAACCGCCCGACGGTGTGGGACAGGCGGGACAGCGAGGCGTCGGTGAGCTCGGCCAGCTCGCTCATCCGCATGGTGCGCCCCGGGCTCATCGACAGGCCCGACAGCACCTGGTAGTCAAAGTGGCTGATGCCGGCGTCCCGCTGGAGCTGCCGGTCCAGCGCGGCGGGCAGGCGGATGAGCACGCTCGCCAGCCCGAACCAGCCCCGCATCTCCTCCTCGTCGAGCCAGCGCGGCTCCTGAGGCGTCCCGTCTTCGTCCATGGCTCCATTCTAACTTGAGCCGTCAAGTGATCCGATCGCCGAATGAGTTGACGCTGCAAGTCATCTCGCCTAGGTTCCGGTTGAAGCTTCAAGTCCACAACGGGGGCCGGCCAGGTGATCGAGGACAGCTGAGCGATCGTCCTGATCCCGCGCGCCGCCCCTTCACCGAATACCGACATCCAGTTGGAGATCAACATGCGTGCACTGAACGTCCCCGAAGCCGGAGCCGCGCCCGTCGTCTCCGACCTGCCCATCCCGCAGGTCGCCGACGGCACCGTCCTGGTCCGGGTGGTGGCCGCCGCGCTCAACGCCGTCGACAACGCGCTGGCCTCCGGGATGATGGCCGAGATGATGCCCCACGCCTACCCGCTGGTGATCGGCCGGGACGCCGCCGGCATCGTCGAGGCGGTCGGCGCGGGTGTCGACCACGTCGCCGTGGGTGACGCGGTGATCGGCAACATCTCGCTCATCCCGCCCATCCAGGCCGGCACCGTCGCCGAGTACGCGCTGTTCCCGGCCGCGGCCGTGACCGCCAAGCCCGCCGCCCTGGACTTCGTCAGCGCCGCCGCGCTGCCGCTCGCGGGCGCGGCCGCCCACGCCTCGGTCGAGGCGATCGAGGCGCGGGCGGGCCAGACGGTCCTGGTGACCGGCGCGACCGGCGGCGTCGGCTCCTACGCGGTGCAACTGCTCGCGGCCCGGGGCGTCACCGTGGTGGCCACCGGGGCTCCGGCCGACGCCGACCGGCTCACCGCGCTGGGCGCGACCACCGTCGTCGACCACACCGCGGCCACCCCGATCGCCGACCAGGTCGCCGCGACCTGTCCCGACGGCGTCGACGCCCTCATCGACCTGGTCTCGTACTCCCCCGACGGGCTTGCGTTGAGCGCGGTCCGCAAGGGCGGCAGGGTGGCCAGCACGCTCGGCGCCGCCGACGAGCAGACCCTCGCCGGAGCCGGGCTGACCGGAGCCAACGTCATGGCGGCCCCGGTCCGCGAGATCGTCGGGCCGCTCGCCGCCCAGGCCGCCGCCGGCACCCTCAAGATCGACGTCACCACGGTCCTGCCGCTGGACCGGGCCGCCGAGGGCCTGGCGACCATCGCCGCCGGCGCCGCACGCGGCAAGATCGCCGTCAGGATCGGCGACTGACCCTGGCCGGCCCGCCGTCCGCCCTCCCCGCGAGGGCGGGCGGCCCGGCGAGCCGCCCTGACGCCCCGTCCGGGTGGCCCTCGCCGTCACGCTCCGTTCCGGAAACCTGGCGCGTCGAAGTGCCGTCCGCCGCCGCGGCGTCCCTCGGGGCCGGGGAGCCTGGGCCCGCCGCCGCCGCGGCCACGCTCCCATGGACATCGGCGTGGATCCGTACGATCATCGCACCGTACGACGGGATCCTGGCCGGCTCTCTGCGTGACGGAGGACGCTTGACCGAGGTGAGGATACGGCGTGAGCTTGTCGGCCGGGCCGACGAGACTTCCCTGGTGGAGGCCGCGATCACCGACGGTCACCGCTTGGTCCTCATTGACGGCGAGCCGGGAGTGGGCAAGACCCGGCTGCTGGAGCATCTGGTCGAACGGGCGCACGCCGCCGGGCGTACGGTGCTGGCCGGCAGCGCCACCGAGTTCGAGCGGCTCGTCCCCTTCGGGACGTACGTGGACGCCTTCACCCGCCTGACCGACGCCGCCCCCAGCCCGCCGGCGGAGGCGGCGCTGCGTGCGCTGCTGTCGGCGGACAAGGCCGACCAGCTCGATCGCTACCACACCTATCGCGACATCCGATCGTTCCTGGCCGAGCTGGCCGACGACCGGGGCGTCGTCCTGGCGCTCGACGACCTGCACTGGGCGGACGCGCCCTCGCTCGAACTGACCGAGTTCCTGCTCCGGCGCCCGCCGGCCGCCGGGTTCACGCTGGCCATCGCCTGCCGGTCGGACGCGGTCCCGCCGGTGGTGGGCGAAGCCGTCGCCCGCCGGGATCCGCGCGTCACCCGGCTGAGCCTGGCCCCGCTCGGCGAGGACGCGGCGGCCCTGCTGATGCCGCCGGAGGTGGACCCGCGCCGGCGGCGGCTGATGTACCGGGTCAGCGGGGGAAATCCGCTGTTCCTGTGGGCGCTGCTGGACGCCGACGACCGGCGCCTGTCGGAGCTGGCCGAAGACCGGCCGGGGGCGACGCTCGCCCTCGAACAGACCCTGCTGGCGGTGCTGCGCCGGGAGCTGGACCGGCTCTCCCCCGCCGGGCGGCGGGCGGCCCACGCGGCGGCGGTCGCCGGCGAGCTGGCCTCGCTCGTCGTCATCTCCCACGTCGCCGAGCTCGACCTGGCCGGCACCGCCGCCGCCGTGGACGAGCTGTGCCGGCACGGTCTCGGCACGCTGGCGGGAGCGCGGTTCACGTTCCGGCATCCCCTGGTACGCGCCGCCGCGTACGACACGTGCGGAGCGGGCTGGCGTGTCGCCGCCCACGCCAGGATCGCCGATCACCTGCGCGGCAACGACGGCTCGCTGGCGTTGCTCGCCCACCACACCGAGCGGTGCGCCGAGCTCGGTGACGAGCGGGCCGCCAGGACGCTGGGCGACGCGGGCCTGGCCTACCTCGACTCGGCGCCGACGACCGCGGTGCGGCTGCTCCGCGAGGCCCTGCGGGTGCTGCCCGAACGCGACGACCTCGTCCCGTACCGCGGCGTGCTGCTCACCGGGCTGGCGCGGGGCACCGGCGTGATGGGCTCGCTGACGGAGAGCCGGCGCATCCTGCACGAAGTCATCCACCTGCCGCACGAGGTGGCCTCGGCGGCGGTGGCCTTCTCCTCGGTGATCTCGCGCATGCTCGGCCGGCTGGACGAGGCGCGGGCCCTGCTGAGCGCCCAGACCCGCAAGGCCGGGGACGACGGGCGGGTACGCGCCCAGCTCCTGTCCGAGCTGGCCGCCGTGGCCATGCTGCGCTCGGACCCCGGCGGTGCCAGGCGGCACGCGCACGAAGCCCTCGCGCTCGTGTCGAAGACGACCGATCCGGCTCTCGAGGCGGCGGCGTACGCGCTGCTGGCGGTGGCCTGCCTGCAGGACGGCGACCTCGCGGCGGCGCGGGCGCACAGCAGGCGCGCCGGCTGGCTGATGGACAGCGCCTCGGACACCGCGCTGGTGCCGCATGTCGAGCTGGTGGCGCCGCTGTCGTGGAGCGAGATCTCCCTGAACCGGCCCGCGGACGCCGAGCGCCATCTGGCCCGCGGCATCGACCTGGCCACGCGGTCCGGCCGCAGCTACGCGATGCCGTACCTGCTGATCGGGCAGGCGCAGCTCAGGACCAGGGCCGGCCGCCTGGCGGAGGCCATCGAGATCGCCGAGCACGCCGCGTCGGCGTCCGAGTACATCCACAGCAGCGAGACGCTGGCGATGGCCCGATGCGTCCTGCTGTTGCCTGTCCTGTGGCGGCATGGCGTCGATCCCGCCATGACGCTCGCCGACTCGCTCACCGCCGCCGGCCCAGGGTCGGCCTGGTGGCAGGCGATCGCGTACGTGTCGGTGGCCCGGGTCCGGCTGGCCGGCCGCACCGGAGGCGATCACCCGCAGCCGCCGGTCCTGACCAGGGACACCGAGGTCGAACGGCTCGCCGTGCAGTCGATCCGCGCCGGAGCCGACGGCGACGTGGGCACCGCGCTCGAACGGTCGGCGGCGGCGGTGGAGGCGGCGGGCGACCTCCCGTACCAGCTCGGCATCGCCTACGACGCCCGCGCCCGCGCGTTGAGCGGCCACGACGACCTGCCAGGGGCCGTGGCCGCCGCGCGGATCGCCGCCGAGCGGTTCGGCGAGGGCGGCGCGGTCGTCGAGCGGGGCGTGGCCCATCAGCTGCTCGCCACCGTCCACGGCCGCATGGGGGACGTGGCGTCGTCCCACGCCGAGATCGGCCGGGCCAAGGCCGCCTACCGGGAGTCGGGCGCGGACTGGCTGGCCGGGCAGCTGACCCGGGTGGAGCGGCGGCTCGCCGCCAGCGGGCAGCGGCACGTGGCGCGCGAGACGGCGCTGACGAAGCGCGAGCTCCAGGTGGCGGAGCTCATCAGCCAGGGGCTGACCAATCGGGAGGTCGCCGAGCAGCTGCAGGTCAGCCAGAAGACGGTGGAGACGCATGTGACGCGCATCTTCAGCAAGTTCGACGTGCGGTCGCGGGTGGCGCTGGCCAGACGGCTGGCGAGCCGGGGCGACCGCCCGGCGAGCGGTTGACGGGCGAAGCCGCCGGACGGCTCGCGCTCGTCCGGCGGCTCCGGCTGTGGTCTAGGCCCACTCCTCGCTGGTGATCTCGGTGACGTCGTCGTTGACGTTGACGTTGGGCATGCAGGGGTCGGGCTTGGGGACGATCTTGAACTGGATCCAGATGAGCCGGATCGGCTCGCGCAGTCCTCCGCCGCTCACGACGGACGTCGAGGCCTGCATGCCCCCGCCGCCGGACTGCTCCACCTGAGTGGGCTTGCACGGGTCCCCGTTGGGGGCGTTCGTGGCCCCACCGGTGCCGCCCGTACCGCCGGTGCCGCCCGTGCCGCCGGTGCCGCCGCCGTCGCCGCCACCGGTACCGCCGCCGTCGCCACCACCCGTACCGCCACCGTCGCCGCCGCCGGTGCCGCCGCCAGTGCCACCACCAGTGCCGCCGCCCGTGCCGCCACCTGTACCTCCGCCGGTGCCACCGCCAGTGCCGCCACCGGTGCCACCGCCAGTGCCGCCGCCGCCTGAGCCGCCCGACTCACCGGTCGGGTAGGTGTACGTGGCGGGGATCCAGCTGTACGTCGGGCCGCTGCCGTAGTTACCGCCACCGCCGATGCCCCCGCTGACCACCTGCGCCCCCGGGATCGCCGGGAACGGGATCGGATCGGTCACGATGGTCACCGGGAAGGCGGTCTCACCGTTCGGGCGAATGTAGTGGCAGATGCTGTCGATCTCGGTCCCTTCGCACAACAGCTCGGGGTGAGCGCGTGCCCATTCCTCGAACTCCGCGTCGGCGTCGGGGTCCTGCGCGTCGGCCACCGGGTTGGTGTGGACGTTGGTGAAGTCGGGACCGTCGGGGAAGAGATCGGGGAACTCGCGGGCCATGACGGTGGCCAGCGCCTTGCCGATCGCGACGGCGCCGGGCTCGTTGGGGTGGAAGCTCTCCTGATTGATCTTGAAGACCTTGTTCACGCCCACGAGCTCCCACCGCGTCTTCAGCCCGTTGAAGTACGGCGCCGCCGTGCCGAGCTCATGACCGGCCACCACGCTGGTGCCGTTCGGCCCCGCCGTGTTCGGGTCGAACAGGACCAGTTTGACGTTCGGGTACCTGGCGCGGAAGTTCGTGACCGCGTCCTTGATCGCCTGGTTCACCTTGTCGGCGAACGGATACATCTCGTCCAGGGCCGCGCCGGTGATCTGCTTGATGCCGGTGTTGCCCGACGCCTTGACGGCCAGCGGGTAGAGCGCCACGATCAGCGCCGCGCCGGTCGCCTTGAGATGGGTGTCCACCAGGGCCTGTTCGACGTTGGCCGCGACCTGCGGCATCCGCTTCTTCAGCCGCTCCACCTCAAGGCGGACGTCACGCGCCTGATAGTTGTGGATCTCCGGGCTGTGGATGTCCTCGTCCAGCCAGCTCACATAGTGCGAGGCGATCGCGGACGACAGCAGCGACCCGAAGCCGGCGTCGTTGCCGCCGAGCCCGAAGTAGACGATGTCGGAGTTCGCGGGAACGCCGTCGATCTGGGGCGGGTTGCGGACCACGTGGCAGTTGTCGTCCTCGCACTGCCGGTACATGAGATGTTTGGTCTGGGCTCCCGACGACGCGTTGAAGTGCAGCTTGTCGCCGCCCCAGGTGGTGCGGATCTCCTGGGGCAGGATCGTGTACGACCCGAACGGGTAGCGGCCCTGCTCCAGATAGGCCCAGGCCAGGTGAGACGGCGCGAAACCGGACTGGTGCACCCAGCGCTCCGGGCCCGGCCACCCGACGTAGCGGCTCTCGTGGCTCGCGCCTTCGCCGCTCGTGTAGCTGTCGCCGACCGTCGCCATCGTGTACGGCCGCCTCGGCGGCGTCGTCGTGGGATCGGGCGTCGGCGGCTCCTGGGTCGGAGGGGGCTCCCAGGTGGGAGGAGGGGTGGGGAACGTCGGGACGGGTTTGAACGTCGGCTTGACCGGCGGCGTCGTCGGGAGGAGCGCGGACTGCCCGGCCGACGCCGGAGCACTGGCCAGCACGGTCGCGACGAGGGCGGCCACGAGCCCGATCAGCCCGAACGTGAGCCATCTCGGTAACCGGTGGGGAGGTCGCATGAACAAGCCTTCCATTTCGCCGGAGGGAAACGCGGTGTCTTGCCGCAGGAATCATCCGCCGGCATGCGATCGCTAACATCGGGTGCTCCGCGTCATACCACCCCGACATTCCGCCCCGGGGACGCCGCCCCCGGCGAGGGCAGCCGGGCCGCGAGGACGCTCTCGAGACACCCGGTTGACATTAATCACAGGCCGAAATGTCCAGTTTTGCGTGACAAGTCCGTAATGGGACGGCAAAATGCGGGACCACCAGCCTCTCCCGCCACTGGAGGAACCCATGCGCAGACCCCTTGGACCCCTGGGTGTCCTCGCCGCCGTCGCCGGCCTCGCCGCCTGCTCCCCCTCCGCCGACCAGCCGCCGGCCGGAGCGGCCGGAGCGGTGCCCGAGGTGACCGCGCCGGCGAACGGCGCGGCGCCGGCACAGACCGGAAAGCCGGCCCCCCGATCGACCCCCGAGTCGGACGATTGCCGCGTGAGCGTGGCCAGGCCGGGCATCTCCGCGCTCAGGATCCGGACGTCGGCGACCCGCCGTGACTGCGTGCACCCGGCGCTGCTGCGCATCCGGGTCAAGCGCGCCGTCCCCGGCGACGATCCGGTCGTCAAGAGCGGCGCCACCAGGAAGGGCCAGATCGCCCTGCAACTGCCCTGCGAGCCGGGCACGTACTACGCCGTCGCCACCGACTACCGGGGCGGCACCACCACGTCCAAGGCCGTACGGCTGACGTGCGTCACCCCCACCCCCACGCCGCGAGAGACGAAGGCGCCGCCGGCTCCGGAGAAGAAGGCGACCGTCACGTCCGTCGGCACGGCGCTGGAGAACGAGGTCGTCCGGCTGACCAACGCCGAGCGGGCCAAGGGCGGCTGCGACCCGCTCAAGCACGACGCGCGGCTGAGCAGGGCCGCGCTCGGTCACTCGGCCGACATGGCGAGGAACGACTACTTCGACCACGACTCCCAGGACGGCCGCGACATGGTCGACCGCATGCGCGCGACCGGCTTCACCGGCTCGGCCTGGGCCGAGAACATCGCCATGGGTCAGCGGTCGGCGGCCGAGGTGGTCCGGAGCTGGATGAACAGCGACGGCCACCGGCAGAACATCATGAACTGCTCCTACACCCTCATCGGGGTGGGCGCGGCCAAGGACTCGCAGGGACAGATCTACTGGACGCAGGACTTCGCCGCCCGCTGAGGTCGCGGGCGGCCGTTCGATCAGCCGGGCGGCTCGACCCGCGCACAAGCCGGCCGGCACGCCTTCGTCAGGTGCGGGCGCGCCACAGCAGGTAGACGAAGTACGGCGTGCCGATCAGCGCCGTCACCAGCCCCGCCGGCACCTGCGCCGGCGCGATCACGGTACGGCCGAGCGTGTCGGCGAGGCTGACCAGCAGCCCGCCGAGCAGCGCGGCCACCGGCAGCACCCGGGCGTGGTGCGCCCCGACCAGGGCGCGGGCGGCATGCGGAGCCACCAGCCCCACGAAGCCGACGACCCCGACGGCCGAGACCGCCGTGGAGGTGAGCAGGACGGCGCCGGCGAGCGCGCCCAGCCGTACCGGCTCCAGGGGCACGCCCAGGATGCGCGGGGTGTCCTCGTCCAGGGACAGCAGGTCGAGGTCCCTGCGCAGCCAGGCCAGCAGCGGGATCACGATCACCAGCGCCAGCGCGACGGGAATGAGCTGCTCCGGGACGCGGCCGTAGGTGGAGCCGGACAGCCAGGTCAGGGCCTTGGCCGTGTTCCACGGGTCGGACATCACGATGATCAGCACGGTGATGGCCGTGCAGATCGCCTGCACGGCGACCCCGATCAGGACCAGGCGGTCCGAGCTCAGCCCGCCCCGCCACGCCAGCCCGTACACCAGGGCGAACGCGATCATCGCGCCCAGGCCGGCGGCCACGGACATCGTCCAGATCCCGGCCAGCGGCACCAGGGTGAGCAGCGCGACCGCGCCGACGCCCGCTCCGGTGGTGACGCCGAGCACGCCCGGCTCGGCCAGCGGGTTGCGGCACACGGCCTGCACGGCGGCGCCCGCCACGGCCAGCGCCGCGCCGGCCAGCACGGCGGCCACCACTCTTGGCCAGCGCTGGTCCAGGACGAAGGTCAGCGCCCGCCCGCTGCGGCTCTGCAGCCAGTTGGCCACGTCACCCGCGAGCAGCCACCGGTCACCGCCCAGCAGGCCGAGCAGCAGCGCGCCCGCCAGCAGGGCCGCGCAGACGGCGACCACGACCAGGAACGCGGTGCGGGACCGGGCCGCGCCGGTGCGTACGGCGGGCGGCCTGCGGGTCGGGCCGGCGTCGCGGTAGCGGCGGGCCAGCCAGATCATCACCGTCGCGCCGAGCACGGTGGTCACCACGCCGGGCGGCACCTCCACCCCGGCCTGCGCGCCGAGCACGGCCCGCAGCATGATGTCGGAGCCCAGCACGATCAGCACGCCGGCCAGCCCGGACAGGGGCACCAGCACGCGGTGCCGGTGCAGCCCGGGAATGGACTTGGGCAGCAGCCGCACGACCACCGGCGCGCACAGCCCGACGAACCCGATGGGCCCCGCGATCGTCACCGCGGCGGCGGCCAGCAGCACGGCCAGCAGCGTCAGCCACAGGCGCAGCCGCCGCACGTTCAGTCCGAGCACGGTGGCGGTGTCGTCGCCGAGGCCGAGGATGTCAAGCCGGGGCCCGGCCAGCACGGCGGCGGCCAGCGCCACCACGATCAGCGGGCCGAGCTGGGTGACGGCGGCCAGGTCGCTCTGCACGAGCGAGCCGCTGCCCCAGGCGTAGAGCCCGGTGGTCTCCTGCTGGAAGAGGATCATGACGAGGTTCGTCAGTGAGTGCAGCGCCAGCGACGTGGCCGTGCCGGCCAGGATCAGCCGGGTCGTGCCGGTGCGCCCGCCGGCCGACAGCGCCAGCACCAGCGCGGCGGCGGCCAGCCCGCCGATCAGCGCCAGCCCGCCCGACGCCGCGACGGGCAGCGCCAGCCCGAACGCGGCCGCGGTGACGACCGCCAGGTACGCGCCCGAGCTGACGGCCAGCGTGTCCGGCGAGGCCATGGCGTTGCGGGCGACCGCCTGCAGCAGCGCGCCCGCGGCCCCCAGCGCGAGGCCGACGCAGAGGCCGGCCAGCAGCCGCGGCAGCCGCGAGGCCACCAGCACGCGGGCGGCCTCCTCGGCGGTGCCGGAGTCGCCGCCGAACGGCAGCGCCAGCAGGTCGAGCGCGCCGATCGACGAGGTGCCCTGTGTCACGTGCACGGCCGCCACCAGGACGGTGGCGGCCAGCGCGAGAAGGAAGACCCCGGCGGTGCCCAGCCGCCGCAGCGGCGTGGTGGGCGGTGCCGGGGTCAGGACGTCCGTGCTCAACCCGTGAACGCCTTCACCAGCGCGTCGGCGTACTGCTGGCAGGACAGGGGCCCGCCGAAGGTCCAGATGCCGTCCGGGAGCTTGGTGACCTGCTGCTTCTTCACGAACGGCAGCGACTTCCAGATGGCGTTGTCCGCCAGGCCGTCGGCGAAGACGTCGTCGCCGTCGGAGGCGTTGTAGAAGAAGCGGGTGTCGGGGTCCTTGAGCACGCTCAGTCCCTCGACGTCGGTGGTGCCCAGGCCCCACTGGCCGTCCACCTTGCCGGTCCAGGCGTTCTTCAGCCCGAGCTGCCCGGCGACCTCGGAGACCAGCGCGCCCTTGCCGAAGAGACGGACGCTGATCGTGCTGCCTTCCTTCCATCCGTCGGCCATGACGAACGGCTTGCCCGCGGCGCCCGCGGCGGCGAGCTTCGCCTTGCCGTCGGCCAGCGCCGCGTCGAAGTCGCTCAGCAGCTTGGCGGCGACGTCGGTCTTGCCCACGGCGGTGGCGATCATGTTGACGTCGTCGCGCATGCGGTCGAGGTTGTCGCTCGCGTCGCTGCCCTTGGCCACCAGCACCGGCACGAACTTCTCCAGCTGCGCGGCCAGCTCCTCGTCGTCGGACTCCATGACGACCAGGTCGGGCTGCAGGGCGCTGATGGAGTCGATGCTGGGCTCCTGCCGGGTGCCGACGTCCTTGACCGAGGCGTCGAGCTTAGCGGCGGTGACCCAGGTGGCGTACCCCTTCACGTCGGCCGCGCCCACCGGCATGACGCCGAGACCGGCCAGCATCTCGGTCTCGCCCCACTCCAGGCTGACCACCCTGGTCGCCGGGCGTTCGAGCGTGACCTGCTTGCCGCGGGCGTCGGTCAGGGTCACCGGGGCGGCGGTGGGCGAGGCGGCGCCGCTGGAGGCGGGCGCCTGCTCGGGTACGGGGGCCTCGGTGGTGCCACAGGCGGCGAGGACGGCGACGGCGGCGAGGGCTGTCAGGGGGGCCGTGAGGGCACTGCGCATGGTTGTTCCTGTCATGTCGTTGCGTGAAGGGTCTTGCTGTGGCGGCCGATCGGCCGGGTGGTCACGGTGCCCGTTCCGGGGTCCTGGCTGACCTCGATGCGGATGCCGTACGTGTCGCTGAGCAGCTCCTCCGTCAGCACCTGCGCCGGCGGCCCGTCCGCGCGGACCCGGCCCCGGTGCAGCAGCACGACGTGGTCGGCGACCTCGGCGGCCTGGTTGAGGTCGTGCAGGACCACGCCGATCGCCACCCCGTGCTCTTGGGCCAGGTCGCGGATCAGGTCGAGCAGCTCCACCTGGTAGCGCAGGTCGAGGAACGTGGTGGGCTCGTCCAGCAGGAGGACGCCGGTGTCCTGGGCCAGGCAGGTGGCGAGCCAGACGCGCTGGAGCTCGCCGCCGGACAGCTCGTCCACCGGCCGCTCGGCCATGGGCGTCAGGCCGGTCAGCTCCATGGCCCGTTCGACGGCGGCGCCGCCCTCGGGGTCCGCGGCCCGCCAGCGCCGCCGGTAGGGGTGGCGGCCGTACCCGACGACGTCGCGCACGCGCACGCCGCCCGGTGTCGGGCGGCTCTGCGCCAGCAGCGTCACCCGCTGGGCGAAGTCGCGCGCGGCCAGGTCCAGTGCGTTGACGCCGTCACCCAGCGTCACGGTGCCGCTGTCGGGGCGGTGCAGCCTGGCCAGCGCACGCAGCAGCGTGGACTTGCCGCTGCCGTTGGGGCCCACAAGGGCGGTCACGTGGCCCGGCCGCAGCGCGATGCGGCCCTCTTCGACCACGGTGGTGCCGTGATAGCTGAGGTTGAGCTCCGCGCCGCGGAGAGAGATCTCCTCGGTCATGAAGCAAAGGTTAGGCTAACCTTGCTTACTGCGCCATGGCGGGGTCTGCGTAAACGCAAAAAAGCCGGGACGCGGATCGGCGGGTCGCGAGTGTGCTGCGCCCGCACAGCGGGAATGACCGGTTCCGGCCATGTGCCCGCACTATTACTCCGCCTGCGGCTGACGTAGCTTCGCGAGCACCGGATCTCCCGAGGAGGGACATGTTCCCGCGCTCGATCAGGCGTGCCGCGATCGCCGCCGCCCTATCCCTGACACTGTCCGTGCCCCTGTCCGCCCCCGCCTCCGCCGCGGATCGCGGCCCCGGCGCACCCGGCATCGGAGACGTCTACTTCCCCGACTACGGAAACGGGGGCTACGACGTCAAGCACTACGGCCTGAAGCTGGACTACCAGCCGGGCACCGACCGGCTGGAGGGTCAGGCGACCTTGCTGGCCACCGCCTCGCAGACGCTGACGCGGTTCAACCTCGACTTCCTGCTGGACGTGCAGCGAGTCGAGGTCAACGGCAGGCCGGCCGCCTTCGCCAGGACGGGCGTCCACGAGCTGGAGATCACTCCGGCCCGCGCCCTGCCCAGGTTCCTGCCGTTCGTCGTCGAGGTGACCTACGCGGGCACCCCCAGCTCGATCGAGGTGCCCGGCATCGTCCGGCCGTGGATCAAGCGCGCCGACGGCGCGCTCGCGCTGGGCGAGCCGGAGATCGCCTGGTGGTGGTATCCGAGCAACGACCACCCGGCGGACAAGGCAACCTTCGACATCACGGTCACCGTCCCCGAGGGCAAGCAGGCGATCAGCAACGGCGTGCTCGCCTCCCAGCGCACCTCGCGCGGCAGGACCACCTTCCACTGGCTGATGGACAAGCCCATGGCCACCTATCTGGCCATGCTCTACATCGGCGACATCGAGGTGCACAGGGCCCGCTCGTCCACCGGCCTGCCGGTGACCACCGCGTACGACAAGACCCTCGGCGCGCGCCTGGAGTTCGCGAAGGCCAGCGTCGAGCGTACGGCCGAGATCGTCGACTGGGAGTCGAGCGTCTTCGGCCGCTACCCGTTCTCCTCGATGGGCGGCTCGGTCGTCAACGAGAACGTGGGCTTCGCGCTGGAGACCCAATCGCACCCCGTCTACGACTCGATCTTCTTCGAGTCCGGGCCTGACGTCAGTGTCGTCGTGCACGAGAACGCCCACCAGTGGTTCGGCGACAGCGTCGCGCTCAAGCAGTGGCGCGACATCTGGCTGAACGAGGGGTTCGCCACCTACGCCGAGTGGCTGTGGTCCGAGAAGGAGGGCACCGGCACCGCCGCCGAGCTGGCCAACGCCATCTACAACGACATCCCGGCCGACCACCCCCGGTTCTGGCTCAGGGTCCCGGGCGATCCCACCCCGCCCTTCCTCTTCTACGCCTCGGTCTACTGGCGTGGCGGCATGACTCTCCAGGCGCTGCGCGGCGAGGTCGGCGACCAGGACTTCTTCGCCATCATCAAGGCCTGGGCCAAGATCAAGCAGCACGGCAACGGAAACACCGACGAGTTCATCTCGCTGTCGGAGAAGATCTCCGGCGAGCAGCTCGACGCGCTCTTCCAGACCTGGCTGTTCCAGCCCGGCAAGCCGGCCAATCCGCCCGCGGCGGTGACGGCCCAGGTCAAGGCCCAGACAGGACCTCCGGCCTCCTACGAAAGCCACAAGAGGCTCCACGAGTTGCTGCACGGCCCCGCCTGACGGGCTCCCGCCCACCCGATGCCACGCGCGCGGCGACCGAGCCGCGCGCGTGGCATCGGGGCGTCGCTTGACACGAAGGGGCTAACCGTTAGATGTTACGGCTAACGGTTAGGGGGCCCCATGCAGCAGGAAGTCGTCCTGGCGATGCTGGCCAAAGAACCCTCGCACGGCTATCAGCTGCGTGCGCGGCTGCGCGACGCGCTCGGCCCGCTCGGCGAGGCGATGAACGCCGGGCAGGTCTACGTCACGCTGGCCCGGCTGGAGAAGGCCGGTCTGCTGGCGGTCGAGAAGTCCGCCGACGGCGCCGACCGGTCCGATCGCAAGGTGTACGCGCTCACCCCCGCGGGCCAGCAGCGAGTCACCGAGTGGATCTCCGAGGTGAGCTGGCCGAGACCCGACCTCGCGGAGTTCCATCTCAAGCTGATCGCGGCCGCGTCGGCCGGGCTGGCCGACCCGCTCACCATCCTCGACACCCAGCGCAGGGAGCTGCTGCGCCGGCTGCGTGACGCCCAGCGCGCCGCCATGGCCGAGCCGGACCACTCGGACGCGGCGCTGTTGCTGGAGGGCATCGTGCTCCGGCTCCAGGCGGACCTGCGCTGGCTGGAGGCGTGCGAGCGGAACTGGACGCACCGAAGGAGCGGATCGTGAGCAACGTCGCCGGCCCGCCCGTGCTTCGCGCCTGCGGGTTACGCAAGGAGTACAGGAAGGGCTGGTGCGCGCCGTGGACGGGGTCGATCTCGACATCGGCGCGGGAGAGACGGTGGCGGTGATGGGGCCCAGCGGCTGCGGGAAGTCCACGCTGCTGCACCTGCTCGGCGGGCTGGATCGGCCCTCGGGCGGAGAGGTGACGCTGAACGGCCGCCGCCTCGACGGCCTCGACGAGAAGGCCCTGGCCCGGATCCGGCGCACTGCCGTCGGCTTCGTCTTCCAGTCCTTTCACCTGATGGAGGAGCTCACCGCCGTGGAGAACGTCGAGCTGCCGGCGCTGCTGGCCGGACGCTCGCCGCGGGTCGCCAAGCGGCGGGCGGAGGAGCTGCTGGAGCAGATCGGGCTCGCCGGCCGGGCGCGTTTCCTGCCCTCCGAGCTGTCCGGCGGCCAGCGCCAGCGGGTCGCGGTCGCCCGCGCGTTGAGCAACGAGCCGCTGGTCGTGCTCGCCGACGAACCGACCGGGAGTCTGGACAGCGCCGCCACCGTGGACGTCCTTCAGCTCTTCGAGAGCCTGCACGAGTCCGGGCAGACGCTGGTCATCGTCACCCACGACGCGCGGATCGCGGCCACCGCGGACCGGCTGATCTCGATGCGCGACGGCGCGTTCGTGGACGAGACCAGGCTGTCCGGTGGCACCACGGGGCGGCTCGGCGCCCTCGCCGGACTGGAGGACTGAGGGCGATGGGCCGCATCCTGCTCGTGGGCCGTCTCGCCGTACGCGATCTGCGGCGGCGCCGCGTCGAGACCGCGCTTCTGCTGCTCGCCATCATGGCGGCCACCACGACGCTGACACTCGGGCTCGTCCTGCGCGACGCGGCGAGCGACCCGTACCAGCACCCGTGCGGCGACCAGGGGGCCCGACGTGGTCGCCGGCGTCGGCCGGGCCGCCGAGCCTTCCGGCCTCGCCGCGCTCGGAAAACTGGCCGGCGCTCCCGGCGTAGTCGGCCACAGCGGGCCGTACCCGGTCACCGCGGCGAAACTCCAGGCCGCCGGCCGGACGTCGGACGTGCAGGCCGTGGGGCGCGACGCCGCGTCCGCCTCGGTCGACCAGCCTCGGCTGGTGGCGGGCGGCTGGGTCGGCGATGGCGGCGTGGTGGTCGAGGCCGCCTTCGCCAACGCCCTCGACGTGCGCGTCGGCGATCCGGTCACCCTGAACGGCCGGTCGTTCGAGGTCGTCGGCGTCGCGGTCACCGCCGCCATGCCGCCCTATCCCGGGTCGTCCTGCATCGTCGCCGCCGGTTGCGTGAACGGCGTCGCTCCCGAGGACCAGGCTCTGCCTCCGGGGGTGCTGCACAATCCCGGCCTGGTGTGGCTCACCCAGGCGGACGTACGGAGCCTCGCCCCGGATCCGGGCTCCCTGGCCTACGTACTGAACCTGAAGCTGGCCGACCCGGACGGAGCCCAGACGTTCGCCGACGCGAACCAGGGCGGCCCCGGCCGCGCCATGTCCCTGCAGCCCTGGAACAGCATCCTCGAAGACGCCACCGAGCTGGCCAGAGACTCCCAGATCCTGCTGCTGATCGGAGCCTGGGGGCTCGCCCTGGTCGGCGGCTGGATGGCCGATCAGACCAGGCGCGTGGGGCTGCTCAAGGCGGTCGGCGGCACGCCGGGCCTGGTCGCCGCCGTGCTGCTCGCGGAGTATCTCCTCGTGGCCGTCGTTCCCGCCCTGCGCGCCGCCCGCTCCAGCACCGTCAGCGCGCTGGCCGACTCGCCCCGCCCGCCCCGCCGCGTCGGCTGGCTGATCGCGATCTCGGCGCGGCTGCCCGTCCCGCTGCTCCTCGCCCTGCGGATCGCCGCCCGCCGGCCGCGCCGGGTCGTGCTGGCCGTGGTCAGCATCGCGATCACGGTCAGCGGGATCTTCGTCGTGCTCGTGCTCAACGCCTTCCTCGCCGACCAGCCGATCACCGGCGGGTATGACGGGGCTCAGGTCGGGGTGCTGCGCCACGTGCTCCCCGTCTGGACGGTCATCCTGCTCTGCCTGGCGGCGGTCAACGCCGTCGTCATCACGTGGGCGACGGTGCTGGACAACCGGCATTCGCTGGCGCTAGCGCGCGCTCGGCGCGACCCCTCGCGACGTGAGCGCGGCGATGGCGGCCACGCAGGTGCTGCCCGCGCCCGCTAGAGCCGTCCTGGGCGTCTTCCCCGGAGGCTTCGCGCTGTTCGCCGCCGTGAACGCGATCACCGGCGGCGACGGCGACCGGGCCACGCTGCCCGCACCCTGGCAACTGCTCGCCCTGGTGCTGGCCACCGTGCTCGTGGCGGCGGCGCTCGCTTCGGTCCCCGCCCGCCTCGGCGGGCGGCGTCCCGTGGCCGAGGCTCTCTGACCCGATGTCCGGGAGCTCTCGTCTCCTCGGTCCTAGCCGAGCCGGTCACGCAACCGGACGCACTCGCGGACGAACCGGCTTCTGCCGCCACCCGTCGCGTACGCCGACACCTCCGGAATCGCACCGCGCGCCCCCGCCCAGCCGGCCACGTCCGCCGCCAGCGTCACCGCCTCGATGTGCGCCACCCGGGGTCGCTCGCCGGGGGCGGGCAGCAGCGCGGGCAGCAGGCTCGTGAGGATGCGCCACACCGCCGCGTACGCGCCCTGCCGCGCCGCCTCGGCGAGCACGCCCACCACCGGCCGCGCCTGGTAGTACGGCGTGCGCCGCAGCAGCAGCGCCACCTGGGTGCCCACTTCCTCGGCCGGCAGGTCGCCCCTGGCCGCCATCCGCACCAGCAAGGACGCCGCCTCCGGATGCGCCTTCGCGACCTTGGCCGCCAGGGTTAGTGCCATGGCCTCCCCGGCCGGCCCGTCCGCGTCGGCCAGCGCGCGCACCCACGACATGGGGATCTCCGAGTTGAGCAGGTACGGCAGGAAGTCGGTGGCCACGACCTCGCGGTGCGAGGGCAGGAGCGATGGCCACCAGTTGCCGGCGTGGTCGTGGTGGCCCCAGCTCCAGCGGGCCTGCTCGCGCAGCAGCTCGTCGAGGGCTTCGAGGCCGGTCGGCGCGCCCCGCAGCACCGGCTTCAGCCGGATGTCGTACGGCTGGTACCCCGGCTCGCGCTCGTCGAAGTAGTGGCCGGTGGCGCCCTCGATGTAGGACCATCGCAGGCCCGTCACCGGGTCCGGCAGCCCGCCCTCGGCCAGCCAGCGCGCGGCGGTCGCGGCGGCCGGCGAGCCGATCCGCGCGGCGTGCCCGGCCGCTTCGGGGTGGCGCCCGCGCGGCAGCCGCAGCAGCGCCTGCGCCAGGTCGGCGGGCAGCGGCTCGATGCCCGCGGCCGCGCACTGCGCCAGCCGGTCCACCAGCACGGCCGGGTCGAGGTGGCCGGTCGTGAGGGTGGGCGTGGCCAGCAGCACGGGCGGCAGCGTGCCGGCCCGCAGCGCGCGGTGGATCTCGTCGAGCCGGCGCAGCAGGAACAGGTGCGGCGGCGCGAGGGTCTCCGGCCGGGGCAGGTACGGCTGGGCGCGCGGGGCGGTCATCGGCTGGGCGCGCGGGGCGGTCAGCGGCTCGCTCGGCACGCTGAGGCCCAGCAGCCGCCCGGTTTCCTTCCAGGCCGCCTCGAACAGCCGCCCGAAGACCCACTCCAGCCCGCCGATCTCCTCCTCATCCCCGGCACCCGTCCGAACGCCCGCCCTCGCCTGCGAATCGCCCGCCTCAGGACCGGACGCGGGCCCGGGTCCGCCCGAAGCGGACACAGGGCCGGAAGTCGGCTCGGGGCCGGGAGAGGGCTCGGCGACCTCCCTGGCGAGGGCGCCGATCCACTGGCTGACATCGACCCATTCCTCATGGGCGTACACCTGCGGATAGGAGTTGCCGAACTGCGCGCCCAGCGTGCGCCGCAGCTCCTCCCTGTCACCGGCCGCCTGCCGCACGAACGCCGCCAGCCACCGCTCACCGTCCACCCACTCGTAGACACTTCCGATCACGTCCAGCGTGGGCTCGGGAAACGGCTCGGGCCCGGCCGGCGCGGGCAGCGGCGGCGGGGTGAACGCGGCAGGCTGTCCCTGCGGCGTCACGTCCCCGCCGCACACGGCGGCCACCTGCGTCCCGAGCGCCTCCGGGAGCAGGGGCACCGCCTCGGCCAGGACCTCGCCGGCCGGGGCGAAGGCGGCGGAGTGCTTGAGCGCGATCCGGACCGCCCGGCTCTGCACCTCGTAGGAGGCGTGCCCGAATGCCGTCGCGAGCGCGGGCGCGAGCTCGGCCGCGTACGCGAGCTCCTGTTCCAGCCAGCGCAGGCCCCGCAGGGCCAGCTTGGCCTCGGGGCGGAACGTCAGCCCCTCGATCGCCTCGACCAGGTCGGCCGGATCGAGCGGGCCGGCGCGGCGGACCTGGTCCAGCGCCGACTCGGCGACCGCGCCGGGGGCGGCGGGCAGCAGCCGCAGGTAGTCGCGGACGTGGGCGGCGGCCTCCTGCGGCGTCGGGTCGAGCAGCTGGTGCAGCCGGACGAAGAAGCGCAGGCTCACGGCGTCGCCGCCGCGCAGGAAGCGGCGCACGCAGCCGTCGAGCAGCTCCGCGCGCGACACCCTACCGGCGGCCACCAGCTCCCCGATCAACGCGAGCCAGGGGGTGGGGGCGGGCTTGAGGCGTTCCTCGCGCAGCAGGCGACCGACGCCCTCGGCTTCGAAGATCCTCGGCAGAAGCGAGGCCAGCAGCGGGTCATCGGCGGCCGGGCGGGAGCTCAGCCAGGCGGTCACGAGCGGGTCGTGCTCGGGCGGAGGTGCGCCGCAGGCCCGCAGCACGGCCAGGGCCAGCGGGGCGTTGCGGTCGTCGGGCGTGCGGATCTTCCGGGCGAGGCGCGCTGCCACGTCGGCCTGCCAGGCGGCCGGGCGCGTGGCCAGTACACGGACCACCTCTTCCACGCGGGCGCGGCGGCCGGCGAACTCGCGGCGGGTCAGCCAGGCGGCCGTGGCGGCGGGACCGGACAGCACACCCGCTCCCGCTGGCTCTTATACACATCT
>NZ_VCKX01000134.1 GCF_005889725.1 Nonomuraea zeae
ACGGGGGTGTCTTAGGGTCTCGTGGGCTCGGAAATGTGTATAAGAGACGGGCCCACCCCACGGGCGTCATTTCGCCGGCGGACCAACCCGATCGACAAATGGCGACAATCTACATAAGTTACGGTCAGCCCGGAAATGGCCGCACTTTTCGCCCGGCGAGGGGTCGGACATAATCACCGCACAAACAAAGTTTCAGCCGGTGGGGTGGGTACGTGAACGATGCGGACTGGGACCGATTGATCAAGCAGCTCCGCAGAGGCGATTGCACCCCCCTTCTCGGCGCAGGCGCCTGTTATGGCCGCCTGCCCACCGGCAGAGAGCTCAGCGAGCACTTCGCGGCGAGATACAAGTATCCCTTCACGGACAACGCCAACCTCGCACACGTGATGCAGTACGCCGCCCTGGTCCAGAACGATCCGACCGATCTCAAGGTCGAGGTGTGCAACTACCTGAAACAGTGCGCCAAGGCCGCCTTCGACCCCCTCGACCCGCACACCGTGCTGGCGGAATTTCCCATCACGACGTTCATCACGACGAACTACGACGACTTCATGTTCCAGGCCCTGCAGCGCTGCCACTCGGGCCCGCGCACCCCCAACGTATGCGCCTCGACCTGGTGGGACCCCTCGGGCAGCGACGCGGTACTGGAGCCCGATCACGACCATCCGCTGATCTATCACCTGCACGGCAAATGGGACGACCCCGCATCCTTGGTGCTAACCGAGGACGATTATGTGACTTATCTCCTCAATCTTCGCGATGTGGGCGATCCGCACGGCCGCCAGCTGCTGCCGATTCCCTATCCCGTCCTGGAAGCGATGACCTCCAGCCCGCTCCTCTTCGTCGGTTACAGCCTGCAGGACTGGAACTTCCGGGTCCTTTTCCGCGGCTTGATCAGATCCATCGCGTCCACCCGCAGACGCCGGCACGTCAGCGTCCAACTCCTTCCCAGGCTGGACTCCTCATTGGACAACGCGGAACGACTGGCCCGTGATTACCTGAAGAACTATTACGAGGACCTGAAAATATCGATCTACGTCGGCACCACTGCGGAGTTCTTCGGGGAGCTGCTCGACCGGAATGCGAGGACGCCACAATGACCGCGACCGATGCGACCGACCGGCCGTACGTCGGGCTGCGTCCGTACGGCCCGGACGATCGTCCCCTGTTCCACGGCCGGGACCTGGAGTCGCGGGAGATCGCCACGCTCTGGCGGGCCGCCGGGCTGACGGTGCTCTACGGCGCGTCCGGCGTCGGCAAGACCTCGCTGCTGCACGCGGGCGTGCTGCCCAGGATCGACCCCGAGCAGGCCGACGTGCTGCCCGTGGTCCGGATCTCGCCCCACTCGCCGATCGAGGGCGGCAACCCGTTCGTCATGGGACTGCTGTCCGCGTGGGCCCCCGACGCCGGGGCGTCCGCGCTGGCCGGTATGACCATCACGCGGTTCCTGGCCGCGCGGCCCGACCGCAAGGACGACTACGGCGATCCGCTGCCCGTCCTGGCCGCCATCGACCAGGCGGAGGCGATGTTCCACAGCGATCTGGCGCACGAGCGCGACCGCAAGGAGTTCGTCGACCAGCTCATTCACGCCATGCACGACCATCCCCACCTGCATCTGCTGCTGTCGCTGCGCGAGGAGTTCCTGTTCCTGGTGCTTCCCTACGAGCGCCCGTTCGGGCAGGGCTCGCGCGCCCGCTTCCACCTCCAGCCGCTGGCCCCGCAGGCGGCGATGGACGCCGTGGAGAAGCCGCTGACGCACACCCACAGGTCGATCACCCGCGCCGCCACCACGCTGCTGCTCGACGAGCTGCGTTCGACCCCCGTCACCGAGGCCTCGGGCGACGTCTCCTTCTACCACCTCGACACGGTGGAGCCGGTCCAGCTCCAGGTGGTCTGCTCGGCGCTGTGGGACTCGCTGCCCGAGGAAGTGACGGTGATCGACGAGGAGCACGTGCGGGCGTACGCGAAGGTCGAGGAGTTCCTGTTCGACTTCTGCAAGCGGGTGGTCACGCGGGTGGCCGCCGAGTTCGGCATCCCGGCCGGTGAGATCCTGCTGTGGCTGCGCCGTACGTTCATCACCGACCACGGCACCCGCAACACCGCGTACGAGGGGCTGGAGAAGACCAAGGGCATGCCCAACGGCGTGGCCCGCGCCATGGAGGACCGCCACCTGCTGCGCGGCGAGCACCGCATGGGCAGCCGCTGGTACGAGCTGGCCCACGACCGGCTCATCGGCCCGGTCTCGCACCGCGGTTCGCCCGCCACGTACCTGGAGGCCGCCCGGGTGGCCCGTGAGCAGCGGAACTGGCCGCTGGCCGGCCGGCTCGCCGACGAGGCGCGGCGCGCGTCCGATCCCGACGACTCCTCGGTACGCGCCGAGGTCGCCGAGATCTACGCCGAGGTCGCGTTCGCGCGGGGTGACGTCAAGGCGGTGCGCCGTTACTGCGACGAGTCGGTGGCGCTCTACGCGGAGCGGGGTCGGTTCGACGGGGTGGCCAGGGCGCTCACCATCGACGGGCGCTGGTATATGGCGAATGGGGACATCACCCGGGCGATCGAGCAGATCAATATCGCGGTGACCCTCGCACCAAATGACATTTCTGCACAAATGGCACTGGCAGAGGCATTCAGCAGAGCCGGCACGCCACAAGCGGCGGCGGCCGTCGTCGACGCCGTTCGCGGGCAGCTGTCGAATGAGGACGTCGAACAGGCGAACGAAATGCTTCGACTACCCGAGTGACGTCATATGCTTGGCCTCTCGCAAGTCTCAGCGTGGAGGCTGATTCGCGGTGTCCGAGTGGCCAGCGACACTGGACGTCGGCGCATTGCTGGCCGGCGGCTGGCAGCCGACCCCCTTCAACCAGTTCATTCTCAAACTGCACAGCCGATGCGATTTGGCCTGCACATATTGCTATATGTACGAAATGGCCGATCAGACCTGGCGATCCCGTCCGAAACGCATGTCTCGCGAAACGGTCGAAGCCACCACAAAAAGGATCGCCGAGCACGCCGCGGCACATGATCTCGACGCCGTACATGTGATCCTGCATGGCGGCGAGCCGCTGCTCGCCGGGCCGGACGAGATCCACGACGTCGTCACCACGCTCAGAGCCGCCGTCCCCGCCCGCGTCGAGGTCAGCCTGCAGACGAACGCCGTCCTCCTCGACGACCGCTTCCTGCGGCTGTTCGATGAGCTGGAGATCGGCGTCGGGGCGAGCCTCGACGGCGGTCCGGCCGAGCACGACCGCTCCCGCCGCACCGCCGACGGCCGCGGCAGCTACCACAAGGTCGCCGCCGCGCTCGGACGCCTGACCGCGCCCCGATACCGCCACCTCTTCCGCGGCCTGCTGTGCACCGTGGACCTGCGCAACGACCCGCTGGCGAGCTACGAGGCGCTGCTGGCGTTCGGCCCGCCGGCGATCGACTTCCTGCTGCCCCACGGCAACTGGTCCGAGCCCCCGCCGGGCCGGACGCCCGGCTCGCCGGCCACCCCCTACGCGGACTGGCTGAAGGGCGTGTTCGACCAGTGGTACGCCACCCCGTCCCTGCCCGTCCGCGTCCGCCTGTTCGACGAGATCATCCATCTGCTCCTCGGCGGTCACTCGGCGAGCGAGCAGATCGGCCTGTCGCCCGCGGCCATGATCGTGATCGAGACCGACGGCGAGATCGAGCAGTCCGACCTGCTCAAGTCGGCGTTCGAGGGCGCCGGCCGCACCGGCCTGCACGTCATCCACGACGCCTTCGACGACCTGCTGCTCCTGCCCGGCACCGCCGCCCGCCAGATCGGCCGCCACGCGCTCGCGCCGAAGTGCGCCGCCTGCGCGGTCGGCCGGGTCTGCGGCGGCGGCCTCTTCGCACACCGCTACGAAGCCGGCAGCGGCTTCCGCAATCCCTCGGTCTACTGTGCCGACCTGTTCGAGCTGATCCAGCACATCCGGCGCGCGGTCGAGGCCGACGTCTCGGCCCGTACGAAGGAACTCCGATGAACCTCACAGAGCACCGGATCCCCGCGGACGCGTTCGACGCGCTCGCGAGCGGCGGCGGAGGCGGCAGCGCGGTGCGGCAGCTCAGCGCCGCCCAGTACAGCAAGCACCTGCTGCTCATCAGGGGCGTGCTGAACGTGGCCAGGGAGGCGGGCCACGCCCGCTGGACGCAGACGCGCCGCGCCTACGACCTGCTGGCCACCCTCCAGTCGCAATATCCGGAGGCGGTCGACCGGGTCCTGCAGCACCCTTCCGTGGGCGCCTGGGCCCGCCACACGATCCGCACGCGCCGATATCCCGAGCAACTGGCCGCGCTGGCCGCGGCGGTGGCTCTGCGGGCCCGTACGACGTGCGAGGTCGACGTCCCCGTCATCGACGGCAAGGCCACGCTGCCCTCCCTGGGCCAGGTCACCTTCCCCGACGGCGTCACCATGGCCACCGTGCACTGCTGGCCCGAGGGCGCGGAGGTGAGTGCGGGCGGCATCGTGATCGAGATCCGCGACGGCGTGCCCGGCTGGCAGGGCCTGCGCACGCTCACGGCCGAGTCCGCGGGCAAGCGGCTCGACCTGCTCATCGACGACCTCGACCCGCACCGGATGCCGGGGGCGAACGACCTGCGCGAGCGCCTGACCAGCGCGCAGGCCGACCACTGGCGCCGCGTCCTCGAACAGTCGTGGGAGCTCCTGGTCAGCCACCACGCCCCGGTCGCGGACGAGGTCTCCGCCGCGATCACGGTCCTGACGCCGCTCGACGACCCGGCGGTCGGGGCGTCCAGCGGCACCTCGCGCGACGCGTACGGCTGCATCGCCCTGTCCACCCCGCCCGACCCCCGCACGCTGGCCGAGACGCTCACCCACGAGGGCCAGCACGCCAAGCTCTCCGCGCTGCTGGACATCGTCCGGCTGACCAAGCCCGACGACGGCTCCCGCTACTACGCGCCGTGGCGCGAGGACCCCCGCCCGGCCGGCGGGCTGCTCCAGGGCTCGTACGCCTACCTCGGCGTGACCGACTTCTGGCGCCGCCAGCGACACCACGAGACGGGCGAGAGCGAGATCAGGGCGAGCGCGGAGTTCGCCCGCTGGCGCTCGGCGGCCCGCCTGGTCACGGGCACCCTGCTGGACAGCGGGCGGCTGACGGAGCACGGCGTGACCTTCGTCGACCGCATGGGCCGCCAGCTCGACGCCTGGGCGGACGAGCCGGTGCCCGCGCAGGCCGCCGCCCTGGCCACGCGGGCCGCCGACCGGCACCGCGAGCGCTGGCGGCGGGCCAACGGCGAGCCCGGATGACACCTGGGCCGCTTCCGATCAAGCGAGACGTCCCGGCGGGACCACCATGAAAAAGGCCGTTCCCGATCACGGGAACGGCCTTTCACAAAGGGGTGGAGCTATGGGGATTCGAACCCCAGACCTCCTCCATGCCATGGAGGCGCGCTACCAACTGCGCCATAGCCCCTGGTCACCGCTTCGAGTCCACCCGTTGCGGCGCTCCGAGAGCATATAGCCATTCGCGCTCATTCACCTAATCGCGCCGCCCGCGGACCGTGGCCGCGCGCGGTGCCACCCTCACGTGCTGTCCCGCGCCCGGAATTCGTCGAGCTCGGCGTCGATCCCCTGGACGATCCGGCTCCGCTGCATGCCCAGCCCGTCGACGCCGAGCGTCACGGTGTCACCGGGAGCGAGCGGCGCGTGCGCGTCGAACCCCAGCCGCCCCCACAGCTCGGCCAGGCATCCCCCGCCGCACGTGCCCGACCCGAGCACGTCCCCGCGCCGTACCTCGGTCCCCCGGGACGCGTAGGCGATCATCTGCGGGTACGAGAACGCCATGTTGCTCCATCGATCGGCGCCGACGGTGAGCCCGTTGACGGCCGCGGTCATCGTCAGGTCGAAGGCGTTGCCCGCGCGGTAGGGGGCCAGCTCGTCGGGCGTCACCAGCACCGGCCCGAGCGTGGTGGCGCTGTCCTTGCCCTTCACCGGCCCCAGCCGGACCTCCATCTCGGCGAACTGCAGGTCGCGAGCCGACCAGTCGTTCATGAGCGTGTACCCGGCGATGCACGACTCGGCCTCCTCGACGGTCAGGTCGCGCCCGCCCCGCCCGAGCACGGCCGCCACCTCCAGCTCGAAGTCGAACATCGTGCACCCCGGCGGCACCGGCACGTCGTCCTCCGGCCCGATCACGGCGTAGGGGTTGGTGAAGTAGAAGGCCGGAGCCGCGTACCACTGGTCGGGCACGGCCGCGTCGAGCAGCTTCGCGACGCCTTCGATGTGCTGCTCGAAGGTCATGAAATCGCGGACGGTCGGCGGGTCGGGAATGGGCGGGCGCAGGCGTACGGACGAGAGCGGGACGACCTCGGCGGGATCGCGCATCGCCGCCGCGCCGGCGGCCGGCAGGTCCCCGAGCACGTCGACCAGCCGCGCTCCCGGCGGCAGGGCGAACACCTCGTCGTCGACCAGCAGCCCGGCCTGATCTCCCGAACGTCCGGCATACGTGACGAACTGCATGAGATCCCCCCTCACACTCTCGTCGGCAACGGGCCGCAATTCCACGCGACGGCGTCGGTGAAGGCCGCCAGGAGATCCACCTCGGTGCCCGTGGCGTCCGCGTACACGCGGTGCAGGTTGAGCACCAGCCGTTCCGCGTCCGCCCAGCCCTTGAAGGGCCCCAGATCGGCGCGTCTGGCCGCCTCCAGCGGCCCCAGCCCGCGCGCCCTCCCGTTCCGCGCGACGTCGAGCAGGAAGCGGTAGTAGCGCTCGTGGTCGGCCAGGACTCCCGGCAGCGAGACGGCGTCGGCCAGCGGGCCGTGCCCGGGGACCACGTGGGCGGCCCCGAAGCCCGCCAGCCAGTCCAGCGAGCGCAGGGCCCCCTCCACCGAGCCCATCAGGACCAGGGGCGTGACGCCGTGGAAGAGCAGGTCCCCGGTGAACAGCACGCGTTCCTCCGGCAGCCACGCGACCACGTCCCCGGCCGTGTGCGCGCTGTGCCCGGGATGGCGCAGCTCGATGCGGCGTCCGCTGCTGTAGAGCACCAGCTCCGAGCGGATCAGCAGCGACGGCGGCCGTCTGGTCACCGCCCCCCAGTCGGGCAACGGCGACCAGAACGGCGGGCATCCGTCGATGACGAAGTCCGCCAGCACCGCGGCCCGGACGCTCTCGTGCCCGACGATCACCGCGTGCTCGGGCAGCAGGCAGTTGCCGTGGGTGTGGTCGCCGTGCTGATGAGTGTTGACCGCCGCCCGGACGGGGGCCTCGCCGGTGGCGGCGGCGACCGCGCGCAGGAATTCGCGCGTACGCTCCTCCGTGGCGCAGGTGTCGATCAGCACCGTGCCCTCGTCGCCGGTCACCGCCCCCGCGTTGTTGACCCACCAGGTCCCGTCGGGCTGCACCCAGGCGCGGACCCCCGGCACGATCTCGTGTAATGCCGCCGACCCGCTCTCCAGGTCGGTCGCAGGCTGATATCCCATGCGGGCCACTCCACCACGGGCCCGGCACGGGAATCATCAGCGGGAAAGGTTGCGATGCGTGTCACGGCACGGCGGATCTTCGGCGCGGGCCAGCTCGGCGAGCTCGTCCACCGCGGCCAGCACCTCGCGGGCCCTGGCGACCAGCCGCTCCCCCGCCGGGGTCAGCACGACCCGGCGGCTCGTCCGGGCGAACAGCCGCCGCCCCACCTCCCGCTCCAGGCGCTGGATGTGCCGGCCGAACGGCTGGGCGGCGATGAAATGCCGCTGGGCCGCGCGGCCGAAGTGCAGCTCCTCCGCCAGGGTGACCGCATAGCGCAGCGATCGAATCTCCATCGGCGAACCTCCCCCGACATGGGGCGGCTTGCCGTCCCAAGCCGCCGCGGTGTCCGTCGCCGAGCTATTCGTCCGAGATCGCCTGCTGTATGTCAGTCGTACGGCCCCCGAGCCGTACGAGCTGCGTCAGACTTCGGACTCGGGCCTGTCGTCGCTGTTGATGGGCTCCGGGAGCGTACCGGCGTTGTGCTCCAGCAGCCGCCACCCTCTGCGACCTTCCTGCAGCACGGACCACGAGCAGTTGCCCAGCCCGCCCAAGGCCGGCCACAGCTGCTCCGGCAGGCCGAGCAGCTCGCAGATGCCGAGCCGCAGCGCAGCGCCGTGCGAGGCCACCACCAGCAGCCCGTCGTCGTCGAGCCGGGCCGCCCAGCGACGCATGGCGGCCGCCACCCTGGTGGCCACCTCGGTGACCGGCTCTCCGTCGGGGGCCTCCCAGGCGGCGTATTCCTCGGGCCAGCGCGCGTGGATCTCCTCGCGCGTCAGCCCCTCCCACTGCCCGCCGCCGCGCTCGCGCAGGTCCTTGTCGACCGCCACGTCGAGCCCGACGACGCGCCCGAGCGCCAGTGCCGTGTCATTGGCCCGCTGGAGGTCGGAGGAGACGATGAGGGTGGGCCTCAGCGAGCCCAGCAGGGACGCGGCCCGCGCGGCCTGCGCGACACCGGTCTCGTCGAGAGGGATGTCGGAGTGTCCCTGGAAGCGCTGCTCCACGTTCCACAAGGTCTGCCCGTGGCGGAGGCAGACGATCCTCTTGCTCAAGTGCGCGCCCGCTGGAGGTTGGCCTGCATGACGCTCTCCGGCAGGGAGATGGCCGGGCAGTCCTTCCACAGCCGCTCAAGAGCGTAGAACGTGCGGTCTTCCTCGTGCTGGACGTGCACGACGATGTCGAGGTAGTCGAGCAGCACCCAGCGGCCCTCGCGCTCGCCCTCGCGGCGCACGGGCTTGGCGTCGGCCTCGATGCGCAGCCGGTCTTCGATCTCGTCGACGATGGCGCGGACCTGCCGGTCGTTGGTGGCGGAGCAGAGCAGGAAAGCGTCGGTGATGACGAGCTGCTCGCTCACGTCGTAGGCCAGGATGTCATCGGCCAGCTTGTCGGCCGCGGCCTCCGCGGCGATGCGCACGAGCTGGACGGCTCTGTCAGATGCGGTCACGATGCGGGTCTGTCCTCCTGTGTCGGCAGCATGCCCATATGTTGAGGGTACCCTTCCAGGCCGAAACCCCTCACGTATGGCGCGACTTCTCGTGCGCGCCCCTCGGCGCGATGCCCGGAAAACACGCCTGTCACGGGAAGAGGCTTTCAGCCCTCAGCGTGATACAGGCCCCTTTTGCCGATGTACTGGACGATCCCGTCGGGCACCAGGTACCAAATCGGCTCGCCCTTGGCCACCCGCTGGCGGCATTCCGACGACGAGATGGCCAGCGCGGGGATCTCCAGCAGCGTCACCCGCCCCTCCGGCAGCCCGGGGTCGTGCAGCGTGTGCCCGGGGCGCGTGCAGCCCACGAAATGCGCCCGCTCGAACAGCTCGTCGGCGTCCTGCCAGCCGAGTATGGCGCCGAGGGCGTCCGCACCCGTGATGAAGAACAGGTCAACCTCATGACCATAAATTTCTGAAATATCGCGCAAAGTATCGATGGTGAACGTCGGTCCAGGACGGTCCACGTCCACCCGGCTCACGGAGAAGCGCGGGTTGGAGGCGGTCGCGATGACGGTCATCAGGTAACGGTCCTCGGCCGCGGAGACCTCACGCCCCGATTTCTGGTACGGCCGTCCGGTCGGTACGAATACGACCTCGTCGAGATCGAAGTGGTGAGCCACCTCGCTGGCGGCGACGAGGTGGCCGTGGTGGATGGGATCGAAGGTCCCACCCATCACCCCCACCCGCCGCATCCCCTGCACACCAGGCGCGTTCATCATGAATCGGACCTTACGCGGACGCCTTGCCACAACATGATGGCACCCCCCTTCGTGATGACCGCGCATCACTTCCGTTGCGGACGTAGCATGCCGGGCATGACGACCACCCCGGACCGCAACCGCGTCCAACTGCCCGGCATCTCGTCCCGAGCCTACGAACACCCCGCAGACCGGTCCGCCCTGGTCGCTCTGCGTAAGTTGAGTGGGTTCGACACCGTTCTGAAGCAGATGTCCGGCCTCATCAGCGAGCGAAGGCTACGCCTGATGTACCTCGCGTCGGCCGTACGCGTGAGCGAGACTCAGTTCCGCTCCCTCTACGACATGGGCCGCGACGCCGCCTACACCCTCGACCTGCACCGCATCCCGGAGATCTACGTCCAGCAGGACCCGCAGGTCCAGGCCAAGGCCATCGGCTTCGACGACCCGTTCATCGTCGTGACCACCGGCCTGCTCAACCTCATGAACGAGGAGGAGCAGCGCTTCGTCATCGGCCACGAGACCTCCCACATCCTGTCGGGGCACGCGGTCTACCGGACGATGCTCGACATCCTCACCCGCCTCGCCACCCGCGTCGCCTGGATCCCGCTCGGCTACATCGGCCTGCGCGCGATCGTCGCGGGCCTGGAGGAGTGGTACCGCAAGTCCGAGCTGTCCTCCGACCGCGGCGGCCTGCTCACGGGTCAGGACCCCGAGGCGGCCAAGCGCGCGCTGATGAAGCTCGCCGGCGGCGACTACACCCACGAGATGAACATCGAGGCGTTCCTGGAGCAGTACCAGGAGTACGACACCGCCGGCGACCTCCGCGACGGCTTCCTCAAGGTCCTCAACCTGCTCGGCACCACCCACCCGTTCGCCGTGGTGCGCGTGGCGGAGCTGGACAAGTGGCAGCGCAGCGGCGAGTACGAGCGGATCCTCGGCGGCGACTACCCGCGCCGCGAGGACGACCCCAACGCGAGAGTGACCGACGAGATCAAGGCGGCGGCCGAGTCCTACCGCGCGTCCTGGTCGCAGTCCCAGGACCCGTTCATCGGCGTCCTGCGTGACGTGGCCGAGGGCGCCGTCAACGCCGGCGAGCGCATCTTCAACCGCTTCTCCCGCCGCGACGGCGGACAGGGCGGCCAGGGCTGACCGGCTCCGCCGTACGCGCTCGATCAGTGTGATCGCTCGCGGGCAGCCGGACGGAGAGATCGGCTGCGTAGCCGGCGGACGACGGCATCTCGGGAGACGCTCAGAGCAACAGGGCGATGGCGCGCACCGCGGCCGCGCACAGGGCGACGAACCCGCCCAGCACGGCCAGTGCGCGCAGCCCCTCCCTGCGCAGATCGGGCAGGCGATGGCCGATCCGTTCGATCTCGCGCCCGGTGATGCCGCCGCACAGCATCCCGAACACCACGCCGGCCACCGTCACGGGCGCGGGCTGCTGCCACCAGCCGGCCTCGATCTGACCGCCGCCGGTCACCCAGAGCGCGCCGCCTGACGCCACCGCGACCGGCACGCCCGGCCAGATGACCGCGGTCGCCGCCGCGCCCGCGAGCGCGAGCGGGAAGAGCAGCACGCGCAGCGCCACCCGGGTACGCCGCGCGCTGCGCCTCCTGACCAGCCAATGACTCATCCAGAGCGTCCTGGTCAGCACCACGAACACCGTCGTGATCGCGATCGAGGCGATCGGCCAGATCACCGAGACCACCACGCACGGCACGGCGAGCACGGCCAGCATGAGCAGCGCGCCGTTGCCGGCCGGCAGTGTCGTGGCCGACTCGGCGCGCAGCCCGGCCCGCCGCCGGTCCTGCGGGCCGGTCGCCGTCCTGCTCCTGACGGCCGCGGTCGCGCGTGCGCGCGGCGCGGTCACCTTGGCCCGCGCGGCGGCGGCCTTGCCCTCGGCAGGCGTCCGCTGGCGGGCCGCGGCGGCCTTGCCGTCGGCGTTCGTCCGCTGGCGGGCGGCCCCGGCCTTGCCGTCCGCGGCCGTCCGCTGGCGCGGAGCGGGCACCTTGCCCCGCGCGGCGCCCGCCTTGGGCTCGGTGTTGGCTCTGGAACGCGGCGCGGGCACCTTCCCGTCGGGGTTCGGGTTGGCCGACCGGCTCCGCGCGGCCTTGGGCTCGCCCCTGGCGGCCTCCTCTGCCGTACGGCTGCGTACCGCCGTCCCCTTGCCCTCCTCCACCGCCGTGGCCGTGCGGCCGGCGGCCGGCTCGGGCTCGGGCGCGCTGGTGGCCTTGACCAGCCTGGACAGCCGGTCGGCCAGCAACGCCGCGGTGGGCCGCTTGCCCGGCTCCCTGTTGAGCGCGGCGCGGACCAGCGGCAGCAGCTCCACGGGCACGCCCTTGAGGTCCGCCTGCCCGTTGAGCACCGCGTACATCTGCGCCTCGGCCGTGCCCCGGCCGAACGTCGGCCGGCCCGTCGCCGCGAACGCCACCGTGGCCGCCCAGGCGTGCACGTCGGCGGGCGAGTCGACCTGCTCGTCGGCGAAGATCTCGGGCGCCGTGTAGCCGGGCGTGCCGAGGAACGTGCCCGTCATGGTGAGCCGCGTCGCGTCGAGCACCTGCGCGATGCCGAAGTCGATGAGCACGGGGCCCTCGGCGCCCATGATGATGTTGCCCGGCTTGAGATCGCGGTGCACGACCCCGGCCGCGTGGATGATCGCCAGCGCGGCGGCGATGCCCTGCGCCAGGCCGACGAGCTGGGAGACGTCGAGCGCCCCGCTCTGGCGTACGCGATCGAGCAGCGTGGCGCCCTCGATGTGCTCCATGACCAGGTAGGGCCGGGCACAGCTCAGGTCCGCGTCGAGCACCTTGGCCACGTACGGGCTCTCGACCCTGCGCAGGGCGCGAACCTCGCGCTCCAGCCTGACCCTGGACATCTCATCTTCGGCCAGGTCATGCAGGACCTTGAGTGCGACATGCTCATTCCGGCGGGTGGATGCGAGGTAGACCTCGCCCATGCCGCCTCGGCCGAGCCGCTCGACCAGGGTGTACGGCCCCACTTTGCCGAGCTTGCTCACCGTCCCTCCCCGCCGGGCGCGCCCATAAGGGACACAACCCTAGCGCTGGGACGTGAGTCGCCGCTTGCGGCGCGCCGAAGGTTTATCGGCGTGTGTGGTCGGAGAGCATGCTGTCGAGCTCGGCGGTGGGTTCTTCGGACAATTGCTTGCGGCCCTTCCTTCGCCAGTTGACATGACCCCGGCTCTCCAGCCAGAGCAGGAGCCTGTCGGCGCCGAACAGCACCGCGGCCGAGAAGGCGAGGGCGATGACAATTTCCATGCCTCCCAGTCAAACCACGACGCACGGCGCCGGTCAGGCCGACACGCCGGTCAACCGGCCACCACCGTACCTTCTGAGGTGCGCAAATGCCCCTCACCCGTATAGACCCACTTGGTGGAGGTCAGCTCGGGCAGCCCCATCGGCCCGCGGGAGTGCAGCTTCTGCGTGGAGATGCCGATCTCCGCCCCGAAGCCGAACTCGCCGCCGTCGGTGAACCTGGTCGAGGCGTTGACCGCCACGGCCGCCGAGTCGACCAGCGAGACGAACCGGCGGGCGGCCTTCTGCGACCTGGTGACGATGGCCTCGGTGTGGGCGGAGCCGTAGCGCCTGATGTGCGCCACCGCCTCCTCCAGCGAGCCGACGACGGCGGCGGCGATGTCGAGCGAGAGGTATTCGGCGTAGAAGTCGTCCTCGGTAGCCGGCACGACCTCGCCGTAACCGGCGATCCGGGCGTCGCCGTGCACCGTCACGCCCGCCTCCGCCAGCGCCTCCAGCGCCTTCGGCACGAACGCGTCGGCCACGTCCGCGTGCACGAGGAGCGTCTCGGCCGCGTTGCACACCGACGGCCGCTGCGCCTTGGCGTTGACCAGGATCTGCACGGCCAGGTCCAGATCGGCCTCGGCGTCGACGTAGACGTGGCAGTTTCCGACGCCGGTCTCGATGACCGGCACCGTCGACTCCTCGACGACCGAGTTGATCAGCGACGCGCCGCCGCGCGGGATCAGCACGTCGACCAGGCCGCGAGCCCGCATGAGCTCCTTGACCGAGTCGCGGGTCTGCCCGGGCACGAGCTGGACCGCCCCCGACGGCACCTCGGTGCCCTCAAGCGCGTCCTGCATGATCCGCACCAGGGCGGTGTTGGAGGAGTAGGCGCTCGACGAGCCCCTGAGCAGCACCGCGTTGCCGCTCTTGAGGCAGAGCACGGCGGCGTCGACGGTGACGTTGGGGCGGCCTTCGTAGATGATGCCGATCACGCCCAGCGGCACCCGGAGCTGGCGCAGCTCCAGCCCGTTGGGCAGCGTGCTGCCGCGTACGACCTCGCCGACCGGGTCGGGCAGGTCGGCCACCTGGCGCACGGCCTCGGCGATGGCGGAGACCCTGGCCTCGTCGAGCCGCAGCCGGTCGATCATGGCCTCGGAGGTGCCCTGGGCCCTGGCCCGCTCGACGTCCTCGGCATTGGCCTCGACGATCTCGGCCGCGTGCGCGACCAGGGCGTCCGCCAGGCCGCGCAGTGCCCGGTCCTTGGGCGCCCGCGGCAGCGGGGCCAGCTCGGCGGCGGCCTCTCGTGCCGCGCGGGCGACCTTCAGGAACTCTGTACTCATGGCATCTGCTCCGGTTCGCTGCTGCGGGCTCCGCGAGCCCCGTCCCTTCCCCGCGCCGGGGCGGGACGTCTAGTTGTGAGCTTCCAGTATGACGATGTCGTCGCGATGGATCAGCTCGCGTTCATATTCCGGACCCAGCGCGCTCGCCAGCTCCCTGGTGGAGCGCCCGAGCAGGCCGGGGATCTCGGTGGCGTCGAAGTTCACCAGGCCGCGGGCCACTACGAGCCCCTGCGGCCCGCAAAGGTCCACCGGATCGCCCGCGGCGAACTCGCCCTCCACGGACGTCACCCCCGCGGGCAGCAGCGACTTGCGCCGCCCCACGATCGCCTCGACCGCGCCCTGGTCCAGGTGCAGCCGGCCGCGCCCGGTGGTGGCGTGCGCGAGCCAGAGCAGCCGCGTGCCGGGATGGCGGCCCCCGGGGTGGAAGTAGGTGCCTACGTCGGCTCCGCTGAGCGCCTGGGCCGCGTGAGCGGCGGCGGTCAGCACGACCGGCACCCCCGCCCCCGTGGCGATCCTGGCCGCCTGCACCTTGGTCACCATGCCGCCGGTGCCGACCGACGCGCCGTTCTTGCCCAGCTCGACCCCGACCAGGTCGTCGGCGCCGCGGATCTCCGCCAGCCGCCGCGAGCCGCTGCGGCTCGGCGGGCCGTCGTAGAGCGCGTCCACGTCCGACAGCAGCACCAGGGCGTCGGCGTGGATCAGGTGGGCCACCAGCGCGGCCAGCCGGTCGTTGTCGCCGAACCGGATCTCGTCGGTGGCCACCGTGTCGTTCTCGTTGACGATCGGCACGATGCCCAGCTCAAGCAGCCTGGCCAGGGTGCGCTGGGCATTGGCGTGGTGCGCGCGGCGCATCATGTCGTCGGCGGTGAGGAGCACCTGGCCGACGCGCAGGGAGTAGCGGGCGAAGGAGGAGGTGTAGCGGGCGACGAGCACGCCCTGACCGACGGAGGCGGCCGCCTGCTGCGTGGCCAGGTCGCGCGGTCGCGCGCTGAGCCCGAGCGGGCCTAGTCCTGCGGCGATCGCCCCGGAGGAGACCAGGATCAGCTGCGTGCCGGCGCGACGCCGCGCCGCCAGCACATCGACCAGGGCGTCCACTCTGTCGACGTCGATCATGCCCTGGGGGGTGGTGAGCGAGGAGGAGCCGACCTTGACGACGACCTTCGACGCTGAGCTGATCTGATCCCGCACCCTCGAAGCCTATCCGAGGTCCGAACTCCGCCTCGGCCCCTCATACCCCCTCTGATGCCGCTGGCGTAGCGGTCGGCGCTCCCTCCACCGGGTCCCCTGCGCCCGGCGGCGGCCGACCGGCCCGAGCCGTTTCGCCCCTGAGCGCCATCGTGACCGCCGAGGAGCGCGTCCCGGACGCCCTCCCTGCCCATAGGGCGAGGAAGGCGCCGCAGCGGCCGTGGAGGCCGGTCAGGGCCGCATAACGTCCACCGTCGAGCAAACCCGCGCTGTCAGGACAGCAACTCGCGGACCTCAGGCCAGGCGGCTGTCGGAGCCTCTGGGGCCCTGCCGCACGGACTCGGCGTTGAGCGTCGGCTGCCAGTCGAAGACGTAGCCGCCCTCCATCGGCCCGATGACCACCTCGGCCCCGGCCTTGGCGCCCGCCTTGGCCAGCTCCTGCTCGACCCCCAGCCGCTCCAGCCGGTCGGCCAGGTAGCCCACGGCCTCGTCATTGGTGAAGTCCGTCTGCCTGATCCACCGCTCGGGCTTCTCCCCGGTGATCTGGAACAGGCCGTCGTTGACCCGCCGCACCCGGAACCCGGCGTCCCCGAGCTGCTTGGGCCTGATCACCAGCCGCGTGGGCTCCTCGACCGGCTTGTTCGCCCGCGCAGCCGCGACCCACTCGCCCATCGCGTACGTCAGCTCCCGCAGCCCGTCATGCGTGGCCGCCGAGATCGTGAACACCTGCAGCCCCCGAGCCTCGAACTCGGGCTGCACCAGCTCGGCCAGCTCCCTGGCGTCCGGCACGTCCGCCTTGTTCAGCACGACCAGCCGCGGCCGGTCCTCCAGCTTCCCGTACGCCCGCAGCTCGGCCTCGATCACCTCGTAGTCGGTGATCGGGTCGCGCCCCGGCTCCATGGTGGCGCAGTCGATGACGTGGACGAGCATGTCGCATCGCTCGACGTGCCGCAGGAACTCGTGCCCGAGCCCCTTGCCCTGCGACGCCCCGGGAATCAGCCCAGGCACGTCCGCCACGGTGAACACGTTGTCCCCCGCGGTCACCACGCCCAGGTTGGGGATCAGGGTGGTGAACGGATAGTCCGCGATCTTCGGCTTGGCCGCGCTCAGCGCGGCGATCAGCGAGGACTTGCCCGCGCTGGGGAACCCGACCAGCGCCACGTCCGCGACGCTCTTGAGCTCCAGCATGACGTCGAGCCCGTCACCCGGCTCCCCGAGCAGGGCGAACCCGGGCGCCTTGCGCTTGGTGCTGGCCAGGGCGGCGTTCCCGAGCCCGCCGTGGCCGCCCTGGGCGATCACGTAGCGCGTGCCGGACCCCACGAGGTCGACCAGCACCTCGCCGGTGGCGGCGTCCTTCACCACGGTCCCGTTGGGCACGGGCAGGATCACGTCGTCGCCGTTGGCGCCGTCGCGGTTGGAGCCCTGCCCCTGCTTGCCGTTCTCGGCCTTGCGATGCGGCCGCCGGTGGTAGTCGAGCAATGTCGCGGTGTTGGGATCGACCTCCAGCACCACGTCACCGCCGCGCCCGCCGTTGCCCCCGTCGGGGCCGCCCAGCGGCTTGAACTTCTCCCGGTGGATGGAGGCGCACCCGTTTCCCCCGTCACCGGCCGTGATGTGCAGGACCACCTGGTCCACAAAGTCCGGCATTCCGCACCCCTCCATCGCCCCACCAGGGGCGTCTCATTTCAGCACCTGACGCCTACCCCGCCCACGCGGGAACCGGCCCCAGAAAACGCCAAGGGGTGGATCGACGATCAATCGATCCACCCCTTGGCAACAGCGACAAACTCGAGGAGAAACTACTCCGCGACGGGAACGATGCTGACGGCCTTGCGGCCGCGCTTGACACCGAACTGCACGTGGCCGGCCGCCAGCGCGAACAGCGTGTCATCGCCACCACGGCCCACGTTGTCGCCGGGGTGGAAGTGGGTGCCACGCTGACGGACGATGATCTCGCCCGCGTTGACCAGCTGGCCGCCGAAGCGCTTGACGCCCAGGCGCTGAGCGTTGGAGTCGCGGCCGTTCCGGGTGGACGACGCGCCCTTCTTGTGTGCCATCTCTCTAACTCCCCGATCAGGCCTGGTCGATACCGGTGATCTTCACCTGGGTGTACCGCTGGCGGTGACCCTGGCGCTTCTTGTAACCGGTCTTGTTCTTGTACTTGAGAATGCGGATCTTCGGGCCCTTGGTCTCACCGAGGATCTCGGCGCTGACCAGGAACTTGCCCGCCTCGGTGGTCACATCGCCGTCGTTGACGACGAGCACCGTCGGCAGCGAAACCGAAGAGCCGACCTCGCCGGCGACCTTGTCCACCTCGAGGACGTCACCGACGGAGACCTTCTGCTGCCTGCCGCCGCAACGAACGATCGCGTACACCGCGGAACCCTTCTACTGACTCACTGTTGCGATCCTCGGCCACCCCGCGAAGGACTGGCCGCTGACTCCGAATGCTGCGCCTATCATTCGGCCTGTCTCTGGAACCGACGAACCGAGTAAGCGCGCCAACAGGGCACGTCACCTGACGCACCGATTCACCAGGGTACCGGATTAACGGTGCCCTAGGCGAACCGGACGGATCGTCGGAAGCCTGCCGAGCACTACTCAGCGGACTTGGCTCGGCGAGAGCGTCGCCGCCCTCTGCCGGAAGTCTGACTCGCCTGGTCGTCCTCAGCCGGGACGTCTTCAAGCGCACCGGTCACGGTATCACGGCCGGCGGAGTCCTTGGCCGCGGAAACCTTGTCCGAGACCGCCTTCTCCACGGCCATCTTCCCCTGCGTGCCGCGCGGCTCAGGCTTCGTCTCCACCGGCTCGGTGGAGACGAGCAGACCCCGCCCGTTGCAGCAGTCACAGGGCGTCGAGAACGCCTCCAGGAGCCCCTGGCCGACCCGCTTACGCGTCATCTGCACCAGACCCAGCGAGGTCACCTCGGCCACCTGGTGCTTGGTCCTGTCGCGGGCCAGGCACTCCAGCATCCGCCGCAGCACCAGGTCGCGGTTCGACTCCAGCACCATGTCGATGAAGTCGATCACGATGATGCCGCCGATGTCCCGCAGCCTGAGCTGGCGCACGATCTCCTCGGCCGCCTCCAGGTTGTTCCTGGTGACGGTCTCCTCGAGGTTGCCGCCCTGTCCGGTGAACTTGCCGGTGTTGACGTCGACGACGGTCATCGCCTCGGTACGGTCGATCACCAGCGAGCCGCCGCTCGGCAGCCACACCTTGCGCTCAAGGGCCTTGCCGAGCTGCTCGTCGATCCGGTACGACTCGAACACGTCGCCCTGCCCGGAGTCCCACTTCGACAGGCGCTCCGCCAGGTGGGGGGCGACGTACTTCACGTACTCGTCCACCGTGTCCCAGGCGTCGTCGCCCTGCACGACCAGCGAGGTGAAGTCCTCGTTGAACACGTCGCGCACGACCCGGATGGTCAGGTCGGGCTCGGCGGACAGCAGCTCGGGCGGGCTGGCCGACTTGGTCTTCTTCTGGATGTTCTCCCACTGGGCGGACAGGCGGGCCACGTCACGGGCCAGCTCGTCCTCCGAGGCGCCCTCGGCCGCGGTACGCACGATCACGCCGGCGTTCTCCGGCATGACCTTCTTCAGGATGCTCTTGAGCCGCGTGCGCTCCTTGTCGGGCAGCTTGCGGCTGATCCCGGTCATCGAACCGTCGGGGACGTACACGAGGTAGCGCCCCGGCAGGCTGATCTGCGAGGTGAGCCGGGCGCCCTTGTGCCCGATCGGGTCCTTGGTCACCTGCACCAGCACCGACTGCCCGGACTTCAGCGCGGACTCGATGCGCTTGGGCTGGCCCTCCAGCCCGGCGGTGTCGAAGTTGACCTCGCCCGCGTACAGGACCGCGTTCCGGCCCTTGCCGATGTCCACGAACGCCGCCTCCATCGACGGCAGCACGTTCTGCACCTTGCCGAGGTAGACGTTGCCGACGTAGGACTGGCTGGCCTCGCGGTTGACGTAGTGCTCGACGAGCACGCCGTCCTCCAGCACCGCGATCTGCGTACGATCGCCCTGCCTACGCACCACCATCATCCGGTCCACGGACTCGCGGCGGGCCAGGAACTCCGACTCCGTGATGATCGGCGGACGCCGGCGGCCGAGCTCGCGCCCCTCACGGCGGCGCTGCTTCTTGGCCTCGAGCCTGGTGGAGCCGCGCACGCTCTGCACGCCGTCGGTGGCGGTGTCGAGCGCGGCCGCCCGGCCGGAGCGCGGCGCGCGGATGCGCACCACCGTGTTCGGCGGGTCGTCGCTGGCCGGCTCGGCGCCCTCGTCGCCACCACGCCTCCTGCGGCGACGGCGGCGGCGCGAAGAGGAGGCCTCCTCTTCCTGCCCCTCTTCCGCCTGCTCGTCGTCGGACTCCTCCTCGGAGTCCTCGCCTTCCTCGGCGTCGTCACGCTCGCGCGTCTTGCCGCGCCCCCGGCCGCCACGACGGCGCCGGCGACGGCGGCCGCCGCCCTCGTCCTCCTGCTCGTCGGCGGCCTCGCCGTCGACGTCGGCCTCGTCCTCGGTCACGACCTCGTCGACCGGCTCCTCGGCCTCCTCGGGCTCCGCCACGGGCTGCGGCTCGGCGCGCCGGGTGACGGGCTTGGCCTTGCTGGGGTCGGGCGCCTGGAACAGCGGCGCGAAGATGGCCGCGGGCCGCTGGAACGCGGTGCCCGGCTGGTCCTGCCTGCGCGCGGACAGCCCGAAGGGGTCGGCCAGCAGGCTCGGCCGGACGAGGTCCTCGTCGAGGTCCTCCCCGGCGGGCTCGTCGTCGAGCGGCTCGTCCTCGGGCAGAATCTCCAGGATGTCCTCGTCGACGCTCTCCGCGGCCTCCTCGCCGGCCTCAACGGCACCGCGGGCGGCTTCGGCGCGCTCGCCGACCGCTGCGGGGGCCGCTGCGGGGGCCGCTGCGACGGCCTCGGTCTCGGCGGAGGGCGCCACCGCCTCAGCGGCTGCGGGCTCCTCGGCCACGGCGGGCGCGACGACCTCTTCCGGCTCCGCCTTCTTACGCGTCCTGCGCCGCTTCACCGGCTCCTCGACGGGCTCGGCGGGCGCCGCGCTCTCCGGGAGCGCTCCCGCGTCCGCGGCGACCTCCGGCTCGGCCTCGGCGGCCTTCTTCGTCGTACGCCGGCGCGTCGTCGTGGCGGTGGACCGCGTCCTCGCGGCCCTCTTGGGCTTCTCCTCCGCGACCGCCTCCGCCAGGGCCGCCTCAGCCGGGCTCTCCCCCTCGGCGACGGCACTCGTACCGGCAGCTCCTGCGGTCACATCCGTACCAGCGGCACCTGCCGCCACATCCGTACCAGTGGCACCTGCCGCGACCGCGGACTCCGGCCCCGCGCCAGGGGCAGGCGAAGCGGCGACGGCCGCGACCACGTCGGGATCGGGCTCACCGGCGGCACGCTGCGCGGCGGTGCGCCGTACCGGCTGCACCTCCGCCACCGACGGCGCCGCCTGCGCGGCGGGAACGGTAACAGGACCGGACGCCGGCTCCTCCGGCAGCTCCGGCGGGGGTCCCGCGGGGCGGCTGGCGGAGCGGCGACGCTTGGTCACCTCGGGCTGTTCAATTGTCTCCCCGTCAGGGCCAGTGGCCCCGGCGTTGGGCTCGTTGTCGAGCATGCGGGCGTTCTCCCGTCAGCTCCCGGGCGCGTCGCCGCGCCGCGCAGGAGCTCTCGTGTTTCGTTGTCCGCCAGCTCCTCCGGTGAGGAGGCACTGGCGCCAAGTCCTGTCAGCGGTCGTTCTCCGCTCATGCAGAGCACGTCCTAACCGGCGACGTGCTCACCCGCCGGTCCCGCCTCGCCGCCGCGCGTCGTATCGCGGTCCAGGTCGAGCGGGTCGGCAAGCGCACCGGTTTCTGCGTCGAGCGGCCCCTGCGCCAGCCTGGTCACCTCGGGGGGAACCGGCGGCGCGAAGTCGGCCACAAGGCGCAGCCCTGTGAGCACATCGTCGGGTCGAACGGCAGGCGTCATGTGCCGAACAACCATGCGCAGTATGACACACGGTTCTCCGAGCACCTGAGCTGCGGTTCTGTCTGTTCCCTCGGACACCACGAGCACCAGGACGGCTTCGCGCGCGTCGAAGCGGCGTGGGCCCTTCTTGGTGAGGCGCTCGACCTCCACGGTGCCCGCCGCGAGGAACTTCTCCACCGCCACCTGGGCGAGCTCACGCTCGGCACCGGGGAGCCGCACCTCCCAGTCGGAGACCTCCAAGCGGTCGGCCAGTCCCCCCGGACCCGCCTCCACAACGTCGAGCACATCGAGCCCAGGCGGCAGCGACTCGTCCAGGTCCTGTCTGACCTGGCCGGGATCGCACGGCGTGGTGACACCGATCTCGAGGTATTCGGCTTCGCTGGCGACGCCGGTCGGCGCTGCGCCCGCGTAGGAGATCTTCGGGTGGGGCGAGAAGCCCGCGCTGTAAGCCACCGGAATGCCGGCACGGCGAACCGCTCTCTCAACGGCTCGCGAGATGTCGCGGTGGCTGGTGAAGCGCAGACGACCGCGCTTGGCGTAACGCACACGCAGGCGCTGCACCGTAGGCGCGGGCGGAGGCCCATCGGGAACAGGTTTCAGAGCTGGTCGTCCTTCCCTTGTAAGAGTTCCTTCGTCTCAGGATAAGCCGCGCTGACGCGTGTCCGTGTACGCCGAGGCACGGCTCGCCCACTGAGCGCGCTAGACCACCGTAAGAGGAAGGAGTTTTCGCCCCGTAGGGCCGATTTGAATTTCGGTGCCCATGGTCGGGCAGACCCCGCAGTCGTAGCACGGAGTCCAGCGGCAGTCCTCGACCTCACCGCCGGTGACGGCCTCCTGCCAGTCCTGCCACAGCCACTCGCGGTCGAGCCCCGCGTCGAGGTGATCCCACGGCAGGACTTCGTTCTCCTCCCGCTCACGGGTGGTGTACCAGTCGACGTCGACGCCGGCCCGCTCGGCGGCCGACATCCAGCGCTCGTAGGAGAAGTGCTCGCTCCAGCCGTCGAAACGGCCGCCGTCCTCCCAGACGGCCTGGATCACGGCCCCGACCCTGCGGTCGCCCCGCGAGAGCAGCCCTTCCACGATGGACGGCTTGCCGTCGTGATAGCGGAAGCCGATGGCCCGGCCGAACTCCCTGTCACCTCTGAGCGAGTCGCGCAGCGCCTTGAGCCGCCGGTCGACGGTCTCGTGGTCGGCCTGGGCGGCCCACTGGAACGGGGTGTGCGGCTTGGGCACGAAGCCGCCGATGGAGACGGTGCAGCGGATGTCGCGGCTGCCGGTGGCCTCCCGGCCCGCCTTGATGACCTTCTTCGCCAGGTCGCCGATGCCGAGCACGTCCTCGTCGAGCTCGGTCGGCAGCCCGCACATGAAGTAGAGCTTGACCTGGCGCCACCCCTGCGAATAAGCCGTGGTGACGGTGCGGATCAGGTCTTCTTCCGTGACCATCTTGTTGATCACCTTGCGCATGCGCTCCGAGCCGCCCTCGGGCGCGAACGTCAGGCCGGAACGCCTGCCGTTTCTGGAGAACTCGTTGGCCAGGTCGATGTTGAACGCGTCGACCCTGGTCGAGGGCAGCGAGAGCGAGGTGTTGGTGCCTTCGTAGCGGTCGGCCAGGCCCTTGGCCACCTCGGCGATCTCGGAATGGTCGGCGGACGACAGCGACAGCAGCCCGACCTCGTTGAAGCCGGACTCCTTGATGCCGTTTTCCACCATGTCGCCGATCGTGGTGATCGAGCGCTCGCGCACCGGACGCGTGATCATGCCCGCCTGGCAGAACCGGCAGCCGCGCGTGCAGCCGCGGAAGATCTCCACGCTGAACCGCTCGTGCACGGTCTCCGCCAGCGGGACCAGCGGTTTCTTCGGATAGGGCCACTCGTCGAGATCCATCACGGTGTGCTTGTGCACCCGCCATGGCACGTCGGGCCGGTTGGGCGCGACCCGCTGGATGCGCCCGTCGGGGTGGTAGTCGACGTCGTAGAACTTCGGCACGTAGACCCCGCCGGACTCGGCCAGCCGCATCAGCAACTCGTCGCGCCCGCCCGGCCGGCCCTCGGCCTTCCACTCACGGATGACCTCGGAGATCGCGATCGAGATCTGCTCGCCGTCGCCGAGCACGGCCGCGTCGAGGAAGTCGGCGATCGGCTCGGGGTTGAAGGCCGCGTGGCCGCCCGCGAGCACGATCGGGTCGTCCTCGCCCCGGTCCGCGGCCCGCAGCGGGATGCCGGCCAGGTCCAGCGCGGTCAGCATGTTGGTGTAGCCGAGCTCGGTCGAGAACGACACGCCGAGCACGTCGAAGGCGCGCACCGGCCGGTGCGCGTCGACGGTGAACTGCGGGACGCCCTCGGCCCGCATGAGCGCCTCCAGGTCCGGCCAGACCGCGTAGGTGCGCTCGGCCAGCGTGGCGGGCAGCTCGTTGAGGATCTCGTAGAGGATCGCCACACCCTGGTTGGGCAGCCCGACCTCGTAGGCGTCGGGATACATCAGCGCCCACCGCACGTCGGCGGCGTCCCAGTCCTTGACTGTCGAGTTGAGCTCACCCCCGACGTACTGGATGGGCTTCTGCACCTTGGGCAGCAGCGCTTCCAGGCGGGGGAATATCGACTCGACAGGCATAGCGTCCAGGGTAGCGGCGCTCAGACGGTGGCAGGTCCGGGGATGTCGATGTCGTTGCCACTGAGCACCATGATGTGGTGCCCCTCGTAGCACGTCAGCTCGACGGCGATCACACCGCTTTCGAGGTTGTGCACGCCGACGACGTGGTTCGCGGGAAGCAGGAAGCGCTCCTCGCACTCATCGCAATAGGCCAAGAACATACTTCTAATTAAACGACTGTCTTCGGACTCTGATGGCTTGGAGAAGCCCAATCGCAATGAGATTCGCGAACGTGGCGGTGCCGCCGTAGGACACGAACGGCAGCGGCAGCCCGGTGATCGGCATGATCCCGATCGTCATCCCCACGTTGATGAACGTCTGGAACGCGAACCAGCACACGATCGTCCCCGCGACCAGCGACCCGAACCGGTCGTCGCACTCCCTGGCGATCTTCAGCCCGCGCAGCAGCACCACGCCGAGCAGCAGCACGACCGTGACCGAGCCGAGGAACCCGAACTCCTCGCCCGCCACCGTGAAGATGAAGTCGGTGTGCTGCTCGGGCACGAACCGCCCGGTCGTCTGCCCGCCGCCGAGCAGCCCCTTGCCCAGGAGCTGCCCCGAGCCGATCGCGATCAGCGACTGCGTGCTGTTGTAGCCCACCCCGCGCGGATCGACGCTCGGATCGACGAACGCGGTGAACCGCGCCACCTGGTACGGCTCCAGCATCTGGAAGTAGAACACCGAGAAGATCCCGACGCCCGCCACGCCCGCCAGCGCCATGATCCACCGTTTTCGCACCCCGCCGATCACCAGCCCCGCGGCCGTGATCACCGCCAGCACGAGCGCCGTGCCGAGGTCGGGCTGGAGCATCACCAGCCCCATCGTGATGGTCGCGGCGATGAGCGCGAGCACGATGTCCAGCCCGCGCGGCCGGTCGCTCCCCTCCGCGGGCTGCGCCAGCAACATGGCGATGACCAGCAGCAGCCCGACCTTGGCGAACTCCGACGGCTGCACCGCGAACCCGCCGCCGAGCAGGATCCACGAGTGCGACCCGTTGATCGTCGCCCCCAGCGGCGTGATCACCAGCACGAGCCCGATCAGCGACACCAGGAACACCAGCGGCGCGTACGCCCGCATCGCCCGATGGTCGACCATGGCCACGACCGCGCACAGCACCACGCCGATGACCTCGTTGAGCACGTGCTTCTTGACCAGCCCGGTGGCGCCCGGCGCCCATGTCCTGGTGGACGACCACACCAGCAGCGTGCCGATCACGCACAGCCCGGCCACCGCGACCAGCATCAGCCCGTCGAGCCGGCGCACCGTGGAGTCCTCGGCGACCATCCGCCGGAACAGCGAGGGTCGCCGGATGGCCACCGAGCGGTCGATCATCCCCTGGCCACCGTCCCGTCGGGCGCGAACCTCGGCAGCCTCGTCGTGAGCCGCCCGCCGGGAACGGCCGCCTTCGGACGCTTGATCCCGTAGATCCCCTCATAGATCTCGCGGACGGCGGGGGCCGCGGTCTGCGCGCCCATCCCGCCCTGCGAGACCATGACCACCACCACGTACTGGGGGTTCTTCGTCGGCGCGAACGAGGCGAACCACGAGGTGTCCTGCTTGCCCCACACCTCCGCGGTGCCGGTCTTGCCGCCGACGCGCACCTTGTTCATCGGGAACCCGGCGAAGGCCCCCGCCGCGGTGCCGTCCGCGGCCACCTGGCTCAGCGCGTTCTTGATGTAGAGGCGCTCCTTCTCGCTGAGCGGCAGCTTGCCCACCACCGGCACGGGGATCGTCCTGACCACCTTGCCGTCGGGCCGCACCTGCGCCCAGCCGATGCGCGGGCTGCGCACCTTCCCGTCGCTGACCAGCGCCATGTACGCCCTCGCGAGCTGCATCGGCGTCACCAGCACGTCGCCCTGGCCGATGGAGAAGTTCGCCGAGTCACCTGGCCGCAGTAGGAAGCCCTCCGTGCAGTTCTCCAGCGCCAGCCGCTTGAGGAACTCCGCCCGCGCCTTGTCCTTGACCTCCGGGTAGCCCTTGCGCGACCGCTCGCAGTTGGTCGCGCTGGTCGCGTTCCACAAGTTCTTCTTCCAGGCCCGGTCGGGAATGCGGCCGCCGGACTCTCCCGGCAGGTCCACGCCGGTCGGGCTGCCGAACCCGAACGCCCTGGCCATGTTGGCGAAGATCTCCTTCGGCTTCTTCTTCGGGCTGCGCCCGCCGTCCTTGAGGTACTGCTCGTAGGCGGCCCGGTAGAAGATCGTGTCGCAGGACTTGACCAGCGCCGTGTGCAGGCTGAGCGTGCCCAGCCCGATGCCGCGGAAGTTGTTGAAGGCCCGGCCGCCCACCGTGTAGGAGCCCGGGCAGCCGTAGGTGCCGTTGAGCGGGTAGCCGGCCCGCAGCATCGCCGACACCGACGAGACCTTGAACGTCGAGCCCGGCGCGAACTGCCCGTTGATCGCCCGCGACACCAGCGGCTTGCCCGACTTCTCCGACAGCAGCCACTGGTAGCCGCGCGCCGAGATCCCGCCGGCCCAGATCGCCGGGTCGTAGCCGGGCGCGCTGGCCAGCGCCACCACCCGGCCGGTACGCGCATCCAGCACGACCCCGGCCCCGCCGTCCGCCGCCGGCGCCGACTTCATCGCCTTCGCCAGCGCCCTTTCGGTGATGTTCTGTACTCGCGAGTCGATGCTGGTCACCAGGTGATCGCCAGGAATGGGCGTCACCTGCTCCTCCACCCCGAGCGCCTTGCCCATCCGGTCGACCTGCACCCTGCGCAGCCCGGCCTTGCCGCGCAACGCCTCGTCGTAGACGTATTCGAGACCGTCTCGCCCGGCCAGGTCCACCCCGGAGAAGGCGGCCTTGAGCCCTTCGCGCTTCTCCAGCTCCGCCTCGGTGACCGGTTGCAGGTAGCCGAGCATCTGCGCCCCGGCCCGGCCGCCCGGATATTGCCGCACGGAGTGGATCTCGGCGGTCACGCCGGGAAACTCCTCCTGCCGCTCGAGGATCTGCAGCGCCTCCCGGGTGTCGACCTTCTCGTCCAGCGGAACCGGCTGGTAGGGCGACCCCGTCCAGCACGGCTTGCCGACCCCCGGCCCGCAGGGCGTGATGCGCTGCTGCAGCTGCGCGACCGGCGTGCCGAGCACCTTGGACAGCTTGCCCAGCACCTTCACGCCGCCGTCGCGCATCCTGGACAGCCTGGTCCGGTCCACGGAGACGACCAGAGCGGTCTTGTTGCGCACGAGCGGGCGCCCGGAGGAGTCGAGGATCTGCCCGCGCACGGCCGGCACGATCACGGCCCGCGTCCTGGTCTCCGTCGCCCGCGTCACGAACTCCTGCCCGCGCACGACCTGCACCTGCCACAGGCGCGTGGCCAGCACGACGAGCAGCGTCAGCACGAGCACGTGCAGCACGAGCAGCCGGGCGCGCATCCTGGTCATGTCGAGAACCTCGGGTGGCGGCCCCGCGTGGTCAGCCAGATCACGATCGGGGCGACGAGCAGCGTGTAGACGATGGTGACCGGCACCTGCTGGGTCAGCGTGGACATGGACACCCGCGGATCGGAGATCAGCCCGCCCACGGCCGCCGCCAGCAGCGGGGCCATCAGCACGCACAGCACGACGGTCGTCACCGGGCCGCCCGCGCCCCGGCCTGCGACGTAGCCGACGGAGGCCAGCACGAACGCGTACTGGCCGACCAGGTGCGCGGTCGGCGGCATGACGTCCACCAGCAGCCCGGCGAAGAACCCGAGCATCGCTCCGGGCACGGGCCCGCGCCCGAGCGCCGCTCCTACCACTGTCAGCAGCACCAGGTCGGGCGCGCCACCGGCCGGCAACGGCACCCGGTTGACCAGCATGACCTGCGTCAGCAACGCAAGCAGTACGAGCAGCCCTCCGATCACCGCGCCCCCTCCTTGGCGGGGAGCACCGCGTCACGGGGATCGCGTTTGGGCCCCTCCACCACCACGCCCACGACGTCGAGCGCCGTCAGATCCGCATAGGGCTTGGCGTAGGCGATGCGCGTCAGCTCGCCCGGTGTCGACTCCACCCGCTCGATCACCCCGATCGGCACGCCCGGCACGTAGGGGCTGCCGTGCTGGGAGCCGAAGCTGACGATGCGCCCGCCTCTGTCGAGCGGCGCGGTCGAGTCGAGCAGCCGGAACTGGACCAGCCGCCCGTTCTCCCCGACCCCGTGCACCACGCCGATCTCCTTGCCGCCCTCCAGCCGCGCCCCGGCGGCCGAGGCCGGATCGCTGAGCAGCACCACCGTCGAGCTGTGCGCGGAGGCCTGGACGACGCGCCCGACCAGCCCGTCACCGTTGAGCACGGTCATCTCCGACCTGATGCCGTCTCCGGTCCCCGCGTCGATCTGCACGGCGTCCTCGAACCCCGGCTGGCCCCGGCGGGCGATCACGTTCGCCGGGACCACCTTGTATCCGCCTGCCCCCGACAGCCCGAGCAACTGCTTGAGCTCTTTGGACCGCGAGGCGTCGAGCTTGTCGGCCAGCAGCCCCGCTCGGAGCCGGGCGTTCTCCGCCTTCAGCACCGAGATGTGGTCGGCGGCGCTCGGCGCGCTCAGGATCGCCTGCACGAACCCGCCGACCGGGCGCACCACACCGCCCCCGAACCGCTCGGCCGTGCCGAACAGCCATGACCCGGCCGCGCGCAGCGGGCGCAGCGGCGAGCTGTCGCCGGTGCGGTGGTCGACGGTCAGGATGACCAGGGCAGCCGTCAGCAGCACCCCGAGGATCAGCCGGGCTCGGCGGGAATCTCTCATCAGTGCCGCGACTCCGGCACCAGAACCTGCTGCAGCGCCTCGAAGTCCTCGGCGCACTTGCCCGAGCCGATGGCGACCGAGTCGAGAGCGTTGTCCACGAGGTGCACCGGCATGCCGGTCTCGGCCTTGACCCGCTCGTCCAGCCCCTTGAGCAGGGCGCCACCACCGGTGAGTGCGATGCCCCGGTCCATGATGTCGCCGGCCAGCTCGGGCGGGCACTTGTCGAGCGTGGTCTTCACCGCGTCCACTATCGCGTTGACGGGCTCCTCGGTCGCCTTCCTGATCTCCTCGCTCGACACGATGATCGTCTTTGGCAGACCGCTGACCAGGTCTCGACCGCGGATCTCCGCGTGCGATTCCTCCCCATTGGGACAGGCTGACCCGATGGCCATCTTGATCTCTTCGGCGGTGCGCTCGCCGAGCATCAGCGAGAACTCCTTCTTGGCGAAGGTGATCACCGCCTGGTCCAGCTCGTCACCGCCGACCCTGATCGACTGGCTCGTGACCACGCCGCCCATCGAGATGATCGCCACCTCGGTGGTGCCGCCGCCGATGTCGACCACCATGTTCCCGGTCGGCTCGTGGACCGGCAGCCCGGCCCCGATGGCGGCGGCCATCGGCTCCTCGACGATGTAGACCTTTCTGGCCCCCGCCTGATAACCGGCCTCTTTCACCGCGCGCTGCTCCACGCTGGTGATGCCGCTCGGAACCGCGATGATGATGCGCGGCTTGGCGAAATGCCGCCGCTTGTGCACCCGTTGGATGAAATAGCGCAACATCCGTTCGGTGACGTCGAAGTCAGCGATCACGCCGTCTTTGAGCGGACGGACCGCGATGATATTTCCTGGCGTACGGCCGATCATCCGCTTAGCCTCGATGCCGACCGCCACGATCTTGCCGGTGGCGGTGTTGATCGCTACGACTGACGGCTCGTTGAGCACGATGCCCCGGCCGCGCACGTAGACCAGCGTGTTGGCGGTGCCCAGGTCGACCGCCATGTCACGGCCGAGAAACGCGAGCTTGCTGCCCATGGGGAACGGAGCCCTCCGTAACGTCGTTCGCGAATGACTACGGATCGAATTCGAATCGTAACGTGACGTACCCACCGATGGGCACAATGAGCCTTCGTGCCCCACAAAAATCTCCAGCCCCAAGCTCAACCGCAATTTTGCCCGGATTGCACCACAACATCCGATCGCCGCGTTGAACGATCCTTCTTCCAACCGTGCGTAACCCTACGGCAACCGTCCGACAAAATTTCGGCGCGCAATACGACGCCCGTGCCATCCGTACGAGGGAGATTTATGGGTGAGCCCGACAAAACAAACGCGCCCGCACGGTGAAAACCGTGCGGGCGCGCCGAAGCGGGGCGGACTTTGCCTAGAAGCGGTCCGGGAAGAAGATCTTGATCTCCCTGGAGGCGGACTCGGGCGAGTCGGAGCCGTGGACGACGTTTTCGCCGATCTCGAGTGCGTGGTCGCCACGGATGGTGCCCGGGGCCGACTTGACCGGGTCGGTCGCGCCGGCCAGCGCGCGGAACGCCTCGACGGCGCGCGGGCCCTCGAGCACCAGGGCGACGAGCGGCCCGGAGGTGATGAACTCGACGAGCTCGCCGAAGAACGGCCGCTCGGAGTGCTCGGCGTAGTGCGCCTTGGCGGTGTCGGCGTCGAGGGTGCGCAGGTCCATCGCCACGACCTTGAGGCCCTTGCGCTCCACACGGGCGATCACGTCACCGATGAGGCCGCGCTTTACCCCGTCGGGCTTGATCAGGACAAGAGTGCGCTCGGACACTTGAAGTTCTCCTTTGAACAGAGTGGGGTCGCGGCAGACGCCCGGCCTGACCGCGGGGACGCTGCGCGGGGCACGGGCCCACGCGTCGCGGTGACTGCGGCTCAGCTTACCGTCCCGCGCCCCTACCCTCGTTTTACCGTCCAGACCGCTTTCCACGGGGGAAGCGAGCCCTCCTTCCAAGGGGAAGGGGGTCGTCAGGTTAGAGGCCAACGAGGTCTTCAGCGCCCTCCAGGGGCGGCGGGGTCTCCAGGGGTTTCCAGGGAGCGACGGGGTTTCCAGGGGCGGGGGTCCTCCGAGAGCAACGTCCCTAGGGGGCGACATCCCAAGAGGGCGACACCCCCAGAGAGCAACACCCCCAGAGAGCAAGCAAGGCCCCCAGAGGCGGAAGGGGGCGGGTCTCCGGAGGCTCCGGCGGCAGCTGGCTGCTCGGGTTTCTACGGGGAAGCGGGGTCCTCGGGCGAAGAGGCCTGCGGCGGCACCGCCGGGTACGGCTCGGGCACCGCCTCGTCGTCGCTCCGCGCCTCCAGCTTGCCGAACGCCCCCTTTGCGAACACCGGCACCACGACCCGAGGAATCGCACCAGTAGGCCGATCCTCATCCGGCTCGACGCCCGCGCCCCCACTCCCCGGACCCGCAGCATCGCCGCACTCCGCACCCTCAGCGCCCTCACGTGCGAGACTCCTACTGCCGAGGCCCTGACCTCCGAGACTCTCGCCCTCGACGCCCTCAGCGCCCTCACGCCCGAGACTCCCGCTCGTGACGCCCGCGCGCTCAGAGTCCTGCACACCCATGACGCCCGTGCGCTCAGAACCCTTCACGCCCTCAGCACCGGCGACACCCTCACGCCCGAGACCCCCGCTCGCGGCACCCGCGCGCTGAGAACCCTTCACACCCTCACCGCCCGAGCGCTCAGAACCCTTCACACTCTCGACACCCGAGCGCCCAGACCCCTTCACGCCCTCAACGCCCATGACGGCCTTGCTCTCAGAGCCCTTAACGTCCTCGACACCCTTACGCTCAGCGCTCTCGTCCCTGGCACGGGATCCCCACACGAGCGGCTCATCCGCCCCGGGAGGCGGGCCACCACAGGGCTTGTCGGGCACGGCGGAGGACACATCCGCGAGATCGTCAGGCATCCCGTCCTTGGCCGGCCGGCGAGCCATCACCGCGGCAAGCACGATGATCATCACCACCAGGAAGCCACCGATCAACGCCCACCAGTGCAGCGCCCCCACGAAGCTGTCGACCAGCTGCTGAGCCGAGGTCACCCCGTCCAGCATCGCCATCTGCACCCCGGTGCCGAGCAGGAACCCCGCCAGCACCCCGGCGAAGCACAGCGACAGCCCGAACACCGCCGCCCCCGCCCCCACCTCCTGCGGGGCGGGGGCGGCGG